>JBQCJM010000298.1:0-4951 GCA_051952715.1 Flavisolibacter sp.
CAAAACCCTGCTGAATGCTAAATGTGTTGTTGACAGGTCTTGTTTCTTTCACTATTACTTTTTTGGCAATCCCAGCCATTATAAAAGTAGCAGATCAAAAGAAGCTATTTGACCTGCCAGATGCCCGCAAACTCCATACAAAACCCATCGCTTCGTTGGGTGGCATCGCTATTTTCTTAGGGTTATTCATTGCCACTTTGCTCACCGTTTCTTATAAGGACAATCCGAGGTTTCAATATTTCCTTGCTTCGGCCATGGTAATTTTCTTTCTGGGCTTAAAGGATGATATTCTCATTATATCGGCTACTAAAAAGTTTTTGGGTCAGTTGGCAGCCACGGCCATTCTGGTTCACCTGGCTAATATTCGCATTGATAGTATGCATGGTTTTTTAGGTATTTATGAGTTACCACAAAGTGCAAGCCTGTTGCTTTCTTACACTACCATTATTGTAACCATTAATGCGTTTAACCTTATTGATGGCGTAGATGGACTGGCGGGATGCCTGGGTATATTAACCACCTGTGTATTTGGGGTTTATTTTTTTATGGCCGATATGCCGGCTTATGCAGTACTTTCTTTTTCTATGGCAGCAAGCCTGGCAGCGTTTTTAATTTTCAACTATCGGCCGGCCAAAATATTTATGGGAGATTCCGGTTCTTTATTGTTGGGGTTGATCAACGCTATTTTAGTGATCAGGTTTATTAATACAGCCGATGCAGTTGCCGGTAAATTTCCACTTACATCATCGGTGGCCATTGGGTTTTCCATTCTTATCGTTCCTCTTTTAGATACGTTGCGTGTTTTCAGCATCCGCATTTCAAAAGGCCGTTCGCCTTTTGCGCCAGACCGTAATCACATTCATCATTTGCTTTTAGATAGGGGACTTAATCACAGCCAGATAGCTTTGACTTGTGTAGGATTAAATTTTTCCTTTATTGCCATGGCCTATCTTGGCCGAAGCATTGGCTCTACCGTTTTAATTTGCTCAATGATTGCCATTTGGTTTGGTTTAATAGGAGCCTTGTTGTATTTCTGGAAACCCATTGCCCGGCTGGTTGTTGCAAAGTCTTTTCATGCCGATGTTATAAAACCTTCAACAAAAGTGGTTTCTCTTACAAAAGAAGCGGCTGTCGTAGAGCAATAGTGTAAAGTTGCTTTTAAATCTTCATCGTTTATTAGATTTGCGCTACAAAAATCAAAGCTATGTCAGCAGAAGATGTGTCGTTAACGCTTGAGTTAGCCGAAGACTCCATGAAAAAAGCCATTAGCCACTTAGAAACAGAACTAACAAAAATTCGCGCCGGCAAGGCCAACCCCCAAATGCTGGATGGTATTGTAGTAGATTACTACGGTTCTCCCACACCTATTAACCAGGTGGGCAATATTAGTGTGATGGATGCACGAACACTTACTATCCAACCATGGGAAAAAAATATGCTTCAGCCTATAGAAAGAGCCATCATTAATTCAAACATTGGTATCAATCCGCAAAACGATGGTGTGTTGATCCGGCTGTTTTTGCCGCCGCTTACCGAGGAGCGACGTCGCGAATTGGTAAAAAGATGCCAGGGCGAAGGCGAACACTCCAAAGTAGCTATTCGCAACATTCGCCGCGATGCAATTGAAAGCATTAAAAAATCACAAAAGAACGGTTTGAGTGAAGATGCGGCCAAAGATGCAGAAGCCGATATTCAAAATGTAACAGACAGGTTTATTGCTTTGGTGGACAAACACTTGGCCAGCAAGGAAAAAGAAATTATGGCAGTGTAGTAAAATGAATGATGAGTAATGAGTGATGCCTGCTGGTTGGTCATCACTCATTATTTTTTTATCGGGATTGGCATTTTGGTGGTTTTTGCCATCAGCTGTTTTAAAAATCCAACGACTTTATAAGTGATAGGATTAGTTATTGTTTGTTAGCCAAATAAACGCCTCCTAATATCATTCCCAAACAACCCACTTGTATGGCAGTTACACTTTCGCCATCTAATACGCCCCAAATAATTGAAATAATGGGAATGCCGTAAGTAACCAGGGAAGCAAACAACCCGCCGGCTCTTTTTATCAATACATAAAATAAAGCCGTGGCAATCGAGCTGCCTACCACACCTAATAAAACAACAGCCGCTATAGACCATCCTGCCGATTCATCATATTGAAGAATAGAAAAAACATTTTGCTGCCAGGCTACAATGCCTGCAGGAATGCCAACAATGGCTAAAGAAACCGTAGCCATTTGCATCGGGTCAACACCTTTTAGATAATGACTTACAATATTTACATTCAGCCCGTAAAATAATGTAGCCAATAAAATCATCAGGGTATAATTAAACTCGCTATGTATTAAAGTGCTTTTAGAAAGACTTAGAATGATCAAACCAATAAGGCCAACCAATACACCCGCCAATTTTTTATTTTGCATTTTGTCTTTATAAAATAAAATGCTTATTACAATAACAAACAATGGTGTGAGGGAATTGAGAATGCCTTCCATCGAACTATCGATTTTTTCCACGGCAATGCCAAACAAAAAAGCAGGCAAAAGATTGCCCAACAGACCCGAAAGAATAACGAAAGGAATTTTTTTGAGCGGAATTTTTGAAAAATGAAAAACAGCAAAAGGGAAAAATACAAGACCCGCCGAGAATATGCGCAACGAACCAATTTGCCATCCTGATAAATTTTCTGATCCTTTTTTCATTAAAATAAATGAACTGCCCCAGATAAGGGAGAGTAAAATAAATATGAGCCAGTTAACTATTTTTTGTTTGGACATATGGTATTGTTTGGCACACAAAGTTTTCAGAGCAGCAGCTTTTTGTTTTAAACACTTATGAACCGTTCATTACAATTCGTGTAATTAGTACTTTAAATTCGTGTAAATAAGTTTGCAAAAGTGCAGAAGGATTACATTTAAACACATAATTTTTATGAACCGTTTATCCAACATCAGCACAAAAGCTCCAAAAGAATTTGATAAGAAGCAAATCAAGGAAGAAACAGAGAAGATTTTAGAAAAGCTTGACGAACTGCAAAATCTTTTATATGCCGAAGGTAAACATGCTGTGCTGGCTGTTTTACAAGGTATTGACGCCAGCGGTAAAGACGGTGCTATACGAAAAGTTTTTGGCCGTTTAAATCCCCAAGGCGTGTCGGTAAAATCTTTTAAAGTGCCTACAGAAGAAGAACTGAAACACGATTTTTTATGGCGCATTCATCAACACACGCCGGCTAAAGGAATGATACAGGTATTTAACCGCAGCCATTATGAAGATGTGTTGGTTACCCGTGTACATGGTTGGTGCGATGACGATTTGGCGCAAAAACGTTTTGATGCCATCAACAATTTCGAAGACCTTTTGATAACACATAACAATACTTCCATTTTTAAATTTTACCTGCACGTATCGCCGGAAGAACAGCAGGAGCGATTCAAAGAAAGACTTGACGATCCGGCCAAGCAGTGGAAGTATAACGCCAACGATCTGGAAGAGGCCAAACTGTGGGACAAGTATATGCAGGCGTATGAAGATGTATTTGAAAATTGCAGCATTGCTCCCTGGACCATCGTACCCGCCGACCAGAATTGGTATAAAGAATACCTGATAGCCAAAACACTTTTAGAAGGATTAAGCAGCCTGCAAATGAAATATCCACATTTGGAAAAAAATGAAGAATAAACTCAACAATAGCTATAACTTTAAATCAACTAAAACTTTTAACTATGGGCTTTGCAAAAGAATTCAAAGAATTTGCCTTAAAAGGCAATGTCGTTGATCTGGCTATTGCAGTGATCATTGGTGCTGCTTTTGGTGCAATTGTTTCTTCGCTGGTAGATGATGTTATCACGCCTTTATTACTAACTCCGGCCTTAAAAGCAGTAGGTGCCGAAGATATTGCCACCTTGCATTGGGGTGCCGTAAAGTATGGCAGTTTTCTTTCTGCGATCATTAAGTTTATTGTAATAGCCTTTGTACTTTTTCTGCTAATCCAGGGTATGAACAGGATGAAGCGCAAAAAAGAAGAAGTGGCGCCAGCCCCACCAGAATATTCTTTGCAAGAAAAACTTTTAATGGAGATTAGGGATTCATTAAAGAAATAAAGAACTGCTCCGCCTAAGGTGGAGCAGTTTAAGTTTTGCTAGTTTAGTCTAAGTTGCTAACCAGCTACGTGTAGATTTTTTCCACTGCAGCTTTATACTTTTCCATCACCACCTTTCTTTTCAAAGAAAGTTTGGGTGTCATCTCGCCGGTATCCACCGTCCATTCGGTAGGCAACAGCTCAAACTTTTTTACCTGCTCCACATGATTGAAAAATTTATTGAAGCTTTCAATAAGGTCTTTATATAAAGCGATCACTTTTGGATCTGCAACTATTTCCTGGTCGGTGCTTGCCGTAATGTTTTGCTTTTTGCACCAGTCGCGCAGGTTACTAAAAGCCGGCACAATTAAAGCGCCTACAAATTTTCTTTCAGAACCTACCAGCATCACCTGTTCAATAAAAGGCGACTCTTTTAATTTGTTTTCAATAGGCAGTGGCGCCACATATTTTCCACCGCTTGTTTTAAATAATTCTTTTTTTCGGTCGGTGATTTTTAAAAACTTATTATGCACCATCAGGCCTATATCGCCGGTGGCATACCAGCCATTGTTGATCACTTCTGCTGTAAGATCGGGGCGTTTGTAATAGCCCATCATGATGTTAGGCCCTTTGCATAAAATTTCGCCATCATCAGCAATCTTTACTTCCACATTATCAATCAAAGGTCCAACAGTGCCGAACATGCGGTCTTCTTCATTAAACCTGTTCACGGCAATTACCGGCGAAGTTTCGGTTAGGCCATAGCCTTCCATGATAATAATTTTGGCGGCAGTAAAAATGCGTATCAAGCTCTCCTCGCAGGCAGCGCCGCCACTAACAATGCACTGAATGTTATTGACCAATGCTTCT
>JBQCJM010000299.1:0-11044 GCA_051952715.1 Flavisolibacter sp.
GGTACTAATTGATCTTTACCAAATGTTTGTTGTACATCTTCTACCATAGTTTCAGGTGTAAATCCGCGTTCTTCCATAGCCTGGCAATAAAGCAGCGGTTTGATGGAAGAACAAAACTGGCGTTTGGTATTGATGTTGGCATGGTCGTACTTGTAAGTTTTGAAGTCAATACCGCCTACCCAGGCACGTACTTCGCCAGTAATAGGATCGTTAACTAAAAAAGCTGTTTGCATCATTTGCCGGTGATATTTAATGGAATCCATCGGCGTCATTACGGTGTCGGTCTCTCTTTTTGCATTCCATGCAAAAATTTTCATTGGCACTTTTACCTTAAATGATTTTTTGATTTCTGCATCGGTCAGCCCGTCATCTTTTGAATTTCGCCAGCGGTCGCTGTTTTTCATAGCTGCATCTAACACATTCTGGTGGCCCTTCCAAACACTGCCTGTTTTTACGTTACGTTGCCTGTCCAATGCTTTTTGAAGAACCGGCATTTGTTGCGCTACAGCTTCTTCAGCATATTGCTGCATTTTTGGATTGATGGTCGTATAAATTTTCAAGCCATCATCATAAATATTGTAAGGATCGCCCTCATCATTGGTTAAACCTTTTAAGGCGTCTTCCACTGCATCTTTTAATACTTCGCGGAAGTAAGGTGCATAACCTGTGTTCTCATCAAGCTTTCTATAATTTAATTTGATGGGCAATGCTTTTAGTTTTGAAGCTTGTGCTGCTGTGAGGTAACCGTTTTTTTCCATTTGCCCCAATACAACATTTCTTCTGTCTAATGCCTGCTTAGGATGTACCCGTGGATTATAGATGTAATTGCCCTTTAATAGCCCTACCAGCAAGGCTGCTTCTTCAGGATTTAAACGGTCTGGCTCTTTTTGAAAAAAAGTACGGGCTGCATTGCGTATGCCGTAAATATTGTCGCCGTAAGGCACAGCGTTCAAATAGAGGGCAAGAATTTCTTCCTTGGTAAAATTTCTTTCAAGTCTTACAGCAACAATATATTCTTTCAGCTTTTCAATAACACGCAGGGCTTTGTTCTTACTGCCCTGGTCAAGCAATGCTTTGGCCAATTGTTGAGTAATGGTACTTCCGCCACCATTGCGGCCCAGCGTTACCACTGCTGAAATGGTTCTTTTTATGTCTATACCGGAATGGCTATAAAAACGTTCGTCTTCCGTAGCTACCAATGCATGAATTACATGCGGAGAAATATCACGGTAGTTGGCATTGCTACGGTTACCTCTTTCACGATAATATTTTCCCATCAATGTTCCATCCGTGGCGTATACTTCGGATGATTGCAGGATGCTTGGATTCTCTAATTCTTTCAGGGAAGGCAGGTTACCGAAAGCCCCAAACATGCACAGCGCAATTACAAGAACACAAAGCCCAAGGCCTGACAAGAAAATGATCCAAAAAATGCGTACTGTTTTCTTCATGAGATATATGTATTAAAGCGCAGGAAAATAGAAACTAGGTTTAAGTTTTCAGACTCAGTTTTATTTCCATGCCGTTATGCCTTATATCTTCAAAACTATAAAATAGGACGTAATGGAAGGTTAAAATTCTGAGCTAAGAGCATAAAGGAGAAGAAAGAGATAAGAGAGAGTGAACCGAATTAAATTTTTCTTTGTCTCTTTTACTCTTTCTAATCTTAGCTCAGAATTTACCTGGCAAGTTTTGCTCCAAAAATTTTTTGTATTGATCTAAGTCTTTTAAGTTTTGTAAAACTTCAAGATTGGCAAAGCTGATGACAGAGAAAGAATATTTTTCGGGCTTCAGCCACGGTATAATTTCGGTTGGCGCCAAACGTTTGGCTCTTTGTGCATAATCAAGTGCTTCCTGTGCATTGGCAAATGTTCCAATCAAAATCAGTTTATGAACCGAATCTAAATCTATTGCGTTAATTGCCAGTGGTTGATTGTAATATTTTTCCTGGTTGAAACGGTTGAAAGCATTTTTTGTTTCGCCGCTGAAAACTGCATCTACCTTGTCTAAAATAATTACGGCATAATGATTCAATGATGGTTCGAAACGGTAAACCGTATTTGATTTTTGTTGTACAACTATTTGTTTTTTTGCCAAACTATCAACAGGCTTTGCCGGCACAGGAGTAATAACTACGTCAGCTTTTTGTTTAGAAAGAACACTATCTCTTTTTGCTAATGGCCGTGCAGGCTCTTGTTCTGTAACAGGTGGCTGAACAGGTTGCTGCGCTACTGCTTTAACTGTGTCTTCTATTGGACGTTCAATTTGCAAACGGCTGAGTTCTTCTTCAATTTGTTTGCGGCGGCTCAGTACATCCAACATCGTTTTTGCTTTGGAGCCCATAGGCGATGCGCCTTCCTGTGCAATTAGCGTATTCAGAACATTTTTAGCAATGCTATCATTTTGTTGCTTAATGTTATACACAGCTTCTATATAAAGCAACTGCGGCTCCCAACGATTGGTTTGATAAATGCTATCAGCTCTTTTTTTAGCAGCTTCAGCTTCTTCAAAACGGCCTTCGATAAACATATTATAAATGTCTTCGTAATCTTTTGTTGCTTCAGGTACATTCTGCGTAATAGCAGAAGGATCTTTTCCTGTTGTTACAATAGAAGCGAAGCGGGAAGAAGGATATTTGCTGGCCAGAACATTTTTCATTTCAGCAGCCTTTGCCGTATTGCCCGATTTTTTATAAGCATAATAAAGATCAAAAGCAATTTCATTCATTTTGGGATGATTGGGAGAACGGCTTCTTAATTTTTCAAAGGTTTCAATGGCAGAAGCATAGTCTTCCATTTCATTCAGGTAAACTGTTCCCAAATCAAATAATGCATTGTTGATAGAATCATCGGATGCCTGCAAAGATTGTGGCGTTAGCGGCAACTTATTTAAGAATGACGCATAGCTTAATTCATTATCTGCTGCTGTGGCAAGAGCCGCTGTATCCAAATCATTTCGAAGGTTTCCACCGGGGAGTTTTGCCTGCAACTGATTGGAAACCTGCGCAAATCTTCTCCAGTTATCAGCGTTAGGACGATTGCCCCACACTTGTTTGAACTGCGTGGCGCCGCCTGTTTTCAAAGCATCATTATAAAAATACCATTCACCGCTTTTTGATTGATTATTAAATAAATCTACCGGCGGTTGTGAGCTGAAAGGATTGGCATTACCCGCCGTTGCTGTTGTGTTTTCATCACCCAGGCCTTGCTGTTTGCGCAGCTTTTTTACCAGTTTGGTAATGTAATCTTTTCGTTCTTCTTCGGGCATGGCTGCAATGTGCTGCAGGCTATCCTGTCTTGATATGACATTGCTGCCGGCAACCACTTTTTGCAAAGCAGGCCTGCGGCTCTCTACTCTTTTTATTTCTTCTTCTTTTAGCTCGCCGGTTTGAATGCTATCGTAAAAAGAAGCGGCCTGTAAATATTTTTTCTGATCATAAGACAGATCGGCGATCAGTAAAAATGCATTGCTGCGTGAAGTAAGATTGCCGTTGTTGTACTTCGATGCTTTAAGCATGAATTCCTGTGCAGCCGCAAGGTTACCTCTTTCAATTTCCATTTGCGCTGCCATGTAATAAATTACATCGCGATACTCGGAATACCTTTCTTTTTTTGCCATTTTCACCAGTTCGGCAATGTTTTGATCCACATAATTCTCTCCACCCGACTGATTGGTACGAACAAGATTTAATCTTGCATACACATCCATTACGGGGTCGGTGCCATGACCAACTGCTTTGGCAAATGCTTTTTGCGCCTCATCAAGCTTTCCTGCTTTTTCAAACATTTGTCCTGCGAGGTATTCCCACCTTCCTTTTTCCTGTTTGCTTTTTGCTACATCCAGCGCATTAAGTAAATGCGTGGCCGAACTGTCCCACATTTTTTGTTTGTAAAACCAATAAGCCAGTACTTCTTCCAATTGGTCATGCAATCGTTGGGGAAAAGCCGGATCATTTTTTAAAGTGATGATTAAGCTTCCTGCATCGGTCAGGTTGTCTAATTCTATCAAAGTTCTTACCTGCCAAAGCAAAGCATCGTTGCGGCTGGGTGATGTGGAAAAAACTTTTTTTACAAGACCATTGTCTTCTTTTGTAGCAATGCTGGTAGCCTTGTTGCCATCGAGGTTGCTGCCAATGTATTTGTAATAACCGTCTTTTTCTTTATCGGCAAAAGATGTGTTGATAAACTGGAACATGAGGTAGGCCGAATCAAACTCTTTTTTAAAATAATGAGCAGCGCCCCAAAGCAGGTACATATTGTCCACCCAGTCGCTGCGCAGATCGTGCATAACAATGCCTGTTTGCGATTTATAAATCACCGAATCCAGTTCAATTTCATCGCCGGCAGTGCCGTCAAGGCTATAGTTGTAAAAAGAAAGCAATTGTGCATAATCGTCTTGGTGGCTGTATTTGGCTCTTTCAATAACCTCGTTCAACTTGTTATTGGCATTAAAAAAATAATTGTAATGCGTGGTGAGGTTTTGAAAAAAGCGTTTCGTGGCTTTTATTTTTTTGTCGGTAGGCGTTTTTTCGGCTTTTAAAACCCGCTCTTCGTAAGGTTTTGGCTTCTTTACTTCAAGGGCAAAGCCCATTTGCGCCGACAATGGCTGAAACCCAGCCGCTGTCAGTACTACGGACAAACAAATAAAAAAAGGATAAAGTACTCTCATTCCCGGTCGCAAACTAAAGTGTTATAAACTGAAATTCAAAGATTTTAGTGTGAAGAAAGGCAGAATTATTTTGGAGAAGGGCGGGATAAGGCAGGGCCGGATTTCCCCTATCTTTATTTCAAATTCTATTTATGGCAAAAATTGATGCCGGAACAACCTTACAGCGACTGCGCAACCGGTACCGGCTTGTGGTAATGAACGATGATACCTATGAGGAAGTGGTAACCTTCCGCCTTTCACGTATGAGTGTTTACATAACGTTGAGTACCATTTTTGTCTTATTAACCGGATTGACAGTAGCATTAATTGTATTTACGCCGCTCAAGTACTATATTCCCGGTTACGGAAATGCGGGCATCGGCCGCGAATACCGGCAAATGAAGTATATGACGGATTCGCTGGAAAAGCAGGTAACGTATCAAAGCCAGTATATTGACGGGTTGAAAAAGGTTTTGAGCGGCGGTAATGCCGATCTTAAACTCGATACAACACAATTACAGGTACCAAAGGAGGAAATATCAAACGATTGATTATTTTTATCTCATAAAACCCAATCCTATGTTCAACAAAGACAAAACTTTCAGCATTTCAGAAAAGTTAGGCAACAGCGCCACCCTCATTAGCGAAGGCACCGTTTTGCAAGGCGATGTAAAC
The DNA here is from genome assembly GCA_051952715.1 of Flavisolibacter sp. Classification (GTDB taxonomy): domain Bacteria; phylum Bacteroidota; class Bacteroidia; order Chitinophagales; family Chitinophagaceae; genus Flavisolibacter. Next base: position 5,323 of record JBQCJM010000299.1, read on the forward strand.
AGTGAAAATGATCTGCGTATTGATGGCACTATCCAGGGCAACGTTAATAGCTCCGCCAAAGTAGTTATAGGCCCAAGCGGAAGAGTAGAAGGTAACATTTATGGTAAGCAAGCCGATGTTACTGGCAAGGTCATTGGCAATATTGCCGTGCAGGAAATTCTACAGCTCAGAGGCGAAAGCAATGTGCAGGGAAACATCAGCGCCGCTACTTTGCAAATTGATCCTACAGCGGTTTTCAACGGCCAGTGCCAGATGGGCGGCCCTATTGCAGGCAGCGTAGTTTTAATGGATACAATGGATGAACCAACAGCCAAAGCCAAATAAAAATAATACTGACTTATTGCGTTATGCAGGCTGGGGAACACAGTTATTCGTGGCCCTTGCCCTGTCAGTATTTGGTGGCAGTAAAATAGATCAATGGCTGCATTTTTCCACGCCTTTGCTAGTGTGGATATTACCTTTTGTTGTGTTGATCGTGATGATATATCAACTGGTAAAAGAAACTTCAAAAAAGAAAGAAGAAGATAATGGTCAAAAGAAAATTTAAGTCATTCATGCCGGTAGTGTTCTTTTTTATTGCGTTGAATGGATTTTTTATTTCGGGTAAAAATATGCTGGCAAGATGGGGCGTTGACCAGGACGTTATGATTATCGGGAATTTATTATTGTTCATCATTACGCTACTTTCTTTTTTATTAGCACAGAAAGGATTAAAAAATCCCAACCCGCATGCTTTTGTGCGGTCGGTTTATTCCAGCATGATGATCAAATTGTTTATATGCATCATTGCAGCCTTTATTTATATCTCGATGTATAGAGATAATTTAAACAAACCCGCATTGTTTACCTGTATGGGTTTGTACCTTGTCTATACGTTTATGGAAGTTTCTATTTTAATGAAGTTGCTGAAGGAAAAAACAAATGAGTAGGAAAGAGGCACCCATTTCGGCCCTGCAACATTATTTACCGCACAATACTTTAGAGCCTGTTTTGGCTTACTTGCAATTTTATCACGTGCATTTAACAGTGGCTCGTGAACGTAAAAGCATTTTAGGCGACTACCGCCACCAAACGTATGCAAAGAACCACCGCATCAGTGTCAATGGTAATTTGAATCAATATGCTTTTTTAATTACGCTATTGCACGAACTGGCCCATTTGCTGACGTTTGAAAAATTCGGAAATAAGGTAGCTTCTCACGGAAAAGAATGGAAATTTATTTTTGGCCAATTGCTGGCGCAGTTTATAGAACACAATGTTTTTCCTGTTGACATAAAAAATGCTTTGCTGCGATCGTTACACAACCCTGCTGCGTCAAGCTGTGCTGATGAACTGCTTTTAAAAACTTTGAGGAATTATGATGAAAAACAAGATAATTTGGTGTTTGTAGAAGAAATTCCTAAAGGTTCATTATTCAAAACCCACGATGGAAAAATTTTCAGAATGGGAGAGAGGGTGCGGAAGCGATTTAAATGTGTTGAGGTAAAAACAAATCGTTTGTATTTGTTTAGTCCTGTGTATGAAGTTTCCCCCTGTGCCCCTGAAGGGGAGACTTAGGTTGTAGAGACCTTTCTCATTGCAGTTTTGTCTTAGATTGAAGTTGTTCTCTCTAGTTGTTTATTCACTTCTTCTGATTGCAGTTTTATTCGATTATTGCAAAAGCTGTTTTTTCTAATCGCGAAGCAGTTATCTGCATCTACAAACATTTTGCTTTTATAAAATAAAAGTCTCCCTTAAGGTTATGCATTAAAGTGAAAATCTAAAAGGAATAGTTTCAATAAGGATTGAACGTAAACAAAAAGTATGACTAGTCTAAGTCTCCCCTTCAGGGCCACAGGGGGAGAAGCATCCAGAGATCACATCCAAAATGCCCTGTATTCCCCATTGGATGATCGATGTATTTGAATCCAAATTTCTCATAGGCTTTCAGTGCCTGTTTTAATTCAGGCATCGTTTCCAGGTACACGTTTTTATAGCCAGCCTCTTTTGCAAAATCAAGTGCCTTTTGTATCAGTAGTTTTCCAAGACCAATGCCTCTTGCATTTTTCAATAAGTACATTTTTACTAATTCGCAGGTATCATCTGGTAAACCCGGAGAAGGAAAAATGCCACCACCGCCAACAAGTTCGTTATTATATTCGGCAACATAATAGATCGAGCCGGGTGTTTGTGAAAACAACTGATATAGAGCATCTGTAGTGTCATCGTAATAAACAGTGCCGGGATGATTGGCGGCAAATTCTTTCAACGTGGTGCGGATGATGCGGGCTAAGGCAGCATTGTCTTTCTCTTCAATGCTTCTAATCGTAAATGAATCTGGCGTCACTATTTCATTACGGTTTTGCATACACTATAATTGAGCTGTCAAAGTAAGTGATAATTAGTAGTGGTGATTAAAATTATTTGGTACATCATAAAGATGTTGCATCAAATTGTTTGTATGCAAAAAAAAGTGGCTGAATTTTATACGGTACTCAATGAAAAACCAACAGTAAATCCAATTTTCCTAAAAGCAGTTGATCTAAACTAAGGCAAGCTTGTGATTAGTTCAATCTGTTGAAAAGCCCAGGCGTCTGTCCCTTTGAATACAAGTCACTTCTATTCGCCTGAATTTACTGATCCCTTCGCCTGGCGAAGGGATTTTTGTTTCAAGAAAGATTGTGCAGCACAAAAGCTGGTAAAAAATATATATGCTACCGCAGAGTTTAGTATCTTTTAAAAAAACTTAACCATGAAGTATTTTTTGATCTGCACTTTTCTTTTGGGTTCTCACTTTCTACAGGCGCAGGATTTTAAGGAGGAAAAAAATATTACTTATGCCACAAGCCTTAGCTGGGATGGAAAACAGCAAGACCTTAAAATGGATATTACATATCCCCAATTAAATAAAAAACTTCCATTAGTTGTTTATATCCACGGTGGCGGATTTCAAAACGGCAATAAAGAAGGTGATGCTTTTATGAATACGCTGCTTGCAAAAAACGGATTTGTAGTGGCCAATATAGATTACAGGTTAGGTTTTGATCCTTCAGACCAATTAGGTATTGCCAAAGCTTTTTACAGAGGAGCGCAGGACCTTGATGCAGTCCTGCGCTTTTTAGTTCACAATGCCGGTAAATATAATATAGACACAACTGCAATTTTCATTGGCGGCGGGAGTGCAGGCGGTGTGCTGGCGTTGGCTAATGCTTACGAAGAACAATCGGAGTGGGATGCGCTGTTTCCTATGCTTCACCAGGATCTGGGTGCTGTAGCAGGTGGGGGCAATAATTTTACAGATAATTATTCTGTTCGTGGTGTTTACAGTTTGTGGGGTGGCATTGTAGATACAGCTTTAATATCGGCATCTGAAATAAAGGCAGTGCCGGCATTGTTGATTCAAAGCCAGTCCGATGAAGTCATTCCTTATGAACATGCCAAAGGCGAAAGCTCCGAATTTAAAATGCTGTATGGCTCTTACGATATTGCCCAGCGGTTTAAAACAAATGGCGGTTGTTATGACCTTTATTTTGTAAAAAATGCAAGGCATGGGCATGGCTTTTCGCAAGCCTACGTAACTAATGCTATAACTTTATTTGTGAACGATGTTCTTGCAGGTAATTGTAAAAAAACTACAACGGAAAATATAAAGGCTGATAACAGTAAGTTTTTCGGAGACTATAAATCTGAACCATGACTTGGGTGGATGAATAGGATTTACAAGAAATAAAAAGAGCCTTCAAGAAATTGAAGGCTCTTACTTTATAGTAAGGTTATAATCTCCTCATTAATCTTATCCAATTCACCCAAAATCATGGTTCAGACTAAGCTACTGCTTTATTCACCAGATCTGCAGCCTCACTTAATAATATAGCAGATTGCACTTTCAATCCGCTTTCATCAATCAGCTTTTTCGCTTCTTCGGCATTGGTGCCCTGCAGGCGAACAATGATCGGGATATTAATATTGCCCATGTTTTTGTAAGCGTCAATAACGCCTTGTGCTACACGGTCGCAGCGAACAATACCACCAAAAATATTGATCAAAATGGCCTTTACTTTTGGGTCTTTCATAATAATGCGGAAACCGGCTTCCACCGTTTGCGCATTGGCTGTACCACCTACATCCAAAAAGTTGGCAGGCTCGCCACCGCTTAGTTTGATCATGTCCATAGTGGCCATAGCCAGGCCGGCGCCATTTACCATGCAACCTACGTTGCCATCTAATTTTACAAAATTCAAATTGTATTTGCCGGCTTCGACTTCGGTAGGATCTTCTTCGCTGATGTCACGCATAGCTGCCAAATCAGGATGGCGCATTAATGCGTTATCATCCAAATTCATTTTGCAATCCACAGCCACAATTTTATCATCAGCTGCTTTAAACAAAGGATTGATCTCAAGCATGCTGCAATCCAATCCTACGTAAGCGTTGTATAAATTGGTAACAAACTTTACCATGTTTTTGAAAGCATCGCCTTTCAAACCGAAGTTGAAAGCAATTTGCCTTGCCTGGTAGCCTTGCAAACCGCCGCCGGGGAATACCCACTCTTTAAAAATCTTCTCAGGTGTTTTATGTGCTACTTCTTCAATGTCCATACCGCCTTCGGTGCTATACATAATTACGTTCTGTCCTTTGGAGCGGTCTAATAGTATTGAGAGATAAAATTCTTTTCTTTCACTGGGGCCATCATAATACATATCCTGCGCAATCAAAATTTTATTCACCACTTTACCGGCTTCACCAGTTTGAATGGTAACTAAAGTGCCTCCCAGCATCTTTTGCGCCACTTCGGTCACTTCATCCAGTGATTTCACCACCTTTACGCCATTAATGCCTGTTTCTCTAATCTTTCCTTTGCCGCGGCCGCCGGCATGTATCTGCGCTTTTATTACTGCAAAGTTGCTTCCGTATTGGGTTTTAATCTGGCGATAGGCTTCTTCGGCATCGTGAGGTGTGCTTACAGCAATACCTTCCTGCACCGGAACGCCATATTTTTTCAAAAGTTCTTTCGCCTGGTATTCGTGCAAATTCATGTATCAAAATTTTGCCGCAAAGATAGACAGGAGATGAATATGTCGGGAGACGGAATTTGTGACAAGTTTAAAGGTTAAGATTTAGGCTGACGAAAAGTCTTTTTGTATGGCCTGTAATTACCAGTATATTCCAAGGGCATCCGCTTATCGCAGGGCATATTATATTAGCATAACCAATTCTATACAGAATACAATGAGAGGACAAACATTATTACTGATTTCAATTGTTATATTCTTTTCACAGAACTGCAAACAAGTCAACAATGTGCACATTCCTAATGAAAAGGGGTCGTCGATTTGTAACCTAAAAAGCAAATTCAAGTATCAAAATTTAAAGAACTTTGAGGTCGATACTTTCGGTTTTGAATTACGGTCGGGACATTATGAGGAAGTGGACAGTGACGCTTTTAAACTCATTTTTCAACAAGGTGGCAGAAGGTTTATTGGACAGGGATATGACCGGGATTATTACTACTCTTGGCAAACAAGGGATTCGAATTTTATTGAGTTCACCATTCTTACGCAGGACGAAAGCAACTATTGTAGTCTTCTCCGCTATTACATTTTTGATCGTAAGGGGACATTAGTTAGCAAATTTGATCTGGCAACTAAGTGCGGAGATGCTGACTGGACATTTCTGGGAAAAGGTAAGCAGGTTGATAAAAATCACTTTGCTTATCAAACGGTAGAATGCAACATGCAGGAAG
>JBQCJM010000300.1:0-2147 GCA_051952715.1 Flavisolibacter sp.
AGAAACTTTACAGCAATTATTGAAAAAGGTGGAATGCATGTAAAAACAGTGGCAATGATCCAAAAGGCCATATCGTTGAAGCCAACGAGATGGTAACAATTGGTTCAGGAGCAGAAAGAGAAATGCCAGGCTATAAATTATCGCGCTATGCCTGTTATTTAATTGTACAAAATGCTGACCCCTCAAAGGAGGTAGTAGCAATTGGAACGTTCAGACAGTTAAAGACAAGCGTTCTGACCTTCTTTCTAACAGGCATTCCGGCTTTGTGTTTTTGCCTTGATGCCCGCTCCCAATAGCTGCATCCCGGGGGTAGAAAAACTAATGAAGAAATGACGCTTTCAATAAAAGATATTTAAAAAGAAATTTTTATTGACAAAACCATGCCAGCACAGCTATTCCAGCCGATTAGATGATTCATCTAAAAAAATATTTTAAAAATATTTGGAATATACAAAAAAATATTTCCATCTTTGCAGCCGAAAAAATTTCAAAAACAAATAAAGATGCTTCGCTGTCAGTTACATATTAAACAAACAAATTGGTTTAGTCCGATAGTGGATTATACTGTTTGCGGGGCATCTAAAGATGTTGGTTAATTCAAAAAAAATTAAACGAATCATACAAGAGGCCCTGCAAAAAATGCAGGGCTTTTTTTATGAATTGAATTATTGAAATAAAGATTAAAGGATGCAAAAACATTGGCTACATAAGCGATTTACGATGCGAAATAAATTAAGGTCATTGTCACAATACCATTGGTGTATGCAGGTGAATTATGGTTTTGAGCTCATAGGCAACCAGATTGACAGTAATTATAAGCGACCGGATAGAACGGAATGATGGTGCATCATGCACCTGAATGACAAAAAACCCGGTCGCCAGAAACGACTGGGTTTTTTGTTTAGCGGTCAGTGGCGGAGACTGGTTGGTGGCAAGTGAGAATGCCGGATGGTGTAATGGCTAACATATCACACTTTGACTGTGATGTTCCGGGTTCGAATCCTGGTCTGGCAACAGTTGAAACGTATAGCTGGTCTGAATTAAAAATAGTTATACCAATTGGTTCGTAACTCAATTGGCAGAGTACCGGTCTTTTAAACCGGAAGAGTTTCCCGATAGCTATCGGGACGGACCAACAGCGATGAATAGCTCAATGGAAGAGCAGTGGCTTGTTAAGCCAACAGTTGAAAGTTCGAATCTTTCTTCATCCGCAAAAAAGGACGAATAGCTTTAATGGTAGAGCATCACGTTGAAGCCGTGAGCGTACGGGTTCGAGTCCTGTTTCGTCCACAATACACGCATCTGATGTAATGGCAACAATACGGATTCCAAACCCGTGCATGGAAGTTCGAATCTTCCGGTGCGTGCAATATTAACAAGGCCTGAATAAAAACAAAAAAAATGAAACAGCAATGGAGAAAATTTAACGGCGCAGTGATCCATCAGCCAATTGGGCTCGAAGTAAGGAATGCCCTGATGCGTGAAAAAGAAAATGGCAATGAAATAAAAGCATGCATTGGCACAGACAGCCAGGTGAAAGGAAGCATCACCCAATTTGCAACGGTAATTGTTTTTATCCGCAAAGAAAAAGGGGAATTCATGTATATACACAACCGGGTCACCCGCCACAAAATGAGCATCAAGCAACGGATGCTTGCTGAGGTGGCCATGAGTATTGAAGTAGCCTACTTATTGTCTAACATTTTTACTTTTTACAATGTAGATATGGAAATTCACGCGGACATCAATACCAATCCTGGCTTCAAAAGTAATGATGCTTTAAAAGAAGCTACCGGGTACATCCTGGGAATGGGCTTTGCTTTCAAAGCTAAACCTGAAGCTTTTGCGAGTTCCGGCTGTGCAAATAAAATGGTGCAGTAGGCGGGAAGGCTTAACGCTGAAAGCTTAAGGCTGATGGCATGAGGCATTAAGCATTAGACATTAAGCATTAAGCCTGATAAATTAGGCATTAAGCGTAATAAAATAATTGTTGGTACAAATCCAACACAAAAGCTTCCTTAACGGGAAGACGGATTTAGCACCAGTAAGGCAAACCGGGCGCGGGTTTCGATAAGCCCCGCAGTGCAGGAGTAATAACTTTCTGTATGCTGTTGCCGGATCGCTGCTATTTCCACCAACACGTTGTG
>JBQCJM010000301.1:0-5240 GCA_051952715.1 Flavisolibacter sp.
CTCTGCCCGGTCTTTCCAATTTAGGAGAACTACAACCTTCTTACCAGGACTTCGGAACTGTTTTGCTTGAAACAAAACAAATCCTTTCAAGCGGTTATTATCAAAAGAAAAAGGCGGCTCTCGAACAGGACCTGCAATACCTGGTGGCTTTGAGAAATAATACCGTCGAACAAAAACAATTGCTGAACCAGGACAAGGAATTGCAAAAAAAAGAATACGACGCCTATGCCTCTTTGGCTAAAGAAAAAGTTATTGCCCCGTTGGAATTAAACCAATACAAAAGCAAGCTGCTGGCAAAGCAACAAAGCATGGAGCAGGCCGATGCCCAGATAACTAATAGCGACATATCCAGCCACAATAAAAGAAAAGAGCTGCTTGACCTGCAAAAATTTGTATCGGACCAGCAGCAGAAATTCCATTCTTCCCTGCTCAACCTGCAAAACGAAATTGATAAATGGATGCAGCAATATATTGTAATGGCCCCGGAACATGGAAAAGTTTTCTTTATCAATTCCCTCCAGGAAAATCAATTGGTTAGCAGTGGCCAGGAACTTTTTTATGTGCAATCAGGCCAGGGACAGTATTATGGTGAATTAATGGCAGCGCAAAACGGTTTAGGCAAGATCAAAAAAGGGCAGAAGGTATTGCTGAGGGCAGACAGCTATCCTGATGCGGAATATGGTTACCTAACCGGTAGGGTAAACTACATATCCAACTTGCCTAACCGCAAGGATAGTTTTTTAATAAAGCTCGACTTGCCCCATGGCCTGCAGACCAGCTATCACAAAGAAATTTTCTTTCGCAACAGCCTCTCCGCAAAAGCAGAAATTATTACCGATGACAGGAGGCTGCTTGACAGGTTGCTGGGACAGTTAAGAGAGGTTTGGAAAGAATAAATTTGAAAAGCCCGGAAGGGCTAAACTCTTTATTGCAATAAACCTGTCCGCAGGGAGTGCGGGGTAAAGAGCCTGGTACCACAACCCCGGCCCATTAATTAAAATTAACTTTTAAACAAATGAAAAAGTTTGAATTGTTAGGCAGAAGCCTTAGTAAAGAACAAATGAAAAATGTTTTTGGAGGTGTTTCTGAGCCACCTAAAGAATGTACAACCAATGATGATTGTGGTACCAAAGATTTTTATTGCGGCACTGAGAAGGTTACATCAAATGGAAAATGTTACCAAGGCACCTGCCGTTATGGGTATGTTTGTGTATAGATGAATCCTTACTACATAAGTTGCAGTGAGCAATAACATGTGAACTGCAACTTACCTTTTATCAATTTTTTAAAATGAATAAGTTATTCCTATATGGCGTAGTAATAATAATATTTTCTTCCTGCCGCAGCTACCGTATGTTGGAAGGAAGGTCAAAGCCGGTTTATTTTACGCCGGACAGTTCTGTTTTTGAGGATACGCTCTTTTCAGAGCATGAAATTTATTATAGTGACATGCTTAATCTCAGGGCAAATTTTGTTCACAAAGTGGAGCTTGAAAAAGGCAAAACAAGTAAAGCTATAATCTATGGGCCAATTTTTTTTAATTCACGTACTAACAATGATGAGGCACTTGTTTACCCCGGTGAGCATATTAATGTAAAGGGAGTTTATAGCGATTATACTTTTACAATTAGCAACAACCACAGACGAGACAAGGAACTTATGTTCTTTAAAGCTTTTCATGAACTGGAAAAACGCACTGTTTTTCAGTTCGTACCCAATGCTTCCCTTGCTACCATACTGGAATTAGAAAGCAGGCGTAAGGCTGAACTCGTCCAGGTAAAAATATCTTCTTATTTGCTTTTTGATTCGCTGTTGCGAGCTTGTCATGTAAGTAAAAAATTTAAAAAGCTGACAAAAGACTACCTTGAAAACAGGTACGATTTCAATTTGTTTTACTCTGTCTATAGAACTTATAAAGATACCTTACAGGCACACGGTTTATACAGAGAAAAATTAAAACAGTTTATTCCGCTGTTCAATAACTTAAGCAAAAGGTCAAAGCTTAATAATGTTAGTTTGCAGTTGAATGATATTGTCCAGGAACTTTTTCCACACAAAAGCCATATTACTAGCGAGGCTGAGCTCTGGCATGTCTTCGACAGCGTGGAAACTAATTTTACCGGCCTTGCAAGAGATTATCTTTTGAGTCAGTTAATGTACCGGGCCTATACCTATGGTATGGAGGTGCCGCCTGCTTATTTCAAAAAGTACAAAAGCTATTCTAAGAATAAAGACTACGGAAAAACAGTGCATAATGTTATGGTTGAGCGAAGGCGAAACGACAAAAGGGCGGCTGACAGCTGCGACCCTTTGCTGGCAATAGATGGCAGAAAAACATCCAGTCTTGAGAAGATTCTGGCAGCGAACAAAGGAAAATATGTGCTGGTTGATTTTTGGGCCAGTTGGTGCATTCCATGCAGGGAACAAAGGCCTTATTGGGAAAAGCTGGTTCAAAATTACCCGAAAGACAAAATCGTTTTCCTGAACGTGTCTATGGACAGGGAAATACAGGTATGGCGAAAAGCGGTTATAGCTGCTAATGCTGAAAGCAATAATCATTATTTATTGATCAATGCCGATCAGTCGCCTTTGGTAAAGCAGTATGACATTAGTGCTATTCCAAGGTATATGCTCTTTGATCGAGAAGGTAAGATCATCGACGCGGATGTACCCAGGCCCAGCGAACCTGCGCTTAGCACTCTTTTGGATCAACTTATAAATGCAGATTGAACCAAGCTATGGAAATTAAAACTTCTATCATGAGCCGTATTAACCAATAAGTTGAGCAGTAGTATAGCGACTTTGAAAAAAGAAGCCGAAGGGCTAAACTCTTTATTGCAATAAACCTGTCCGCAAGGAATGCGGAGTAAAAGACCTTGATACCACAACTCGGGTCTGCCTTTGCCGAGGAGTCTTCCCAAGCGCATCTTCAAAGTACATCAATTTTGGGGGGATCTCCTCGGGGGAGATTTTCGTTACGAGGAGTCCCGCACAACAGTTCTTTTATGCAAGATGCTGAAGCGGAGACTCCTCGACAAAGGAGACATTTATGGGATCGTATCTCCCGATAAGGTAGAATGCGACGTGCCTTGTCCTGGTACAATGTGTAATGAGGGGTCCATAGATTATAGTTGTCCTTACTTCAATCTAATTATTCGAAAGATTGTATTGCTGAATATCTACAGGAGTATTTTTATACTGCTGTGGATATTCAAAATTAATAAAGTGTTTAAGTATGAAAGTTGCCTATGCAATATTATTCAGTGCAATGTCCTTATTAGGCAAGGCTCAAAGCGAAAAGGATTCCATAGCTACCGCCTTCCTGCACAAGCTTAACGAACGTCTTAACGCTATGCCCGGACAAAAATTCAACACTTTTGATGCATACTCAATTTCGGGAACCCGATATACAAGTGACAGCCTCAAAGGAAAAGTTTCGGTAATCAATTTCTGGTTTCAGGCATGTCCTCCCTGTATGGCTGAAACTGAAGGATTAAACCAATTATACAATGAATTTAAAAAGCATAAAAATTTTCAGTTTATCTCTTTTACTTTCGATTCCACTGCACAGACATCCGATTTTGTAAAAAAATACAATATTGCTTATCCTGTTATATGCTTGCCGGAAGACAAGGTTCATAAATTGAATTATGGTTTTGGCTTTCCTGTCACAGCTATCACAGATACATCCGGGATAATAATCTATTTTAGTCCGGGAGGTAGTACAGACCCTCAAAAAGCTAATGAGAGTTTAAAAAAGGAAGTTTATCCAAGATTAAAGGAAATGTTGAAAGCTAATTGAGATTTTCTGCTTTACCAGTATAATCATTGATTCCTCACAAGTCATCCCATGCTGTCGTTGGTGTTCTAAAATAAAAAGAACGAAATGCTGTACTTGGTTTGCAACTAAGTATAAGAAACGCTAATCATTCCAACAAGTCAGGAAACAAACAAATCCGCTGCAATGCCATCTGCCCTTAGCATGCCTTCATCTGTAAGCTGCGCAACTTCACCGTGCACTTGAACCAGGCCGCTATGAATATATTTATCTAAGTGATGTTCAATTCTCTTGCTCTCATCAGCACCAAATCTTTTTGCTATGCTGCTTAGATCCAATCCTTCTTTTGTTCTTAAAGAGATCATAATGGTTTCGTTGAGCCGGTCTTTAGCGGAAAGGATCTCAGTTTCTCTTTTAGGTAAACCTTCTTTTATGCCTTTTATATAAACGTTGTTGTTGGCAATATTCCATCTTCTTTCCACACCATTGTACGAATGCGCTGAAGGACCGATGCCCAAATATTTTGCACCTGTCCAGTACGACGAATTGTGCCTGCTCCTGTAACCCGGCCGGGAAAAATTAGAGACCTCGTAATGTTCATACCCCTTTTCCTTCAGCCATTGCATCAACAATAAAAACTGCCTTGCCTGTTTTTCGCTGTCAACATCAATTGTCTTTTTGGTTTGAATGAGTTTGTATAAAGGCGTTTTCTCTTCTACGGTTAAAGCATAACAGGAAAGGTGCGGAACGCCCAGGTCAATTGCTCTGTCAACATTCTGTTTCCACATGGCGTCTGTAAGCAGTGGCGAGCCGTAAATAAGATCCATGGTAATATTATCAAACGCTTTTACTGCCAGCTCTAAACTTTCAATGGCTTGCTTCGCAGTATGGGCCCGGTGCATCCATTGAAGTTCTTCTTCAAAAAAACTTTGTACGCCAATACTCAGGCGGTTAATGCCACTGTCTTTCCATGCTTGCAGCTTGTCTTTCGTAATATCATCCGGGTTAGCTTCCAGTGTAATTTCTGCATCCGTGGCAATAGTATAGTTCCCGGATAATTTGTTCATTAAAATTTGTAGATCGCTTGTATCTAAAAGACTGGGTGTGCCGCCACCAAAATAAATGGTCTCAATAATTTCTTTTGGCAGGTAATCTTTTTCCTGTTCTATTTCCCCGGCCAAAGCGGCAACTACATCATTTTTATAATGCAAAGAAGTGCTAAAATGAAAATTGCAGTAGGCTAATGCCTGCTTACAAAAAGGGATATGCAAATAAATTCCTGCCAATTTCGTTATCTTTTCGGCGTTTGTTAAAGAAGGGATGATAGATGGTTGATGATAGTTGGCAGATGAGATTTTTATATGAATCACCTATTTTTTTAAACAAACGCATGACGGTAAAATAGTTTAAATCAAACGTCACTATCATCTGTCATCGGTCAACGACCATCTCTTTATCCAAT
>JBQCJM010000302.1:0-3286 GCA_051952715.1 Flavisolibacter sp.
GCTGCTATGGTTGGTGATAAAATTGCACAGGCAGCAAGCGCCATTTATGCTGGATGAAGATAGAAGTTTTTGTGAAAGTGCTTTTTAAAAATCAGAAAGCCGCATGTTGAATACATACAGCTTCCTGATTTTTTTATACCGTAAAGTAAATGCTATTGGTCATCTTCCAACCAGTAAAATGATTTTTGTGAAACCACATACCCTGTTGGCCGCACCACTGTAACAATGCCTTTACCGGCATACAAATCGTCCACTTCCACATATACACTTTCGCCTGGCTTTAGTTCCGGAATATTATAAGCTTTTGTTGAAGCATAGTTTCCCGTGCTATCGCTTACGTACAGCTTGTAACCTTTCACGGCATGCTGTGGCAAACCCGTGCTTCCAAAAATCAACACACTTAATTTTCCTCTTTTCCACTGATGTACATTCTGCACTTCCACCGGCGATGAGAGTTCACGCAGCACTTTCATAGAAGGTTTAGGGTTGCCATACATATCATACACACCATGCACTCTTCTTCTATATTTATTGTTTTCTGAAGTACCTGGATAATGCGTTCTGTAGTCCGTCAGGTCAAAATAAATAGCCCCTTCCACATATGGCTTGCTTTCATAAGTGGCCATGTGATAAATCAAATCTTCCACTCTTCTTTCATCACCACCTTTAAAGTTCGGTTCACACAAACCAAATTCAGAAATAAAAAAAGGTTTGTTGGGATAAGACATATGTACACTGTCTAAGTACATTCCAATTTTACCCGTTGGGATATTCCACCAACTGCCTCCATATTCATTCATCATCAGGTAATCGCCATTGGCTGCAGCGTCAGGTACAAATTTTGAATCGTTGTAAAACCCCTGTGTCAACGTGTTGCTCACATAAGCCGTGTGGCGGGAAGGGTCTAATGCTCTTGCTCTGGTTAGCAGAGCACCAATCATTTGTTTCATATCATTGTCTCGGGCCCGAAGTTCGTTGCCTACGCCCCAGGAAAAAATGCTTGGATGATTGTATAAATTGCTAACCATCGTCTCTATCTGCTTAATTGCAATATTGCGAATAGTATCATTGGCTGGTGTTTCGGGTCCCCACAACGGCACTTCCTGTTGCACTAAAATTCCATTGCGGTCGCAGAAGTCATAGAACACATCGCCCTGTTGAAAATGCTGACGGCTGAAAATGCAGTTCACGTCTTTCATTAGTTTTCCCATGGCAATAATAACGGAATCTGTTTCTGCAAAACCGAAGTCCGGATTAGAACCTGCTGTCCACTCCACACCCATCAGTTTTATTCTTTCGCCATTTAAAAATGTTTGGCCGTTCACAAACTTCACTTCCCTGAAACCTACGTTGGTTGAAATTTTGTCGGTGGCTTTCTTTCCATTGATTATCGTTACATCAATGCGATAAAGATTAGGAAAATCGAAGTGCCAGGGATGAATGTTGGGGAGAACAAGATCAGCAAATGCTTCATTGTTCTTCCATTCAGGGGTGATGGTTTTATTAAAGACAATATTACTTGCAAGCTGGTTTTCTTCTCTCACTACGACGTTCAATTTAGTGTGGGTAACCGGAGCATCGAAACCCAATTTTACATTCAGCCTTCCTTCGTTGGTAGCTACGTTTAATGTAGGTGTGGCATGAATGTAGGCGGCAGCAGGCTTATCACTCACTATTAGCTTTACAGGACGAATCAATCCGCCGTCATTAGGCCAGTCGAAAGAAGAGCCAAATGGCACTTTATTTTTTCCGTAATCGTTATTGACGGCAACAGTAATGATATTTTCTTTACCATAGTTGACCTTGCCATTCAGGTTAACAAAGAATTTATTGAACCCATCACCAATGTTCTCCGCTATTTTATTCCCATTGAGATAGATAAAAGCTGTGTGATTTACAGCGCCGAACTGCAGCACCACATTTTTGTTTTTCCAATTGGAAGGAATGGCGATTTTCTTTTGATACCATCCCCAACCATAGTGGTTTTGATTTTCTTCTTCAATATTCCAGGTATGCGGCAACTGCACGGTTCTTGCATTAGGAAGTGCCTCAGTAAACCATTTGTTATTCAGACCTTCCAATTTCGTGTCAATGACAAATTGCCAGTTAGCATCGATATTGATGGTGTCTCGCTGAGCAAAAAGATTAGTAAAAGAAAACAAGCATAGAAAAGAAAAAAGAACTTTGACGGAGGCCTGTATAGAATTGCTGTTTTTAAAAAATGCATTATAGCAACAAAACGTTTTACTTAACATCATACAACTTAAGAATTATGGCACAAAAATTTAAGATTGGCGATCATGTAACATGGAACTCAGAAGCTGGTCATGTTTCCGGCACCATAATAAAGATTCACACTGCTGATTTTAATTATAAAGGCTACACTCATCACGCCACCAAAGATGACCCGCAATACGAAATTAAAAGCGATAAAACCGATCATATTGCAGCGCATAAAGGTTCGGCCCTGAGAAAAATAAAATAGTATTTAAGACCTTGGAGGTTTCAAAAACCTTCGAGGTCTCAGGCAATAATCAGTTCACCACAATTTCATCAGCAAATATCCACGCTGGTTTCCCTTCGCCTGGATGGCTTTTGGGTAGCGCCTCCAAAGCCTTTGCCGTAACACGAATGAACTTTACTTTCTGTTCCGGAAATTCTGCCGTAAAGTCTTTGATGACCGAAGCTTGTTCATCAACAGATGTTGAGTTGTTAATTGTTTTTATTTCCGTAAAGTTTTTGCCATCAGTAGAAACTTCAAATTTTACCCATTGCGGCATCATGATCCAGTCGCGGTAATGCTGCAGGCAGCCGATAGAAATGCTGTGAATATCTTTTACTTCTCCTAAATCAATTGTTGCTATCAAATCTTTTCCTGCAAAGCCATGCCAGTATTTGCCGACAGCCTCCGTACCTCGTACGCCATCCGTTAACGAGTTGGGCCCATCGGCCATATAATAACGGCTTACAGAATTTGTATAAACAACATCTCTCCCTATGGCCTTGTGCATCACAAATGATTGTTGCGCTGGCTGCACACTCATCACCTTTCCGTCTACGACTGTGATTGCTTTTAGCACCAGCGATGAATCAATACGAATGGGTTCAGTATATTTTTTGCTTTGTGTGGTAGGCAGTTCTCCATTTGTTGTGTAATACACCTCACCTCTATAAGCTTCAGTAGAAAGTGTAACAAATAATTGCCCGTTTTGTGAAGACGGTTTTATATCAACTTTAAAGTTGCCTTTGCTATAATGCAAACCTTTTTGGTCGAATGCTTTGAATT
>JBQCJM010000303.1:0-11595 GCA_051952715.1 Flavisolibacter sp.
CACCCTGCCGGAAGATAAAAAAGAGAATAAGTAAGAATTAACACACAACTTTCAAAAATTAAAAAGCCCAACCATAGGGTACGGTTGGGGCTTTTTTCATCCATCCTCGTTTGCGTCCAAATCAGCCGTTAAGTATTGTCGATCCGTGCAAATACTGCTGAGAAGGATAATAGATAAACAAGGTAGTTCCGTCTTTAATATAATTAATCACTTTCGATGCTACTTGCTGCGGCACTGCAGGGCAACCAAAGCTTCTGCCCATGTAAGCGGCATCAGCCCTTTGGTCTCCAATATAAGGAGCGCCATGCACCACCACTGCCCTGGCTTCAGCATTATCATTAAAGCCTTTGTCAAGGCCAGATAATCTTAACGACAAGCCGTGTTTTCCCATATAAGTTTGCTTGGTTACATAAAAGCCAAGGCTGCTTTGCAATGACTGAAGACGATTGGAAAAACGCTGTGCATATTCCAGTCCGGAATTTTTTCCATGCGCCACATATGTATTCATCAGCACCTTGTAATTCTTTACATCAATCACATACATGCGTTTGCTATCGGAAGGCTGGCTGAAATCGCATACAGTTAAAATGTCGGGATTATTGACCATGCCCTTCTCTTCTAATTTTTGCTGGCCTTCGTAAGCATAGGTCAACGCATCCTTGTTCAAACCAAGCTCATCTAATTGAAGACTGTCATAAATAGTAGCGGCAGCGGCTTCTGCACTGGAAGTTGTGGTAGCAACATTGCTATAGTTAGCAATGGATTTAACTGCTTTTAAATTTTTATTACTACCGGCTTTTACTACGGGAAGAAGTAAAAAGGTGGCAAGAAGACAGACGATGGATATTGGCAAATATACTTTTCTCACTCTCCTGGGTTTTTCGTGGTTATTGGAACGCCACTAGGTGCGAAAATATTGTTCTAAGACGACACCTGCAAGCGAACACTAAAAATTATTTTGGAAAAATGTACGGTTCAATTGGATGACACAAATTTACTAAGAGTTAACCAGTATATGTCATTGGTTTTTGTTAATAACTCTTTTCTTAACAATGAATTCAGAAGAATAAATACGTAATAAAAGAATAAACATGGAGATCAAAAGCGGACCAAAGATGAGCCCGATAAAACCAAACAATTGCACACCCAGTATCACACCAAATATGGTAATAAGCGGATGAATATTACCCAGCTTTTTATTCAGCAAAAAACGGAATAAGTTATCTACCAATCCCACTAATCCAAATCCCCAGATAGCCATAGCAATGCCCCTGCCTGTATGGCCCTGCGCAAACAGCATGATGGTTAAAGGAGCGTAAATTAATGCAGCACCCACTACGGGCATCATGGCTGCAATACTGGTGGCCACAAACCAAAGCCAGGGCTCGGGCACACCAATGATCAAATAACCTATCAATGCCACAATACCTTGTATAAGTGCAATAAGCGGAATGCCGATGGCATTGGAAATGACCATGGTCTTTACCTCTTTGCCTATCAACTCCACGTTTCCATCTTTTAGCGGAATGTATTCGTACAGCGATTCTTCCATTTTCCTGCCATTCACCAGCATAAAATAAAGAATGAAGTACATGCTGGCCACTAATGTAAATGTGTTGAATGTAACGCCTAATACCTTTGGCAGCAGTTGTGCTATGTAAGGCCCCAGCCTGTCAATGGCATTTACATCTACTACACGGTAACCAATTTTTTGGGAGATGTTATTGATGGTTTGTTTCAACGATTCTATCATTTCGGCAGAATGCACCACCACGTAGCTGATCTTTGAATAAATAATATTGCCCAGCAAACCAATAGGAACCAGTATCACAAAAAACGATAGCAGCATCAGCACCCAGGCGGCCGTGCTTCGCTTCCATTTTTTTTGTTCGGTTAAATAAAACATGCGTTCCCGCATCAGCACATAAAAAGTAACAGAGCCTAAAAAAGCAGAAAGGAAAAACCACAATTCTCTGAACAGTACAATGCCTAAAAAAAGAATAATGGCTATAAAAAATATCTGCCGCAGCAGGTTGCTATCAATAGTGTTGTTATTCATCTTACAAAATATCCGGTGCTGAAATTACTAAAGCCTTTCAGAACAATAAATTTTTATACCAGACAGGACGCAATAAAGACTTTACACACAGCATGACAACCACACCATTGAAAAGAAGATAAAGTGCAATAACACAATAGCAATAATTAAAAGAAGAAAGGAAAGTAGCAGAATAAGCATCCAATGCTAACGAAGGAAATATAATTTCAATACAGAGAAAACCTTTGCTACTTCTCCACCACAAACTTTGTCTCACACAGCCGCAAAAATAATTTAGCGGTTTCTATTCCTTCGTTATAGGTAGTAGGCTTGGTAATGTAAGATTGAGCGCCTAACGCCATGCAAGCTTCTTTTTCCAGCGGGTTAAGCGAGGTCGAATAAATCACCACAGGTATATCCCTGAACCTTGAATCGGATTTCAGCATTTGCAGGGTTTGCCTTCCATTCATTTTAGGCATGTTCAAATCTAAAATCACCAGGCAGGGAAAAGCATTCAGTTCAGCATATTTAAAAAGCAACCGCAAAGCAGCTTCGCCATTTTCGGCACACTGAATATTTTCACTGGTCAATTTTGCCATTGCATCTATCATAATCTCCCTGTCCTCTGCATCATCATCAACCAGTAAAATTCTGGGCATGTCCATAAACTGAAATTAAGAAGTAAGCGAATTTACAGGAAAAGATACATAGAACGTGGCGCCACTGCCTTCTTTCGATTGCGCCCATATTTTACCATGGTGCATATCCGTAATTTTTTTGCAAATAGCCAGTCCCAGTCCTGTGCCTTCGTATTTTGAACGGTTGTGCAGGCGCTGGAATAAGGTAAACATTTGTTGTGCATATTGCTCGTCAAAGCCAATGCCATTGTCTTCAAACCGCAGCTCTACTTCTTCGTTATTATGAGTGCAGCTGATCCTGATCTGCGGCGCTTCGGCTTCCCTGGCATACTTCAGCGAATTACTGATCAGGTTTTCAAATAGCTGCCCCAGCATTCTTCCATCGCCATTAATCACTGGGAGTTTTTCTATATGGAACGTGGCCTTTTTTTCTTCAATGGCCATCTCGAAGTTTTCCAGGGCTTGCTTCACTACCTTGTTCAGATCAACCGGGGCAAACTGTATCTCGTCTTTCTTTATCTGCGAAAAAACCAGGATGTCTTTTATTAAAGTACGCATCCGCTGCGCCGCATGCCGTATGCTTTTTAAATACTCCACACCTTTTTTCTCGAGTGATTGTGTGTATTGCGCCATCAGCGAATCGCTGTAAAATAAAAGCTTGCGCACCGGTTCCTGCAGGTCGTGCGAGGCCACAAAAGCAAACTGCTGCAAGGCTTCGTTGCTCCTGTTCAGCTCTTCGATGTATTTCTCCAGCGTCTGCTGGTTCTCGGTTAATTTTTTTTGTGCTTCTTTCAATTCAATATTGTCCCGGAGTGTGGCTTCCAAAACTTTTTGTGCATGAATATCGGCCATGAAACCGATCCAGTATTGTACCTGGTCTTTATCATCAAAAAAAGGAGAAAGTGAAACCTGGTGCCATAAGTATTCGCCGCCACGGTTGCGCAAACGGGCTTGTGTTTTCACCGTGGTGGCGCCACCTGCAATATCGCTGTTCATCAAAAGCGAGAACGCAGCATAATCATCCTCATGCACCATTTTCTTCCACCGGTTCCTGTTCAGGCTTTCTGCTGTTTCGCCACTGTAGCGCAGCAGCCCTTCATTGGTGTATAAAAGGTTTCCTTCTTTATCAATAGAGAATATAATAAGCGGCAAAGCATTGGTCAGCGTTTTATACTGTGCTTCGCTTTTTCGTACCCGTTCAGAGAGATCCTGCAACTGCTCGTTCTTTCTTTTCAATTCCTCGTAAGCCGATATGGGCGGTTCGTTGCGGAAAAAGTTGCGCCATTCATCCAGCTTATGAATGTCAATTTTAAAGGAAGGGTGGATGTAATAAAAAAGCTCGATGGTGGTTTGCTCGCCTTTGGTAGAAACATTGTATTTGTTGACAAGGCGCTTGGCATATTCCAGCCCTTCATTCGATCTTTCATTGGGCTCTTGTTCATCCTGCACGCAGGCCACAATGTATTTATCACGCTGGTCTATGGCTACCTGTAACATAAGGCAACCGCTTTTGCCGCTTTCAATGGTGTTCCTGGCCACTTCGGAAACAGCGGTTGCAAAAGTGGTTTGGGCTGCCAGGGAAAGCCCCGCTATTTCGGCCAGCTTCATAGAGCGTTTATGGGCCAGGATCAGGTCCATTTCGTTCTCCAGTGTTACTCTTGCTATTTCATGCATGCTTATACATTTATCTTACACGCCAGCACCGACATGTCGTCGGTGTAGCGGCCAAAGTCTTTTATTAAAGAGGCGCCTAAAACAGAAAGGTCATATCTAAGCACAGAAGGATACTTCAGTACGTCCCATCTTGATCTAAGCCCATCGCTGCACATGATCATGTGCTGTCCTTTTTCGTAGGGCACCTCCTGCGCATTTAAGGTTCTTGGCAGGTTCAGCCCTATAATGCCATTATAAGCCATGTATCCTTTTGAAAAGCCAGGCCCCATTATTTTCGTCGCTATATTCCCCACACCGCAGATCTTCCACGATTTTTCTTTCAGGTTAAAAATGGCAACGGTGGCTACCAGGCCCCTGGTTTTTTTTACAATGGTATTGATGTAGCGTATCGTTTCTACCGGGTCGGTTTCATTACAGTCCTGGAAGGCGTCAATAGCCATTTCTACGGCTTTGGCAGCATCTTCACCATGACCCAGCCCATCGCCCAAAAAAAGCCTGACGTAATCGGGGCTTAGGGTTGAAGAAAACCCATCACCGCATTGCGTTTCGCCGGGCTTTGGCAATACCACAGCCCTCACTTTTGCCTTTTTGGGTTTTTTAAACAAGGGAGGTTCTTCTGTAAAGATGCGGGCAAGAATAATGGTACCCCAGTCTTTTTGCGAATACACCTCGAACACATCTGCCAGCCGTTTCATGGCGCCAAGCCCATGCCCCAGCGTGTTTTTGGTGGATACGCCATCCGCTATCATGCGGTTTACATCCGTCATGCCTTTTCCATTGTCTATGCTGATGAGTTCTATGCCCTGCAAACCATTTTCCTCGATCAATTTTACCAGCATCTGCCCGTCAGCAGCATGCTTCACCAGGTTGCTGACCATCTCCGCCACCACAATGTCGATCTCGCCTACCTTACGGTCATTAAAGCCGGCCGATACGGCCATGGCGTGAATTTCTTTTTTCAGTATGGCAAAATAACTCCGGTCGTCCGCCCTGAATACAGCATGTGCCCTGTTAACCATTCTTCCACTTTATTATGGACACTGTTGTGCCTGTGCCTATGATGCTTTTGATATCAAATTCGTTCACCAGTCTTTTGGTTCCGGGCAAGCCTATGCCCAAACTTTTTCCCGACGAAAACCCGTCTTTCATAGCCAGCGCCACGTCTTTGATGCCGGGGCCTTTATCCTGGAAGGTGAGCCTGATGCCATTGTCCCGGCCTTCCGTAATAGCTTCTATTAAAACAGTGCCGCCGCCTGCGTATTTCAGCATGTTGCGCACCAGTTCGCTGGCAGCCGTGATCAGCTTGGTCTGGTTCACCAGCCCCATGCCTATCTTCACCGCAAATTCGCGTACGCGGTTGCGAAAAGGCACCACGTCCTGCTCCTTTTCAATACGCATGGCATCCTTATTCAGCACTATCTTCATCTTCCACAGGTTCTTCATCATCATACGAACCAATTTTTTCTTTCAATAATTCCATGCCCTTTTCTACGTTCAGGGCGGTGTGCACACCTTTTAATTCAAGCCCCAGTTCAATGAGGGTAATGGCCACGGCGGGCTGCATACCCACTACTACGGTTTCGGCGTCCATGATCTTGGACATACTGCCGATATTGCCTAAAATTCGTCCCATAAAAGAATCAACAATGGATAAGGCCGAAATATCGATCAATACGCCCCTGGCGCCTGTTTTATTCACCATTTGCACAAGGTCAGCTTCCAGGTTGGTAGCCAGCCTGTCGTAAAGGTCTATCTGAATGGTAACCAACAAAAAATGCCCCATTCTTAAAATCGGAATCCGGTCCATAGACTATATAACTGCTTTATCTTTTTGAATTCGTTTTACTTCCAGCCTCAGCACACTAAAGGCATACTTCAAAGCACTGGCCAGGGTGGCTTTTGTAACAATATTGGAGAGATCAATGCCCAGGTGTACCACGGTTTGGGCAATTTCGGGCCTGATGCCGCTGATGATGCATTCGGCGCCCATGAGCCGCGTGGCGGCAACGGTTTTAATTAAGTGCTGCGCCACCAGCGAATCTACCGCCGGAACGCCTGATATATCTAAAATGGCAATGGTGCTGCCGCTGTCTACAATTTCCTGCAGCAGGTTTTCCATCACGGTTTGGGTACGGGCACTGTCCAGCGTACCAATGATGGGCAGCGCCACGATGCCATCCCATACCCGGATGACCGGCGTGGAGATCTCTGTGATCTCGTCTGTTTGCCGTAATATCACTTCTTCCCTGCCCTTGATAAAGGTTTCAAAGGTGACGATGCCCAGGCTGTCCATCAGCTTGTTCACCTTCAACACCGCTTCCGCTAATACTTTTGGATCGTCTTTCAGTTCTTCCTGCAGGTTTTTGAGCAAGGCTTCTTTCAGGCTAAATACATACGTACCGGTTTCTCTTGGCGAAAAGCCCTGTCTTGCTCTTGACATAGAAATGCCGGAAACAATTTCATACACGGGTTCGAAGTCGGAAGATTCTACATCGGTAATGTTCTTGTCGTTGATGGCTTTCAGTAAAGTATCGAGGAGTTCATTGCTTTGCTCCCTTAATTCTTCATTGCTCATCAGGTCATCGCGAAACCCGGCATCGGAGAGTTGCTGGGTGATCCAGTCTTCTAAAATTTGTTTTTTTCTTTTTTGAAGACCCTTGGTTATGTCTTGTTTCATTGATTAGTGTTGTAGCGCTAAATATAGCATTAAATGAAACATCAATGTAAGAAGATTGAAAAATTTAAAAGAGGTGATTTTAGCGCCATCTCTTTGCATGGATAGACGTGTAGAAATATTACAATGAACAGATGTTTGAAAGCCCTGTCCGTAAAAACAGCGCTTATCTTATAGCTGTTCTATCACCAGGCATTTTCAATAGCTGCGCTGCAATGGTGTGCAGTTCATAGAGCCGCTCATAGTTAATGGAGTAATAAATAAACTTGCCCTCTCTTTTGACATTTACAATACCTGCTTTTCTTAAAACAGACAGGTGAGCAGAAGCATTTGGCTGCTCCAATGACAATGTTTTGTAAATAGCCGTAACCATCATTCTCTTATGGCTGTGCAGCAGGGATAGAATTTGCAGGCGGAACGGGTTATTAACAGCACGAAAAACAAGTTGTCCCTTTCGCAGATCGGCCGCTTCTATCTGCAGCTCGTCAGAGATGGTAGCGATTTTCATAAATACCTTTAGTATACCACAATATATAATTTAGAATTGATTTTGCAAATGCCTGCTACGGGTAAGGGCTTGACTTCTTTAGGCGCTTTGCTTGTCGCTGACAATTTCCGTTGCCGCACGTCAGCCCGATTTTTTAGCATGCGTTTGGCACAAAGAAAGAAAACACAGCTTCCGTAGCTAACTGTGATCAATATACATTCAATCCATACGCTTTGGTAATAGCATTAAGCAATTTCAAAAAGGTTTTAAAGCCCCGCGGTGCTTTGTTTGTTCCATTGCATATCAATACGCTATTGTCAGCTATAAGCTCAAGGCTCCAATAATACCCGTCGCAGATATAGGGGTCTTTATATTTTTTCTTCCAGTTTTTTTTAGAAAGGTAACTGAATACGCTTTGCAGCCTTTCGTCGTTTGAGGGCACACTGTAATTTTTACAACCGGCGTATGCTTCCACCACAACCAGCTCCGTACATATGGTTAGCACATCATTTTTCCAACGCACCTCTTTTGCGGCACCTAAATAATCGCCAATGATAAAATGAAAACGGTTCACCATGCAGGCTGTTTAGCTGTTTTCTACAATTTTAATTTCTTCTTCGGTTAGGCCGTAGAGTTGATAAACCAGTTGGTTTATTTTTTCATCGGTGTGGTTAATGCGGTGTTGCAGGCTTTCCAATTTTTCAGGTAAGGTGGTTTGTTGTTTTTCTTTGTGGAGAGAAAGCATTGCATCAACTAACTGTATTATTTCTTTCTCTTGCATTCCGTTAGCCTTTGCTATTGGAAGTGTTTGTAGATATTGTCTTATAAATCTCAAATAGCCGCCTCGAATAGAGGAACTAATTTTTGTATAAATGAATTGGATGAGATTTGAATTTAGTATTGCTAATAATACTTTGTCATTTGTAGGGATAATATATGCTGTATTGACGCAATAATATTTCCTGTCATCAAATGTAGCTTGCATTCTTAATGCTATATCAGGAAGCATAATCTTTTCTCTTTCAAATTCATCGTAATAATCACAAGCTCTTAACTCCCACCAATATTCACCCTTATCGAACCGCTTCATAGCTTTCTCCTTGTACTGTTGTAAATGATTGGCTATACCAGGATAATTTTCTTGAAGCCATTTCCAAGCATCTTTTGGATTATTGCCTTTTGAGTTTGTAAAACCCTTTGGAAAAAGAATTAAGTAGCTTTTCCCAGAAGGTGGATTAAACCGTTTTATGTCTTTTCCAGCTAAGAAATTTTTAATTATCTCAGCACTTTTTTTATCCTGTCTAATTATTCTATTCTTAATTTCTTCATCAATAATAAACGCTTCGTTTAAACCAGTCAGAACACCTCTATAAACTTCACCTTTTACATACTCACCTAAAGTAAATCCAACAGTCTGTAATCTCTTGAACAACTTTTGTTCGCCTTCTCCACTCAAGTTCCAACCCTCATCTTCTAAAGCATCAAATAAAATTTGTTTGCTGTTTTCATTTTTATATTTTTCGATAGAAGTAAAATCAAGAGTTGTAAAATTTGTAGTTATTAGCTTGTGATCTTTTAATTGATGTGCATTTGTACCCTTTGATGAAATGACAATACAAGGATAAGTTGTTGCTCCCTGAAACACTGGCAAATCACCAAAGTCAATTATCTGTTCAAGCTTTTGTCTTTTAAACCATTTACGTAAAGGCTCGCCATAATTTGCTCTCATCCATTTATTCGCCACAATGATTCCAAACAATCCATCTTCTTTCAATAAACCAATACCTCTTTCAATAAAATAACTATACAAATCAGCCATGCCATGATATACCTTATACCGCTTTTGCAAATAAGGTTTGATATCACCTAACATTTCCTGTCTTACATACGGCGGGTTCCCAATCACCGCATCAAAGCCACCGTTCTTAAACACTTCAGGAAAAGCTTTCTCCCAGCTAAATGGTTTTATCTTTTTTTCAGCACCGGGTTCAAAATCAAATTCACCATCATAAAAATCAAGGTCAATTAAACTGTTGCCGCTTTTTATGTTGCTGTCAAGCGTTGGCAATATTCTTTCGCCAAACCGCATTTCGGCATTAATGCTGCTTTGCGTTTCCCCTTCCATGCACTTTAGCAGCAAAGAAAGCTTGGTTACTTCCACGGCCTGTGTATCTATGTCCACACCGTAAATATTATTCAGCAGTATTTGTTTTTTCAATGCGCTGGTTAGTGCGCCGTCAGGTGTAAGCGGCAGTTTGTTCCGTTCCTTAATGGCATCGTTCCGTTGCTTGTTGGTGTAGTCATTGCTGCCGGCAATGGCGGAGAGTTCGTCAAACTTTGGTTTATAATATTGCTGATGCCATGTAAGTAACCGCTGATAAGCACCAATTAAAAAACTTCCACTGCCACAGGCAGGATCCACAATCTTTATTTTGGCAACCGCCCCCACCACACCTCCCTCAACGGGTGAGGCTTTCGACGACTCAAATTGTTTCGTGAGTTCTTCCAACTTTTTACCAATGGTTTGCTCCACTATATAATCAACAATGTACTGCGGCGTGTAATACACACCGCCTGCTTTTCGCACTTCGGGCTTTTCTTCAATGCTGGCCTTGTGCTTATCCGTTAGCTTTATTTGCTTGCCCAAAAACTGTTCGTAGGCACTGCCCAGAATTTCAACGCTTAATACACTAAACTCGTAAGGCGAAACAGGATAATACAACTCATTGAAAATACCTTTCAGTACTTTATTATCCAGTTGCAGGGATGCACTCAGCTTGTCCTTTTTAAAGTCAAACAAACCGCTGTTGTATTTCTCGTCGGCCTCTTTAAAAAGATGAAATAAATTGGTATAGTAGTTTTCTCCTTTGAGTGCTGTTTTCAATCTTCCGTATTCTTCCACTCCTCTATCCTCTGCAATGCGTAAGAAAATAATGCGGTCAATAGTTTGTTGCACTGCATAGTTCAATTCATCTTCATTAAACAATGGATTACGCAATGCAATGTTTTGTGCCAATTGTATGCGCCATTCATCCAATGACGCAAGAAAATCTTTATCAACAGTGGTGGTTCCTTTCTTTCCGACATCGCTTGCCACAAATTTGTCGAAGCTGCCTTTGAGCACACGTTCCTTGGAAAAAGTGTCCCAGATGAAATCAAACTCTTTCAGGTAATCGGTATAGGTAAGATATTTTATTCTGCCGGTAGAGGCCTTATCATCGGGCTTGGGCTTTTTATTGCAATCGTACAGGGCAAATTCTTCAAAATCCGTCAGTATGGAAACAGGCAGCTTTGCACTCCAGGCGTAGCGGCGCACCTGGTAGGCCGGCATAATCTCATTCTTTACCAATACGCTTGGTTTTTTGGCTTCTACAAAAAACAAACGTTTGCCACCGGGCAGCCTAAAGGAATAATCGGGGGCTTTTGTTGCTGAACCAATTTTTACACGGTCTTCGTGTATTACTTCCCGGTAGGCTTCGGCATAACCTTGCGAGTTGTCAATATCCCACCCAAGCGATTTAAAGAAGGGGTCGATGAAGTCTCTGCGTACCAGCGTTTCATTGTAATCAGATTTTTTGTACGATTCTTTTTGTTCATCGAAGCGTTCAACGAGCTGCGTTATGTTTTGGTAGGCTGTATCCTTTGTTATCATAGAAGAATTGCAATGTAAGAAAAAGCTTCCTGTCGTCAATTGACAGTTTTGCATTGGCCGCCGTGGCGCCACTGGTATTAAACTTTGCAACTTGCTTACAGCAGTTAGCACAGATGCTGATCCCGATAGCTATCCGGGATCGGGAAGACAAAGAATCATTCATCCATGTTAGAAGCACTCCGAAAATCAGGGAGATTGAAAAAGAAAAACCGCTGCGTTCGCCGTGCCCGCTGCGGTTAACCCAAAAACTCAAAGCCCAAAACTCAAAACTCAAAACTCAAAACCCAAAACATAAAACCTCAGAACAAAAAAAAGCCGCCTCCTTACCGAAGCGGCCTAAATAAAAGAGGATTTTTATTAGCGAATGATGGGCGATAAAATCACCTCGCTGTATACCTCCTGCTCGTTAATGCCATAGGCAATTACACGGAT
>JBQCJM010000304.1:0-11836 GCA_051952715.1 Flavisolibacter sp.
AGTAGGTTTTCTTAGTCGCTAAATTTTTTAAAATAGTAACTTATTCAAAATCTGTATTTTTCGAGCATTTGTCAGTCACAGTGCAAAAGCTATATTTGCAGGGCTTTTCCGGGCTCTGTCGCAAAAAAACACTTGTGACTGAGGTGGCGAAGCCATGTATTAAAAATAAAATACAAAGGCATAATCCTTATAGCTTATGCCTTCAACCTTTGTCAACGGTGAGTGCAAAATGGTATGCCATATATACCCGTCCCCGGTGGGAAAAAAAGGTGAACAGCTTATTGATCCAAAAAAAAATCGAGAGCTATTGTCCTTTAAATAAAGTGCGCCGCAAATGGAGCGACCGCATCAAGACGGTGGAAGAACCTCTTTTTAAATCGTATGTGTTTGTAAAAATTGATGAAGAGCAAAGAACACAGGTGAGAATGACAGATGGTGTGGTAAACTTTGTATATTGGAATGGCAAACCGGCCGTTATAAAAGAAAAGGAAATACAGGTCATCAAAAGGTTTTTGGATGAGTATGAAAATGTAGCGGTGCAAAAAATAGATTTTCAACCCGATGAAAGAGTGAGGATCACTGCCGGCCCCATGATGGACCAGGAAGGGAAAGTAGTAGAGATCAAAAATAAAATGGCTAAGGTATGTATTGATAGTTTGGGATACATGCTTATAGCATACATTGATAAGTCGAAGCTGATAGCTGCGACAGACAAACCATAACAATGAGAATTTTCAAACTGCTGATCTTTTGTGGAATTATTTCTTTAGCTACATCCTGCACCAGCCAAAGAAAAGCAACCAACAATTATTTGCAAAACGTTACAGATACGGTGGTGCCTATTGCAGGCAGCATTCCCGATCCTACCATACAAAAAAACGACATCCTTTCTATTAAGGTATATAGCATGAGTATTAATCCTGCTACAGACATACCTTACAATTTACCCGAACAAACATCTGCCACAGGCACCTCATCTTCTCCTGCCGGGTTTTTAGTTGACAGGAATGGCAATATCGAATATCCCCGTATCG
The DNA here is from genome assembly GCA_051952715.1 of Flavisolibacter sp. Lineage (GTDB taxonomy): Bacteria > Bacteroidota > Bacteroidia > Chitinophagales > Chitinophagaceae > Flavisolibacter. The sequence goes on from JBQCJM010000304.1 coordinate 1,035, forward strand.
GAACCATTCATGCCGAAGGCTTAACCAAAGAACAATTAGCCGATTCTATCAAGGCAAAGCTGCAAGACCAGTTAACACAACCTTCGGTCATTGTACGGTTTACCAATTACAGGTTCACAGTGCTGGGAGAAGTGGGCGCATCGGGCACGTATACGGTACCGATAGATAAAGTGACCATTTTAGAAGCGCTGGGCCTGGCTGGTGGTATAACAGAGTTTGGAAAAAGGGATAAGGTGAAAATATTAAGGGAAACAAACGGCCAGCGGGAGGTAGCCACTATAGACCTTACTTCCAAAGATGTGTTCAATTCGCCCTTTTATTATGTGCGGCAGAACGATGTCATCATGGTAGAACAAACCCAAAGGAGGTTAAAGCAGCAAGACCAGCAGGAGCTGAGGCAGGAGATTGGCATTGCTACCGGCATCATCACAGCCATAGCCCTGATTTTGAATTTCATAAAATAATTTATTATACATCCCATGGTATTGGAAGAACAGGTGCAAAAGACAAACAATGAAGCAGCCGGTCTTAGTATTAAGGACCTGTTTTATAAATACATTCGCTTCCTTCCCCTGTTTGTGATTTGCGTAGCCCTGTCTTTATTTGTGGCTTATGTGTACCTGCGCTATGCCACTTTGGTGTACCAGTCAACAGGAACTTTGGTCATCAGGGATGATAATAATGCAGGCGGTAGTAATGACAAACTGGAGCAGCTACTGGTATCAGACGATAAAAAGAACATCCAAAACGAAATAGAATATCTGCAGTCACGGCCGCTCATGGAAAGGGTGGTAGAAGCCCTTAATCTGAATTTCACTTACCTGGCGCAGGGAAAGATAAAAGAACTAAATGTTTATAAGTCCTGCCCTTTTAAGGTAGAAGCTTTCCAAATAGAGGATTCTGCCCATGCTTTTACTTTAGGGATAGAATTTGAGAACGAGAATACCTTTCGGATCAATAAGGAAAATGCTGCTTTTAAATTTGGGCAGGTATTTAAAAATAAATATGGCGTGTTCAGGCTGGTTAGAACCACGCACGGCCAGTTAAGCGATGCCTACAATGTAAGATGGTTGCCTACAGCCAATGCTGCTAACGAATTGCTATCGAACCTCGTGATAGCTCCAAAACAGGGCACCGGCATTTTGGTGATAACCAAGCAGGCTACCAGCCCCGACCTGGCGGCGGATGTCATCAACCAACTGATGGAAGAATATAAAGCTGCGGTCATTGAAGACAAGAACGACGCCACCCGTAAAACCATAGCTTTTGTTGATAGCCGTTTAGCCGTGGTTAGGCATGAGCTGGACAGTATTAATCAGCGGCTGCTTTCGTTTCAGCAGGCGAACAATATTATTGATCCGCAAACCCAATCCACCAATTACCTGGGCCGTATAGAAGAATCGTCAAGGGAAGCCAGTGAGCAGATCATTCAGTTGAATAATGCGGAAATGATCGGCAGCTATTTACAGGACCGATCCTTAGCCTATACGCCGGTGCCATCCTCACTGGGCATAGCAGACCCTACACTGAACACCATGATCACAGGGTATAACCAGGCTCAGCTCGAAAGAAAGGGACTGTTGGAGAATGCACCTCCGGGTAACGTGGCGGTTCAGCAAAAAAACGAGGAAATAGAGGTGTTGCGCCAAAAAATACTCGAAAACCTGCGCCCTATTAAATCGGCCTATCGTGCTGCCATTAGCGCCATTCAAAATAAAGGCGGGTCAGCACAAAGTCTTGTCAAATCCATGCCGTCAAAAATGCAGGAACTGGCTGATATTAAAAGAGAGCAGGACACCAAGCTGGTCATCTACGCTTCCTTGTTACAAAAGAATGAAGAGTCGCACATTGCCCTGGCCTCTCAAATATCCAATACCAAGGTGTTAGAGGAAGCTGTTTCCAATTCAGTGCCGGTAAAACCCAACAGGCGCAACACGCAGCTACTGGCCATTGTTATTGGCCTGGTATTACCATCGCTATTTATTTTTATACTGGAGTTACTGAACGACAAGGTCACTACCCGTAATGATATTGAGAAAGCCACTAGTGCCACCATATTGGGCGAAGTAGGGCATTCCTTTGGTGACGAAACCCTGGTGGTTACCAGCAACAGCCGTAAAGTGGTGGCCGAACAATTCCGCATCCTGCGTTCCAACCTGCAGTATGTATTAAATCATGTGGCCAAACCCGTCATACTGGTAACATCCTCCTTCAGCGGCGAGGGAAAGTCTTTTGTTAGTACCAATACCGGTGCTGTCATGGCCCTGACGGGTAAAAGAACAGTCATTCTAGAATTCGACATACGCAAACCCAAGATCCTTTCTCATTTAGGCATGGCCAAACGAGCCGGCCTTACCAATTACTTACTGGGTAAAATAAAACTGGAAGAGCTGCCTGTAGCTGTTCCGGGTACAGAAAATTTATTTGTACTCCCTTGCGGGCCAGTACCGCCCAATCCTTCCGAGTTATTGCTTGATCCCAGGCTCAATGAGCTGTTTGATTATTTAAAAAGCCAGTTTGACGTAGTGATCGTAGATACGGCCCCCGTAGGCATGGTCAGCGATGCTATGACACTAAGCAAGTTTGCCGATTGTACACTGTATATCGTCCGCCAGGGACATACTTTCAAAAAGCAGGTCGTGATGATCGACGAGTTTTACCAAACCAGCAAGCTGCCCAAAATATCCATTGTGCTGAACGATGTGAAACTGCGGTCGGGTTATGGCTATTATGGCTATGGCCGCTATGCTTATGGCTATGGCCATAGCTCGGGTTATTTTGAAGACGAAGAACAGGCGCCGGGATTATTGGGAAAGTGGTTCGGCTGGCTCGACATAAAAAAATGGAACAAAAAGAAAAAAAATAAAAGGACAACAGTCTAATGCGGGTATTAATTACAGGAGGGGCCGGCTTTATCGGTTCTAATTTGGCCGAACATTTATTGAACGATGCAAGGGTAAAAACAGTAAGGGTTTTGGATAACCTGGCTACAGGCAGTGTAAAAATATAGCAGCCTTTGAATCCGATCCGAAGTTCGAATTCATCCAGGGCGACATAAGAGATTACCAAACCTGCCTGCAGGCAACAGAAAATATTGACCTCATTTCTCACCAGGCGGCTTTGGGTTCTGTGCCCCGTTCTATCAACGACCCGCTTACAACCAATGACGTAAACATTACCGGCACGCTGAATATTTTTACGGCTGCTAAGGAAAAAGGCGTTAAAAGAGTAGTGTATGCCGCCAGTTCTTCCACCTATGGCGATCATCCCGGTTTGCCTAAAGTAGAAGATAAAATCGGCAACCCGCTTTCGCCCTACGCGGTTACCAAGTATGTAAACGAATTGTACGCTAAGGTTTATGCCAATGTGTATGGATTGGAACTGATCGGCCTGCGCTATTTCAATGTGTTTGGCCCTAAGCAAAATCCACAAGGCGCTTATGCTGCTGTTATTCCTCTTTTCATAAATGCAGTTTTAAATAACGAACCGCCGGTGATCAATGGCGATGGCGAAACCAGCCGCGACTTTACTTATGTGGCCAATGCTGTGCAGGCCAATGAAAAGGCTTTGTTTACGGAAAATGCTGCGGCTATCAACCAGGTGTACAATATTGCCTACGGCGAACGAACTACCCTGAACCAGGTCTTTGAAATGATCAAAGAAGTAGGCGGCAGCGACCTGGCACCTAAGTACGGCCCCGAAAGAAGAGGTGATGTGCGCCATAGCCTGGCGGATATTTCCAAAGCAAAATCATTATTAGGGTATGAACCGGCATTTAGCGTAAAAGATGGTTTAAAAATAGCTTTTGAGTGGTATCGAAAGCACCATCATTTCGGGTATTCATAGACAAAAGCAGGTCTTAAGAAAAGATTTGTCAACCTTTCTTCGAATTCAAGAAAAATGCAGCGCCTTATTGCGCATGTCTAACGCTTCTAACTGTTATAGGAAAATCAAAGCGCAATACCAGCGCAGTAAAGACGCAACGCATAGCACGACAACCAACCTATCGAATTAATAACTGTAACTATAATGACTGTTCGCTGTGCGCTGGCAACGCTGCGCATGCGGAGCAATTGCGGCAGCGGGCCTTTTTTGCACTACTTTTTGGGCAAGCAAAAAGTAGTAAGAGAAAGCTCCCTCAAAGCAGTGAAGGCCAGGTCACTTAAAAACCACCGTGGTGGACGCGGTTAATATTTTTATAGATGTCTTTTTTTGCCCACCCTACTGCTATAATTGATGAAGGTTGCGAGATAGGCGAAGGTGTAAAGATCTGGCACTTCAGCCACATCATGGCCGGTTGCAAAATTGGTGATGGTTGCAACCTGGGGCAAAACGTTGTTGTTTCTCCCAACGTAATTTTAGGAAAGAACGTAAAGGTGCAAAACAATGTCTCTATCTACGAAGGGGTGATTTGTGAAGACGATGTATTCCTGGGTCCGTCTATGGTCTTTACCAATGTCATCAACCCGAGAAGTGCTGTAAGCAGGAAGCATGAATACAAGCCAACACTGGTCAGAAAAGGTGCTACCATTGGGGCTAATGCCACCATTGTTTGCGGCAATGAAATAGGACAATATGCTTTTATTGGTGCAGGCGCTGTTATCACCAAACCCGTGGCTGCTTATGCTTTGGTAGTGGGCAATCCTGCCCGGCAAACCGGCTGGATGAGCCAGTATGGCCACCGCCTCCATTTTAATAAAGAAGGAATGGCGGTTTGTGAAGAAAGCAAGGAAACATACAGGCTGCAAAACAATATTGTAACCAGGGTAGTTTCATAAGGTTACAATTCAACTTTAAAGATTTCATTCAAATGAACAACTATAAAAGAACCATTATCATCACCGGCGGGGCTGGTTTCATCGGCTCACACGTGGTACGGCTCTTCGTGAATAAATATCCCGGTTACAAGATCGTCAACCTTGATGCGCTCACGTATGCGGGCAACTTGGAAAACTTAAAGGACGTTGAAACAGCACCCAATTATGTTTTTGAGAAAGCCAATATTTTGGACACTGAAGCACTAGAAAAAATATTTGCAGCGCATAACCCCGATGGTGTTATTCACCTGGCCGCCGAGTCGCATGTAGACCGCTCCATTGTATCGCCGCTTGATTTTGTGTACACCAATGTGGTGGGAACCGTCAATTTGTTGAATGCAGCCAAAAAACATTGGTCAGGTGATGCCACAAACGCCAAACCCCAAACTCAGAACACTAAACGCTTCCACCACGTCTCAACCGACGAAGTATACGGCGCTTTAGGCGATACCGGGTTCTTCACCGAAGAAACGCCTTACGACCCACATTCGCCTTATTCTGCTTCCAAGGCTTCTTCCGACCATTTTGTAAGGGCTTATTACGATACCTATAACCTGCCGGTTGTCATCACCAATTGCTCTAACAACTACGGGCCTAATCATTTTCCGGAAAAGCTGATTCCCTTAATGATCAACAATGTGATCCACAGCAAACCTTTGCCTGTGTATGGCGATGGCTTATATACCCGGGACTGGCTGTTTGTAAAAGACCATGCAGCAGCTATTGATTTGGTTTTTCACCAGGGAAAAAATGGTAAGAGCTACAATATCGGCGGATTCAATGAATGGAAGAATATTGATTTGGTAAAATTGCTGTGCCGGCTGATGGATGAAAAACTGGGAAGGGAAAATGGCGATAGCGAAAAGCTGATCACCTACGTAAAAGACCGTCCGGGCCACGATAAAAGATATGCTATTGATGCTACCAGGATCAATACAGAATTAGGCTGGAAACCCAGCGTAACTTTTGAAGAAGGCCTCAGCCTGACCATAGATTGGTATTTGAATAATGAAGACTGGCTGAAAGACGTTACTTCCGGCGCCTATATGAAGTATTATGAAGAGCAGTATGCGCAGAAATGAGTTGGTTGTTTAATTGTTTAGTCGTTTAATTGTTTAGTTGTTTAGTTGTTTAGTTGTCGTTAAGTGCAAGGTGGCTGATCAACAAAAAGATATAAAAGCTTATTTATTCAGGAAGTATGTTTGTTTACGCGTTTGAGAAACTGGAAGTTTGGCAGGATGCAAGAAAACTTGCGGTGTTGTTGTATAAGGTAGCAGGCAAGTTTCCTGTAGAGGAGAAATTTGGAGTTGTCAGTCAAATACGGAGAGCAGCTATTGCAGTTGCATCAAATATAGCGGAAGGTTCGGGCAGAAAAACAATAAAAGATCAATCTCATTTTTATCATATTGCATACAGCAGCGCATTAGAGGTATTGAACCAGTTAATCATTTCTCATGACCTGGGTTTTATTTCAACAGGCGACTTTACCGAATGCAGGATGTTCATTGAGAAAGTGACCAATAAAATAAATGCCCTGAAAAATTCTTTAGATCGATCGAAGATCTCAACATCTCAACAAAAAACACCTCAACAATAAAATGAAAGGCATCATCCTCGCCGGCGGCAGCGGCACCAGGCTTTACCCCATCACCAAAGCCATTTCAAAACAGCTAATGCCCATTTACGATAAGCCCATGATCTATTATCCTTTGTCGGTGCTGATGATGGCGGGCATCCATGAGATACTGATCATTACCACACCCGAAGATAATGCTGCCTTTAAAAGACTATTGGGCGATGGCAGCCAGGTAGGCTGCCGCTTTGAATACGCTGTGCAGGCAGTACCCAACGGCCTGGCGCAGGCCTTTGTCATCGGGGCCACCTTTATTGGCAATGACAAAGTAGCCCTGGTGCTGGGTGACAATATTTTTTATGGAACCGGCCTGGGCAGGCAATTGCAGGCTTTGAATGATGTGGAGGGTGGTTATGTTTTTGCGTACCCGGTTTCCGACCCCGAACGGTATGGCGTGGTGGAGTTCGACAACGACAACAAAGTGATTTCCATTGAAGAGAAACCGGCCCGCCCCAAATCCAATTATGCCGTGCCCGGGTTGTATTTTTATGACAACCAGGTGGTGGAAATTGCCAAAAACCTGCAGCCCTCAGCAAGAGGCGAATACGAAATAACAGATGTCAATAAAGAATACTTAAAAAGAGGGGCTTTAAAAGTAGCTATTTTAGACCGGGGCACCGCCTGGCTCGACACCGGTACTTTCGATTCCCTGAGCGATGCATCCGAATTTGTAAGAGTGATTGAAAAAAGGCAGGGAACGAAGATCGGCTGTATAGAAGAAGTGGCGTATAGAATGGGGTATATTGATAAAGAGCAGTTACTGCAACAGGCAGAGGCGCTGAGTAAAAGTGGTTATGGGGTTTATTTAAAAAGAATAGCGCAATAAAGATATTTTTCGTTCATAATTCTTTAATTCGATAGCATATATCTATAAATAAAAACAATTCACATGAGCCTTGATTTGAACAATAAATCTATTTTAATCACAGGAGGTACAGGTTCTTTTGGTAAAGAGTTTACCCGCACTATCTTGAAAAAATGGCCGGATATAAAAAGGCTTGTTATTTATTCAAGGGATGAACAAAAGCAATATCAAATGGCATTTGAGTTCCCTGAAAATGAATATCCCATGATTCGTTTTTTTATTGGCGATGTGCGGGATTATGAAAGATTGAAAAGGGCCTGCAGCGGAATTGACTATATCATACATGCAGCTGCCATGAAGCATGTGCATATCGCGGAGTACAACCCCGATGAATGTGTGAAAACAAATATTGGCGGTGCTGAAAATGTCATTCGTGCTTCACTGGAAACGGGTGTGCATAAAGTTGTGGCTTTATCAACTGACAAAGCCTGTGCACCTATTAATTTATACGGTGCCACCAAACTTACCTCTGACAAATTATTTATAGCGGCCAATAATATCAGAGGTAACAGGGACCTTGTTTTTTCTGTGGTGCGGTATGGCAACGTAATGGGTTCCAACGGATCGGTGATGCCCTTTTTCATGAAGAAAAAAGGGGATGGTTTTTTGCCTATTACCGATACCAATATGACCAGGTTCAACATTTCACTTAGTGAAGGCGTAGAAATGGTGCTTCATGCATTGGAAACAGCCTGGGGTGGAGAACTATTTGTTCCTAAAATACCTTCATATCGCATTACAGACGTAGCGGAGGCCATTGCACCGGATTGTGAACTTAGGGTGGTGGGTATAAGACCAGGAGAGAAGGTGCATGAAGAAATGATCACAGCTTCCGATTCATTTACCACATACGATCTTGGAAAATATTATGTTATTCTTCCTCAAAAAACGACGTGGAGACTGGAAGATTTCGTTAGGCATTTTAATGCTAAAAAAGTAAAAGAGGGATTTAATTATAACTCAGGGCAAAACGAGGAGTGGTTATCGGTAAATGACATCAGAGAACTTATTAAAAAACATATGGACCCTTCATTTGAGATAAATCAAAAACATGAAGCCAATACCCTACGGTAAACAATCCATTACTGCAGAAGATCTTAAAGCAGTAGCAGAAACTTTACAATCCGATTTTCTTACACAAGGCCCAAAGATCCAGGAGTTTGAGCAGTCTTTTGCAAATTATATAGGATCGAAGTATGCTCTTGCTGTAAATAATGGTACAGCGGCCCTTCATCTTGCTGCACTGGCCTTGAATGTAAATGAAAATTCCAATGTTATAACAACACCAATCACTTTTGCGGCTTCTGCCAATTGCATCAGGTATTGCGGTGGCAAAGTTTATTTTGCAGATATAGAAAAGGACACATACTTATTGGATTTGAACAAGACTGAAGATCTTTTGAAATCAAAACCGAAAGGTTTTTTTCATGGCCTAATACCCGTTGATTTTGCCGGAAGGGCAGTGAACCTGGAAGATTACAGGACACTTGCAGACAAGTATGGGTTATGGATCATAGAAGACGCCTGTCATTCACCCGGAGGATATTTTATTGACTCAAGGGGAAAGAAACAGTTTTGTGGCAACAGCCGTTTTGCAGATGCGGCTGTATTTTCCTTCCACCCGGTCAAGCACATTGCCTGTGGTGAAGGCGGGGCTGTTACATGCAACCGGGAAGATGTATTCAAACACATTGCGCTGTTAAGAACACATGGCATTACAAAAGACCCTGCCCTGATGCATGAAAACGACGGTGGATGGTATTACGAAATGCAGGAACTGGGATACAATTATCGTCTCACCGATTTCCAGGCGGCATTAGGACTTTCGCAATTGCAAAGGGCGGATAAGGGATTGGAAAGAAGAAGAGAAATCGCAAAAAAATATGCTGAAGCATTCTCTGGCGAAAACGAAATTATAGGACAGTCGGGTTATGTGGAAGGGCATGCTTATCACCTTTATATAATTGAGGTGGAAGACAGGTTGGGATTGTACAATCATCTCAGGTCTAAGAATATTTTTTCCCAGGTCCATTACATCCCCGTGCACAGACTTCCTTATTACCGGAGCCTTGGATGGAAAGAAGGCGATTTCCCTGTTGCTGAAAATTATTACAGGCACTGCCTTAGCCTGCCCATGTACCCTACGCTTACAGATGAAGAACAGCAGTATGTTATTGATCAAGTTAACGCTTTTAAATAAAGGACATGGAAAAAACAATACAGGAGAAATTCTGGAATGGTGAATTTGGAAAGGAATATACAGACAGAAATAAATGGAATTCTGATGAAGAATGGGATAATATATATCGTGATACCTGGGGTTTAACAAAACTCGAAATCAACGATATCGTGCTTTGCGATATGCCCCGGGATATTAAAATTTTGGAAGTGGGCTGTAATTATGGAGCTCAATTAAGAGGTTTTCAGCGAATGGGGTTCACCAATCTTTATGGCGTAGAATTACAGCCCTATGCTGTAGAAGAAAGCAAGAAGGCTTATTCAGGGCTAAACATAATCACAGGTTCAGGTTTCGATCTTCCTTTCAAGGATGGTTTTTTTGACCTTGTTTGTACAAACGGTGTTCTGATACATATTTCTCCAAATGATCATCATGCATTTATGAAAGAAATATACAGGTGTACCAGAAAATACATTATGGGTTGGGAATATTACAACGAAGAACCTAAAGAATTAAACTATAGAGACAATAAAGGTTTTATGTGGAAGGCTGATTACGCAGGGATATATGAAAGGAGTTTTCCCGACCTGGAACTAAAGAAGTGCCATCTTGTAAAGTATGTTTCTAACGATAATCATGATGCTATTTTCCTGCTCGCAAAAAAGTGATGAATAGAAAAGTTTATTTCAGGGCGGACGGTGATTCCCAAATGGGACTTGGACACCTGTTTAGAACTTCTGCCCTGGCTGAAATGTTGGCTTCAGATTTTGAATGTATTCTTGTTACAAAATGTAGAATAGAAAAAGTTATCAATGAACTGAAGAAGAGTTTTAATGATGTTATTCTTTTAGAGGAGATGCAGTTTGAAAAGGAAGTGTCTTTTTTACAAAAGCTAAATTTTGATGAATCACTTATTGTCTTGGATGGATATCATTTTGATTCAAAATATCAAGAACTTCTTGTTGGGAAAAACGTTGATATTTTCTGCATAGATGACATACATGCCTACCAATTTTATTCAAAAGTTATCGTCAATCATGCAGGTGGGTTGTCCTTTAAGGACTACAAAGCAACGCCTTCGACTCAATTTTATTTAGGCCCTCAATATGCACTTTTAAAAAAGCCATTTCTTGAAGCGGCTCGAAATAGAAGAAGTAACGTTACAGACAATAATTGCATGATTTGTTTTGGCGGTTCTGATCCGGGAAATAGGACATTGGAAGTTCTGGAGAAAGTCAAAGCGGTTAGTGATTCATTTGATCACCTGCACATTGTTACCGGGAGCGGATATTTACATAAGGAAGCATT
>JBQCJM010000305.1:0-4467 GCA_051952715.1 Flavisolibacter sp.
GCAACAACCCATACAGGTATGCGACCTTAAAAAATTAGACATCCTCATCACAGAACTACCACCCGATGACCCAATCCTGCAACCCTATATAAAAGCAGGTATCAAAGTACTGTGATGAAAATGAGATGGTAGTACAGCTATATTAAGAAACAATTCTAATGAGAAATAAACTTTTAATTGATCACACTAACGTTTAAAACAAATATTATGAGAAAGACTCTCCAGCTATTAACTGTCTTCTCGCTGCTAATGCTTTTACTGCCGCAGGCAATGATGGCACAGGGAAGAAATATTAGCGGTACTGTATTAGCAGAAGACCAGACACCCTTGCCAGGTGTTACCGTTACGGTGAAAGGTACTACCCGCAGTACGCAAACAGACAACAACGGGCATTTCAACATTCAGGCAGCTTCAGGCGAAACCCTGCAGTTAAGCTATGTTGGATACGAAACCCAGGAAATTAAAATTGGTAACAAGAGTAATGTAAGCATTAGCTTAAAGCAGGCCGGCAACAGCATGAACGAGGTAGTGGTAACAGCTTTAGGTATTAAAAAAGAAAGAAAGGCCTTAGGCTACTCGGTTACCGACCTGAATGCACAGGAATTGATGAAGAATAAAAACACCAACATTGTTAACTCTTTAGTAGGTAAAGTGCCAGGTGTGAACATTACGCAATTCAGCGGCTCGGCAGGTGCCGGTGCTTCTATCACCATTCGTGGTGGTACTTCTACGTCTGAAGGCAGGCAAAACCAGCCTTTATTTGTAATTGATGGAATCATCTACGATAACTCAACTACGGTTACCGGTAACACTGGTACCGATGGTCTGTCACGTAGCAATACCACCTATTCTAACCGTATCATGGACATTAACCCTGAGGACGTTGAAACCTTATCGGTTTTAAAAGGTGCTGCAGCCGCCGCCTTATATGGCAGCCGCGCAGCTGATGGTGTTGTTATTATTACCACTAAGAAAGGTGCGGAAGGCGCAGTGTCGGTTAATGTCAACAGTAAAATAAGCACTTCGTGGGCAAATAAATTACCTGAAGTTCAAACAGTATTTGGCCCGGGTGGTTACTCCAGCAACGGTGTGTTGAACACCACTAATACCTATAGTTCATGGGGTGCCAAAATCCCTTCTGACAGTACACTGTATGACAACATTGGTAATTTCTTTCAACACGGCCTTATTTACGACAATAACGTAAACGTGTCTGGCGGTAGTAAGAACGGTTCTTTCTATTTATCGGGCTCTAACTTCAAACAAACAGGTATTGTTCCGGGTACAGGTTATGACAAAACAACTTTTCGTTTTAATGGTGAACAGAAATATGGTCGTTTAACATTGAATGCCAATGTAGCCTACTCTATTGCCAACACAGACAGAACATTAACTACTGCAGGTTTATACGGAAGTGGTGTGGGAAGTATGCAATCGCTGTATAGCTGGCCTGTAACGTTCGATATAAAAAAATACATCAACGCAGATGGAACACAATACCGTCCATATGCAGGAACCCTCGAATTAAAAGACGACAGAGACAATCCTTACTGGATCATTAACCAGGATAATCTGACTTCAAAAACCAACCGTTTTACGGGAGGTATCAATGGTAATTTTAAAATTACTGACTGGTGGGATATTACAGGGCGTGTAGGTTACGACCGTTATACTACGAATGATTATACATTCATTGCACCTGGCTCGGCGCTGGCGCCGCTGTACCAGAATGGCCGCTTGAGCAAGGACCTGGTTGACTATACTTATATTACCACTACCGCCATGAGTAATTTTCATAAAAGGGTTGGAAACTTTGATGCTCACCTGATGTTGGGGACTACTTCAGAGAACTTCAATACAGTTGGTCAAAATCATTGGGGGTATGCGTTTAATACACCGGGCACCATTAGCTTTAACAATATGGCGCCCACCAATAAATTTTTTACTGACGGAACCACGAGAAGACGATTGGTAGGTGCTTATGGAGAGGTTGGCGTGTCGTATAAAGACATTGTTTACCTCACCGCAACAGGGCGCAATGACTGGTCATCGACATTACCAATAGAAAACAGATCTTATTTCTATCCTTCGGTTAGTGGTTCTTTTGTATTTACGCAATTATTGCCAAGGAACAGCATACTCTCTTTCGGAAAGGTTAGGGCAAGCTGGGCAAGAGTTGGTAAAGATGCCAATCCTTATGCTACCAACACTTACGAATGGGCGCCTTACACCATTGGTTCTTTTACCCTGGTGGGCAATCAATGGGCTGCGGGTAATCCTAAGCTAATACCTGAAATTCAAAATTCATGGGAAGTGGGCGGAGAGTTCAGGTTCCTGAACGGCCGCATTGGTTTGGATTATACCTACTATCATAGCCAAACAGAAAATCAAATTGGGCAGCCACGTTTGGCCCAATCCGGAGGATTTATTTTCAGTACCCTCAATTCGGGCACTGTAATTAACAAGGGTATGGAAGTAGCAGTTACAGGAAAGGCAATTTCGCAAAAGAACTTTGAATGGGATGCCACACTGAACTTCTCCTACAACAGGGGCAGACTGGGTGCTTTCATTCCGGGTGTAGCTTATTTCTACCCAACAGACGCACAGTTTGGAACCGTAAAAGCAGCTTCTATTCCTAATGGTGGATTTTTCCTGGGTATGACGGGTCAGTCTTATTACCGCGAACTTGATTCTAAAGGAAAAGAAATTCCGAACGGACGTTACCAGGTAGACCCTACAACAGGATTCTATAAAATCAATGCTACCAACCCGGTTGTGGGTAACCGTGAGCCGGATTTCATTGGTGGCTTTAGCAACACCTTCCGGTACAAAGCACTTACCTTATCATTTCTTCTTGACCTTAGAAAAGGAGGAGATGTATTTAACGGTACAGAGTATGCTTTGGTCGTAAATGGCTTAAGCAAACAAACTTTACTGAACGACCGGCAATCTGTAACAGTGAGTGGGGTAAACAGTGTAACAGGTGCTGATTTCTCGCAAACCTACGAGGCTAACCAAACCTATACCATTGGTAGTTCAACTGTATCTGGATACGATATGATCCAGAGGTATTGGTCAAACTACGCAGCTAACTCTTATAACTTCATTACGTCGGTAAACTGGTTGAAGCTGCGTTCATTGTCATTAACTTACGACTTCTTCAACATGGTGAAGAATCAAAAGATCATTAAAGGGATTTCGGCAACGGTGGTAGGCACCAATTTGCTTACATGGACCAATTACAAAGGAATGGATCCTGAAGTAAGTGCAGCGGGAGGAACAGGAGGTTCGGGTTCTACCGGTATTGATTACCTGGGCGTGCCTGCGGTATCAAGCATCACATTCGGTGTAAATCTTAAGTTTTAATTCGAAAAAAAATACATTATGAAAAAGTCAAAATATATTATATTGGGTTGTGCACTCGTTTTGGGTCTCACTTCCTGTAAAAAATGGTTGGACGTGAATACCGATCCTGATAATCCTAACAACCAAAGTGTATTAATTCAAAACAGGTTGCCCTGGATCGAGCACTTTTATATGTACTCTGCGGGTGTTTCCAATTATCGCACAGCATGTATAGCCGGCGTTTATTATAGTAACAGTGGTACGCAAAATACATTTACCACCACATGGCAATGCTCTAATGGTAATTCTACAACGCCCTATCAAACCTGGTTCGTAGCAGTATCTTCCAATGTAATTGATATGTATAATTCTGCTCAGAAGCAAGGAGCCTATCATTACATGGCGGCGGCTGATGTTTACCATGCATTGGGTTTTATGCAAATGCTCGATCTGTATGGCGAAATGCCTTATAACGAGGCTGCAACCGGAAACCCAAGCCCTAAGCCTGATGATGGTAAAACCATCTTCAACGGGTGTATGGCAAAATTGAATGAGGCCATTAGCCTATTCAATAAAACACAAGAGGTTGGAGCACCTGCACTTTCTTCGGGTGATTATATGAATAACGGCGATGTTAGCAAATGGCTGAAGTTATGCTGGGGATTAAAAGCACGGTACATGCTGAAGCTGTCCAAAAAGTCAGACCTGTATAATGCCGATTCTATCCTTTACTGTTTGTCTCAGGGTCCGCAAACAAACGCCGACAATACCGTAGTACCAGGCTTTAATAACAGTACGGTAACGGACTTTTTATTGGGTGACCCTGTTGTAACAAATGGCAACTTCAATTATGCGGCTTACGGTAATGCTATTCGCACTTCTGCCTATTATTACGACATGCTGACGAATCTACGTGGTGCCGGAGTTGTGGATCCCCGCATGACTAAAATTGTACCCGCTTCTATGGCTAACGTAAAACTGAATGGTAGTGGACAAGTAGCTTCCTACACCTGGAATCGCTCCAAAGGTGTTGATTCTTATGGCCCGTCGACCCGGCTTGTTAAAGGAGGACCTACTTCTATACAAACAGCCACTTACGCCACGGCGCCTAAAACTATAACC
>JBQCJM010000306.1:0-9412 GCA_051952715.1 Flavisolibacter sp.
ACATGCAGCTTACAATGGTATCAACAGTTTCAGCATGCTCAACACCGCTGCTTTGCCTGCCGGCATCTACATATTGCAGGTGCAATACAAAGACAAAACCATCAGTAAAAAAGTGATCAGGAAATAACAGCCGTCTTTACTATACTATGAAATGGCCTGCTATGTGCAGCGCCAACACTGGAATAGGCCGGCGTTTACCCCCAGCTGATATAAGGTGATGGAACCTATTGCCAGGTTCCTTATGGTTGCCGTAAGAAAACTCCTTGCCTGATGTTGGGTGTGCAGCACGGGAGCGAATTGCTATGATTTTAGGACCTTTTTGTCACGCCAAAGCCATTTTTGCCATTGCCAACTTCCATCGTAATTGCCCGATACATTCACTGGCACTATCCATGCCTCATCTATGCCTCATCCATACACCATCTTCTTTTGATGTGGGGAGCAATGTAGGTGAAGTCTTTATGGTTAAAGGTTTCTTTTTCTGTTAGTATTTGGTATTTGTGTAGGCAGTTCTATTGGTGGTTGTAACCTTTCTTATTTGTCTTATTCCACTTTTGTCTTGACGCAAAAGCGGAGCAAAAAGTCAAGGCCGACATAATTGCTCCGCGTATGCGGCCGGGCCAGCACACAGCGGACAGTCATTACAGCTACAGTCATTCTTTTCGATAGGTTAGTTGTAGTGGTATGCGCAAAGTCTTTACTGTGCTGGTATTGCGCTTTGCTTTTCCTATAGTATTTAGATGTGTTAGGTCATCCGCAATAAGGCGCTGGTGACTTGCTCTACTTTGAAGCATGTATAACAGCCATTTTGCCTACAGTTATTGTTTTTGAAAGGTTGTTGCGGCCCTGCTGCATCGTTGCCTTTTGCAGGTGCTGTGCGGATGTTTTGCCTGCCTGTAAGGTAAAAGCAGTGCATAAAGCCGCAAGAGGCGCAGGCCTTCTTTGACGGGGCTTTTTCAACGGTTATCCTTGTGATGAAAACGGAAAATCAGTAGCCAACGGGCCCTAACGGTATTGAATACCCGTTTTCCAGTAAACCCCATTTCCTTACCCTTTAAAAACAATTTTATGGCCAAACAAAAAGGCATTTTTAAAATTGAAGGAACGCTTGATGACGTTACCTTTTTCAAAACGAAGGATGGCTACCTGGTACGGCAAAACAACCCGGTGACTGCCGACCGCATTGCCACCGACCCTGCCTTTCAGCGCACCCGGGAGAACGGTGCTGAATTTGGACGGGCAGGCAAGGCCGGAAAGACCCTGCGAACGGCTTTTCGCTCTTTGCTTCAGCATGTATCGGACAGCAAGATGGTGAGCAGGCTTACGACTGCGATGATGAAAGTGATCCAGGCCGACACGACCTCCGAGAGAGGGCTGCGCAATGTCATTGACGGCGAGGCTGCACTGCTGAAAGGTTTTGATTTCAATGAAAACGGCAAGCTGGGCACTACCCTGTTTGCCCCTTTTACTGCCACCATTGACAGGGTTAGCGGTGCCCTGACCGTGGAAGTTCCTTCTTTTGTTCCTGCTAATGCTATTGCAGCACCGGCCGGCGCCACCCATTACAAGATGCTAAGTGCCGGCGCCGCCGTGGATTTTGAGAATGGAAGTTTTGAAATGAAGGAAACCAGCACGGCTGAACTGCCTATTGACGGTGTGGCCACCACTGCGCTGGAACTGGAAGGCCAGGTGACGGCTGCCAGTACTAAACCGCTTTTTGTGATACTGGGCATTGAATTTTACCAGCAGGTA
This sequence comes from Flavisolibacter sp., assembly GCA_051952715.1. GTDB lineage: Bacteria > Bacteroidota > Bacteroidia > Chitinophagales > Chitinophagaceae > Flavisolibacter. The sequence goes on from JBQCJM010000306.1 coordinate 1,753, forward strand.
AACGGTACTCTTTATCCGCTTAAAAACGGTGCTTACAATGCGCTGCAAATTGTGGCTGTGGAAGGCTGATGACCGAGGCTCCTCTCTTTGCGGGAGGAGCTTACTACCCGTTTTTAAATCCTGACTTATGGAACTATTGTTAATCAGAAGCTATTATGCAGACGGCACCAATGGAAAATTGTACGGTGATGAAAAGCTGCTTTGCTATACCATTGAACTTCCGTGGAAGGATAACCACCCGTGCATTTCGTGCATACCCGAAGGAAGGTATGCTGTGGAGAGAAGATGGAGCCCGAAGTTTGGTTATCACTTATGGATCAGGGGCGTGCCGGGCCGTTCTCTTATTTTGATGCACCCTGCTAATGACGCCCTTCAGGAACTTGAAGGCTGCATTGCGCCTGTAAGCCTGTTGCAGGGCGAAGGCAGGGGCGGTTGTTCGAAGGTGGCGCTCAGCAAGGTAATGGCTGTACTGCACACCGCTTTTGAAAAAAAGGAAACCCCATTTTTAAACATTCAATCTACACCCCATGAAAACAGTTATTGAAAGGGCGAAGGCGCCCACGCCAGGTTTTTTTAAAAAGCTCAGAAACATAGGGCTGATACTGGCAGCCATCAGCGGCACACTGCTGACCGCACCCATATCGCTGCCAGCAGCCGTGATAACGGCAGCCGGTTACCTGGCCGTTGCTTCTTCGGTGATGAGTGCTGTAAGCCAAACGGCTATAAAAGGTGAGTAAGCTATGCATACGCCCTTTGACAGCACCACCAAGGCAGGCACTGCCACGGGAACGCTGTTCACCAAGCGGACAAAGTTTATTTCTGTAATTGCTCTTTAAGTTAATGCGCCCAACGGTTAAATATGCGCATTTATATTTAACTTTGTGTCTCTAAAGATTAAATAAGCAATCCTTAGTTAAGTTTATGGACCTCTCAGAGTTTAAGGCTGGAAATCTAATTAAGCAACCCACAGGATACAGGAGCTTCATCCCCGAAACTATCAATACAACCCTCACCTGGAGCGACCCAAGCATCAATACGTTGTTGGAAAGAGCTACCCTGCAATTGGGCGCCTTGAACAGTTTCTCCCGCTTTGTGCCGGATATCGGCCTCTTTATCCGGATGCACGTGGTGAAAGAAGCCACTGAAAGCAGCCGCATTGAGGGCACCCAAACGAATATAGAAGAGGCCCTGGTGAGATCCGCCGATATCGATCCGGAAAAGCGAAACGACTGGCAAGAGGTAAACAACTATATAAGGGCCATGAGCTTTGCCATGGAAAAGCTGGAGAAGCTGCCACTGTCGAGCCGCCTGCTCAAAGAAACCCATGCCATTTTATTGGATGGCGTAAGAGGCGAACACAAGTTGCCCGGGGAGTTCCGGTCCTCGCAAAACTGGATTGGCGGCGCTTCGCTGAACGATGCCGTGTTCATACCACCCCCGCACCACGAGGTAGGACGACTAATGAGTGACCTCGAAAATTTTCTACACAATGAAGACGTTGCCGTACCCCACCTGATAAAAATTGCCCTGGCGCATTACCAGTTCGAAACCATCCATCCTTTTTTGGACGGCAACGGAAGAATAGGGCGGCTGTTGATTACGCTGTACCTGCTGGAGAATCGAATTATCGAAAAGCCTATTCTTTACCTCTCCGACTTCTTTGAAAAACACAAAGGTCTTTACTACGATAACCTGACAACGGTAAGACGAAATAATGACCTTGCACAATGGATGCGCTTTTTCCTGGAAGGCGTGGCACAAACCTGCGCGAAGGCATCCGAAAGTCTGCAGGAGATCATGCAACTACGCCGCGAGTGTGAAGGGGCTAAAATCATTCACCTTGGCAAAAAGGCGCCCAATGCTAAAAAGCTGTTGGATTATCTTTTCGGCCAGCCGGTTGTAACGGCAACTGATGTGGCAGAACTGTTAGGCGTTTCACTGGTATCCACGTACAAAATTATTGACGATTTTGTGAAAGCGGGTATTTTGAAGGAGGTAACCGGCTTTAAACGCAACCGCTTTTTTGCTTTTAAACAATACCTTGACATCTTTCATAAATAATGTATGTCCACCAATCAAATCATATCAAAGGTCTGGAGCTTCTGTAACACATTAAGAGACGATGGCGTAGGCTATGGCGACTATCTTGAACAACTTACCTACCTGCTGTTTTTAAAAATGGCCGATGAATACACAAAGCCACCACATAACAGGGAGAGTGCCATACCAGCGGCTTTTAGCTGGCCAACCCTCACCAATAAAAGTGGTGATGAACTGGAAACGCATTACAATCACCTGCTTCGTGAGCTGGGAAAAGAGAAAGGCATACTGGGGCAGATCTTTACCAAGAGCCAGAATAAAATTAGCGACCCAGCCAAGCTGTATAAGCTGGTATCGCTGATCAATGCCGAACGCTGGGTGCTGATGGACGCCGATGTAAAAGGCGATATTTATGAAGGCCTGCTGGAGAAGAATGCAGAGGATACCAGGAGCGGCGCCGGACAGTATTTTACGCCCCGGGCCCTTATTAAGGCCATGGTGGCATGTGTTCGTCCCGAACCTCTGCATACCATTGCCGACCCGGCCTGTGGCACGGGTGGTTTCTTTTTAGCGGCTTACGATTTTATTACAGCGAACAATAAGCTGGACAGAGAGCAGGCTAAGTTTTTAAAGTTCAAAACCTTTTGGGGCAATGAAATTGTGGCCGGTACAAGACGACTGGCTTTAATGAATTTGTTCCTGCACAATATTGGCGATATTGGCAGCGATAACTCCATTTCTCCCGCCGATGCTTTGATTGCTCCTTCGCCGGAGCGTTATGATTATGTGCTTGCCAATCCGCCCTTTGGTAAAAAAAGCAGCCAGACCTTTACCAATGAAGAAGGCGAACAGGAAAAAGAAGACCTTACTTATAACCGCCAGGATTTTTGGGCCACTACCAGTAACAAGCAACTGAATTTTGTGCAGCATATCCGCTCTATGCTCAAAACAAGCGGGCAGGCGGCGGTGGTGATTCCGGATAATGTTTTGTTTGAAGGCGGGGCGGGAGAAACGGTGCGTAAAAAGCTTTTGGAAACAACCGATGTGCATACGATTCTCCGCCTGCCTACCGGCATCTTTTACGCCAATGGTGTAAAGGCCAATGTGGTGTTCTTCGACAACAAACCCTCTGCTAAAGAACCATGGACAAAAGAGATCTGGTTTTATGATTACCGCACCAATATTCATCATACCCTCAAGAAAAATCCTTTAAAGTTTAGTGACCTCCAGGATTTCATCAGCTGCTACAATGCCGGTAACCGGCATAAGCGAAAGGAAACTTTTCATGCAACCGACAACCCGGAAGGCCGCTGGCGGAAGTTTAGTTATGACGAGATCATTTCCAGAGATAAAACTTCGTTAGATATTACCTGGCTGAAAGACAAGTCGCTTGCTGACCTGGATAACTTACCTGATCCGGATACACTGGCAGAGGAGATCGTGGAAAACCTGGAGAGTGCACTGGAGGGGTTTTAAGGCAGTGCTGGAGCGGTTGAAGAAGTGATGGTAAAACCTATCCAGCGCTACGAATATCAATTTTACTAAAATTTACCAGTAAGAACAGTAAACCGGGGATGGTGAGACGGTGGGACGAGAGTCGAAAGCGATGTGCTTTGGGCAAACCGGAACCTGTGTGACCAACATCCATAGCGTTTTAACCCACCGGTGTGTTTTGGGCCTGCTTTGCGCAGGCAGGCTGCCCTTTACCGGCTGAAAAAATATTGAACCAGGGAACCAGAGACCGTGCATTCTATAAGTATTGAATTCGGTACTTTTACCATTCAGTATGAACACAACCAACAAACCCATAATCGGCATTTCCTGTGGTGATATTAATGGCATAGGCACAGAACTGATCATCAAAACATTTTCCGATCATCGTATTTTAGAACATTGCACACCGGTAATATTTGCATCTAACAAGCTGATCAATTTTTATAAAAAATCGGTGCCCGATGCACACTTTAACTATCAAAGCATCAAGGATTTTACCCGCATCAATCCTAAGCAGATCAACATTTTTAATTGCTGGGAAGAAGAGATCAATATTAATCCCGGCCAATTGAGTGACGTGGGTGGAAAGTATGCTGTAAAATCTTTGCTGGCTGCAGCCGATGCTTTACAACAAGGACATATACAGGGCTTGGTAACTGCGCCTATTCACAAAAAAAACGTGCAGTCGGAAGCATTTCATTATACCGGGCACACACCTTTTTTACAAGCTGTAGCCGGCGCCAAAGATGTATTGATGCTTTTATACGCCATGAACCTGAGGGTAGCTTTGGTAACAGAACATATACCGGTTGCCTCTATAGCACAGCATATTACCAAAGAAGCTATTCTTTCCAAAATCAATTTATTACACGCCAGCTTACGCAAAGATTTTGGTATTGATAAACCCAGAATTGCTGTATTGGGATTGAACCCACATGCGGGCGACGAAGGTTTAATTGGCAATGAGGAAGAACAAATTATTAAACCTGCCATTAAAGAAGCGAAGGCAGATAAATTAGTTTTTGGGCCATACAGCGCCGATGCTTTTTTTGCACGCCGCAGTTATTTGCAGTTTGACGCTGTGCTGGCTATGTACCACGACCAGGGACTGATACCTTTTAAAACCATTGCTGTTGGTGAAGGCGTGAACTTTACAGCAGGACTGCCTTTTGTACGCACCTCTCCCGACCATGGCACCGCTTTTGACATTGCCGGAAAAAATAAAGCCGATGCCACTTCCTTTACCGCTGCCGTGTTCGAATGCCTTGACATCATCAACCGCCGGGCCGAATATGATGAAAGAAATAAAAACCCGTTGCGAAAGATCACATCAGAGGTATTGCGGAATGTGGAAGACGAAAAGATTGATGAATAAAAACCCATCCCGCCTTCCCGGTTGGATGGAGACGATGCACTAAGCCAGCTTATTTGACTATAACGATAGCTCTCAACAATCATTTGCGTTGAGAGCTTTTTTATAGCAATAGAAATCCATTCAAAGTTTGATGGTTTCAGACGACTGCTATTCTCATCTTAGTACATTCAGTAAAGAAAAAGCCCTGGCGTTTTCATTTTTTTAGAAAAAATATTTACTGGTTAAACCAGTTCATTGTCAATGATTAACGCTGTGTTTTTTGCAGAAAATACGGAATTCTACAAAAAAAACTTAGTAGAAACACTTGCAATAATGAATTTCACCTATTATGTTTGCAGAACCAATCCTTAGAAAAGCAATTAAGTTATAATCGTACCCGGCAATCTACTCACTACTATCTTTTGTTTAGTATTCCCCTGTACTATTATTGCTTCTCCAAACTCCTTAAACAGTTACTACTGCTTATCCTTTTGATGACCTCTGCATCTCCAATTCCTGTTAAAAATTAATGTAACCTACAAGCCATTTTTCCAATTCCATTGATGAACATATTCATCCAGTATTTCTATGGGACTGAATCAAATTATTTAATTCAAACCCTAAGAAATGAAACGTCTTTACTCCGTACTTACTGCTACAGCAGTTATTTTGACAAACGCTTTATCAGCACAAACAGGAACGATTAGTACCATCAATCCAAACCCCATACCAGGCTTTGGCACACCGCTGACGATATCAGACCCTGATGTTAACGGTTTCAGCAGCACAAACCAGAACACTTTAGGTGCCTTTCCAAAAAACAAAACGACTGAGATCACATCGCCTGAGTATTACTACACCGGTTCCCAAACCACTATGTACTTTAAGTACACTTTATCAAACGCGGCCAGCCAAACTACAAATGCCACAGCTGTAATCAGTGTTATTTATGGCACCCCTGCGCAAACATTATCATATAACGCAGGTCCAAAAAGCTTTACAAGCGGCGGCGGTGTTTACTATTTCACCTTCACTCCTACAACAGCTTTCCCTGCCAATACGCCTTTCAGAATAAAATTACAACTTACTGTAAGCAATGATAAAACCATTACAGCTACTTCCCTTGCTACTAATGCGCTTCTTTACATTTCACCTATTATACTTCCAGTAAAGCTGGTAAATTTCAACGGCTCTTTAAGCAAAAGCACAGTTCAATTGCAATGGTTAATTGCAGACAATCAAACAGCCGATAAATTTGAAATTCAAAGAAGCACAGATGGCGTAAGCTTTACAACTGCATCTACCATGACCGCTACACATAAAACAGGCGATGAAAATTATAGCTTCTCTGAAACAGCTACTTCAGGTAAAGTGCTGTACCGTTTAAAAATGTACGATAACAACGCTAATGCCGAATACTCAAAAGTATTGGTGTTCAATGCAACTGCTACTAATCAAGCAGCCTTGCAGGTGCTAACCAACCCGGTAAAAGATAAATTGATCATCAGCTTTAGCAATGCATCTAGCGAAGCTGCACAAGTACACATTTACGATAACAGCGGCAGAATGGTACAAAAACAAACCCTAACGGTTTCACAAGGTATCAATACAACCACCATTGCTTTAAACGGCAATTACAAAGCAGGTTTATACATTGTAGAACTGGTTACAAAAGCCGGCAGCCTTTCTCAAAAAATCATTTACAGCAACCAATAAGTAACGCCAATACAGCCCTTTGCTGGGCTGTATTTTAAAGCTTGCAAGGCCAATTTAAAACATTGCCTTCGCACCATCCAATGTTTCTGAAGACATGAATTAAGTTTTCTAATTCAAACCTTGAGAAATGAAAATAATTTTTACCCTCATTATAACTGCAGCCGCCTTTTGTAAGGCCAATGCACAAGCAATACTCAATGAAGTATATGCTATACCCGGCAGCGCCAGGCAGGAGTTCTTTGAATTTTATAACAACAGCTCTACGCCCACTTCAATGGATAACTATACCATTGTTACCTACTTTGAAGTAAGCGGACAAAAAGGATTTTACGTGATGGATTTGCCTAATCTTTTTGTAGGTGCAAGAGGTTTTTTTGTAGGCTCCTCAAAGCTACCTTTTAATTACCAGGGCGTGAATGGCAGTAACAATTCGCAATTTAGCTGGAATGATCTTGTTTTTTTGGCAGCTAATAATGGCTATTTAAGAAAATGGGTGTTAAGCAATACTGTACCAGCTCTTATTGATGGTAATGCCAATTATGATTTGTCTTCTGTGCCTGCCAATTTCAATGATTTTTTCAACCGAATTGGTGGATCAGATGCAAGCTATAATGTGTTTGTATACAACAATGGCTTATTAAAAGATGTATTTCTTGGTGGTACAGGTGGTCATACATTTTTACCAACGTACATCGTAAACTTACCCAGCTTATATGTTGATATGAACGGATCAGCACCTGATTTTACAATCAATTTCTCCGGTTATGCAAATGTAAACCCCGAATATGTTACAGAAGATGCAGGATCTGATAATGGGTACATCAGACAACGCGATGGCTTTTGTGGAACATGGAAAAAATCAAGTAACCAGGTAAACCACTCACCCGATATGAGTAATGGCGGTGATGAAGTAACCGTTACCAGTAAGATTAGTGTAGCCAGTGTCATTGTAAGAGGCGGCCCTTTAACCGGATCGACGGTAACTTATGATGCAGTGGCCGGTTCTGTCAGCGATTTCCCGGTTACCATGAATGTTTACCTGGACAATGGAACGGT
>JBQCJM010000307.1:0-4234 GCA_051952715.1 Flavisolibacter sp.
TTACAACACCGCGATCGTCCCTGTCTTTATAAAGTGTTTCTAAATCTGTATTCGGTACATCTTTGTCAAAATAGGGTACATCTCCAAACACACTGACCAAGCGGCTGTATTCAAAACCCCTAAAGAATTTTCCAACTGCCGTCCAGTGGTTGTAGGCTTCTTCAGAAATTCTTGGTTTTGCTATGGTGTTCAGGCGGTCAATCAAAATATTTGATTTGCGCACCCAGGCAAAGTTCCATGTAGGGCCAGCATACGTCGACATCCAGATACTCGAAACTGCTTCAGAGCTGCTTCCCCTGGAAGTTGGAACACTGCTTTCAAAATTTGACTGCACATTTTTGCCGGTCAGGTCATCGGAGAAAGTGTACCCTCTTACAGGCGTATAATCTACTGCAGAAGATGTATTGAAACCGGTGAAGAAATAAGGATAGAATGGGGTTGCATACAAGCGTACGTCGCTCTCATTTCTCCAAAAATTAGGGCCATCAATAACATCAGTAAGAGGCGGACGGTCCAATACATCCCTTTTGCAGGAAAGTAAGGCCACACAAGCTAATAAGCTATAGAGATATTTTGAAAATTTCATTATGATAATTTTTTAAAAATTTAATTGTACACCAACCGACACACTTTTAAAGGCTGGAATTCCCATTCCTGTACGACCGGAATTGTAATTGGAAGTATTCCACATAGAATAACCATTGATGGTTTCCGGATCTATCGGCAGATCTCCCAAATGATCCCACGTAATAAAGTTTTCGAGACCTACATATACTCTTAAAGAACTGACCTTTATTCTGTTCATCAGGGATTGTGGTAAGGAATAACCCACAGTAAAGTTTTTTAGCCTGAGATATGCCATATTCAACAAGTAGCGGTCCTGTATCTGCATGTTATTAGTAGTATTGCTAGTGCCATTATCATAGGCTGCAGGGTAGAATGCTCCTGTATTATCGGGTGTCCAGAAATTGCCGGCAATGGCTTCGGGCATGGCTCCATCGCCGGTGTTATAACCAGGCATAGCCAGCATCCCGTTGCCCCATATCTTGCGGCTGCCTACACCCTGGAAGAAGGCACTAATATCAAAACCTTTGTAATCGGCTCCTAACCTAAACCCGTATTCGTAGCGTGGGTTGGAGTTTCCAATCACTTCCAGGTCACCATGATCAGCTAAGGTTCCCTTTCCATTATTGATCTCACCATCGCCATTCACGTCTCTGAACTTAACATCGCCAGGGCCGAAAAAGAAGTTTGCAGAGTTTTGTAAAAATGGCTGGTAAACTGGTTGTTTGCCGTCAGTAGCTTTTAATTTATAGGCTTTTTTACCAGCGTATAGAGGGCTTTCGGCGGCTGTAAGTGTAATTAATATGGGCTTACCATTTGCATCTAATTCGAAATCCTCCATTTGATACAGCCTGTCGGTGCGATAGCCCCAAATTTCGCCTATGTCTTTGCCATTATAGTTGCCATTAACCTGGGTACCGGAACCATAGGATGTCAGGATGCTTTTTGCGTCAGAAATATTTCCTCTGAAATTAATACCCAGTCCATTGTCAAATCTATGGTTGATGTCAACTGTTAATTCCCAGCCTCTTGTTGATAAGGCGCCATAATTTCCTTTAGGAGCATCCGTTCCAAATGTCAAGGGAATGCCTTCCTGTGGTACGATCATGTTATTTGTATTTCTTTCAAAGAGATCAAAAGAAACATTGACTTTGTTCTTCAAAAACCCAACATCTACACCAAGGTCTTTACTTATAATGTCCTGCCATTGGATATTAGCATCAATAGCATCAGGAGAGCCAACAAAGTTTACCCTTGCTCCATTGACCCATAATGATTGCCCTGTTTGCATAGTAGGCAAGTATAAATAGTTTGGTACAGTTTGATCACCGATAGAACCCCATGACCCCCTGAACTTAAGGGAGGCGATGACAGGCTTTGTCCACTCCATAAACTTTTCTTCACTGGCAACCCAGCCCGCAGAAACCGAGGGATACCATCTCCACCATAAAGACTTAGGAAATTTAGAAGAACCATCATATCGCAAATTTCCTTCCAGGAGATACTTATTTTGAAACGCATAGTTAATGCGTCCGAAATATCCCAATTGTGCCTCCCATAATTTATCGCCACTAACAGTTGGGGTTCCAATACCGAAATCAAACTGGGGATTTGTAATGTCTATCAGGTTGGTTATTTGAGAAGTTTGCCATTCTGTAGTAGCTGTTACGCGATTGATACCCAGGATAAACTTGAATGCATGGTCTTCTTTTACATTCAGATTATAAGTAGTAAAGGCGTTGATGGTATGACTGTAAAAATTAGTAGCTGTCCGGGCAAAATGATCAGGATTTGCACCCGCTGAAGTGTAAGTATTATATGAAAGATCGAAGGCAGGCATTGCCCCAGGAGCTGTGCTATTTACAACTTGTCCTGTGCTATCTACATAAACAGGATTACCAGCAGCATCTAACCGGGCCTTAGGTGCCGACCAGGAGTCCCTGGCAGTAAACCTTGTTCCAGGCCTTTCCCATGCTTCGTCCTGGTTAGAGAAAGTGTAATCGAAATCTACCTTCCAGTTGTCTGTAATATGGAGTGTAGTTCCCAAGCTAAAATTCGAATAATTCTGTAGAATATTAGCTGTGTTGGCGGACGCCATTTCGCTGTAAGGGCTACGGATAAGATCTCCATTTTCGTCTTTACCCAACGGATACAGTGAACTCCACCTGTATAAATAATACCATGGATCAGCCGTTGTGGAACTGGTAGCGTAGGCATATTCTTTGTTTCTTCTTGAATATAATGCTCCTCCACGGATGGTCACATATTTACTGATATCGCTTGATACTTTCAAAGAAGCATTGTAGCGTGTAAACTTGTCGGATTTTGCAGGTTTCAGCATACCACTTTGGTCTAATAAACCAAGCCCCAGGTTGTAGGAAGTTTTCCCTTGTGTAAGGCCTACAGACAAATTATGCTGTTGGGTAGGCGCCCATTCCTTAACCATATAGTCATAAGGGTCGTAGGTTCTCATACCCATTTTTTGATTTGTGGGCCCCTGAACATACCAGTCTCTTCCAAAAACTGTAGGATCATCCGGTCCTATGGTATTGCCATATTTTTCCTTCCATTGTACGGCCTTTTCATAGCTTGCTCTGTCCACATAGTAAAATGCACCTCTTGGGGTAGTAATGCCAATTCTTTCTGCTGCCAGCACTGTATATTTTAAACCATCTACGTCAGCCATTTTAAGGTCTTTCCATACGTTCTGCCAGGAAAAGTTATTGGAATAATTAATTTGAGGCTTGCCTCCCCTTGAACCCTTCTTGGTAGTGATCAGTACAACACCAAATGCCGCTTTTGAACCATAAATCGTTGCCGATGCTGCATCCTTTAAAACGGTGATTGATTCAATGTCATTGGGGTTTACAACCTGTATGCTTGGAATTTCAACGTTGTCCAATAATATTAAAGGACTGCTTCCTCCGTATATCGAACCTAACTGTCCTCTTATTTTAATAATGGGGTCAGAGCCAACTTCTCCACTGGGAACGGTAACACTAAGACCAGAAGCTGCGCCTTGCAATCCTCTTCCCACATCTGCTATGGGCCTGCTGCCTAAAGTTTTATTAACATCAACTGTAGAAACGGCACCTGTCAGGTTTCCCTTTCTTTGTGTGCCATAGCCTACTACCACTACATCTTCCAAAGTGTTGCCTGCAGATGTAGACAGTTTAACAGACACAGTGTTGCCTTGTCCTACTACAACATCCTGTGCCGTGTAGCCCACATAGCTAAAGTGAAGCGTTTGCCCGGTGTTTGCCGAAATAACAAACCTTCCCTGTTCATCTGTTTGTGTGCTTTTGTTTGTGCTCGTTACTGAAACGGTTACTCCTGCAAGAGGAGTATTTTCACTTCCGGAGGTTACTTTACCGGAAATGTTTCTTTCCTGCGCATGGCCGGAAAAACATAGCAGTAGCAATCCAATATTGAGGAATGCCAGCGAGAGAAATTTTCTCATAAATAAGCGTTTTAAACTTTAATTGTGCAATAAAAAACTAACTGTTTGGTAAAACCTTTCTTATAGATTTAATAGGGAACCGGATCTCATTTTCATCACAGTACTTTGATACCTGCTTTTATATAGGGTTGCAGGATTGGGTCATCGGGTGGTAGTTCTGTGATGAGGATGTCTAATTTTTTAAGGTCGCATACCTGTATGGGTTGTTGC
>JBQCJM010000308.1:0-9877 GCA_051952715.1 Flavisolibacter sp.
GAAAGCTTAATTTGATTGGAACTGAAAGATTCGTCCATTAGCCCGGTAAATCCGTCGGCCCGCAACATGCTTTCAAATTTAAGACTGGCAATATCGAGACGCTTGTTTACATAAGTTCCCTGGAAGCCCAGGCCTATTTGATGAAAACCATTTTCATCAAGTGCTTTGTGATAGGAAGTAGATAGTGCTAAAAAGTTATTTTGCAAAACGCCATTACCGCTTTTATCGGAGAACGCCATTAAGCCAACGCCGAACTGGTCGTAGTCGGGAATGGAGTTCCTTAATATACTTGCATCTAATGAAACGGTTGCTGTAGTAAATGCATTGTTGATAGTGGGCCATTGATTGCGATAATTACCGGCAACTCTAAACACACCATCAAACTTACCGGTCAAAGCCGGGTTAAGTGTAAGCGGTGAAGCAAAAAACTGCGAAAAGTTAGGGTCCTGCGCCTTCAAAGAAAGTACACAAATCAATATTAAAAAGGAAAGGAAAAGTTTTCTCATTCACACCAGTTAGAAAGGAAAATTACGAAGAATGGCTTTTCCGGCAAAGAAAAACTGTGTTAATTGGTTGATACAAGTGTGTTGCAAAATGGATGGTCGGTTAAAGGATAATTTTTTGCTGATACTTCAAACCTTCAAGGCAGGCAGTTTAAAATTTGCCCATTAGAAAAAGTCCGACAGCGATACTGTAATGTTCTCTTTTAAATTATCAGGCATGTCAACTTCTGGCATTTATATGGTAGGCAGCTGCGTACTTATGAAGGTCTTACACGCCAGAAAAATGGATAGAAATGGCAGACCTACATTTCAATTCATCTTCTAAAAATCATGCTTCAGATAGTTAGTTTAATGGTTTGCAAAACTGGTGGCTGCAGCTACAATCATTTTACTGCAAATTGGTGTCTTGATATTACAAAATCATTGGAATGTTAAATGTGAGAAACGGCCTTTCTCATAAAGTAACACGCATAACAACAGAATGCTGCCTGCTCATCTGCACATTAAAAACATTCCATTATCACAAACCAAATAGGTGTATTATGAAAAAAATCATGGCTTGCATTTGGGTCCTCATTATTTCTGTGCAATTGCTGGCGCAAAACAGAGTAATAACGGGCCGTGTTACAGATGCACAAGGTAGACCTGTTTCCTATGCAACTGTAACGGTAAAAGGAACAAAAACAAGTGTGAGTGCTGACGAAAATGGCAATTTTTCCATTCAGGCAGCGCCTAATTCTATTCTAGTTTTTAGCGCATCGGGTTACACTGCTTCAGAAACAAATATTGGCGATCGGACTTCTGTTAACGGAACACTGGCTAATGCGGCTGCTTTGCAGGAAGTGGTGGTAACAGCATTGGGACAAACCAGGGCCAAAGACAAAGTTGGCTATGCTACCAGTTCGTTTAGGTCGGATGATGTTAACCGGTCGGCTCCTGTCAGTCCCTTAGATGGTTTACAAGGCAGGGTTGCCGGTGCAGAAATTTCAACTGTTGGCGGACAACCCGGTTCTTCCACAAAAATCATTTTAAGGGGTTATAGCTCATTTAGTACTTCGGGTGGAAGTGAAAACCAGGCTTTGATCGTTGTAGACGGTGTACCATTTAACAATAGCCGCCTTGGTTCTTTTAACGACTTTCTTAACTCAGGCGGTGCCGATTTTGGAAATGGTTTGAATGATCTAAATCCCGGCGATATAGAAAACATCACCATTTTAAAAGGTGCGGCAGCTACTTCTCTTTATGGTTCCAGAGCGTCTAACGGGGTAGTGTTGGTAACAACAAAAAGAGGAAGGGCCGGAAGAATTACTATTGATGTTAATTCTTCCAGTGTTTTTTCCACAGTTGCCAAGCTACCAGATTTTCAAAACACATGGGGGCAGGGATGGAGTGGCCAGCACTTAAAAGAGGAAAACGGAAGCTGGGGACCAAAACTTGATGGCAAGGATCGTTTGTGGGGATCGCAGGTTGACAATTCAAGACTCATAAAGCCTTTTGTGGCGGTAGAAGACAATGTGCGGAATTTCTACGACCTGGGTAAGGAATTTAATAACAGCATTGCCCTGAGGGGAGGAAACGAAACAGCCAATTTCTACCTGTCTTATGGTAACGTACACAACGATGGTGTACTTCCAGGAAAAACAGATGTGTATAACCGTAATACGGTTGCCTTGCGGGGTCAATTAAAAGCAAACCGGTTTTCGGCTGCTGCTTCTTTAAATTACATCAATAAGGAAGGGCATACTGCATTTTCAAATTCGCAGGACGCTGCTGGCTCTTCCACGTTCTCGAACATAATTCAAATTCCAAGAGATATTTATATAACGGATTTTAAAGACTATAATAACAAGTTTTTTAACGTAGATAATTATTTTACACCCTATGCTTCCAACCCGTATTTTTCTTTGTTTGAAAATGGAAATAACCAGCAAAATGACAGGGTGTTTGGCAACATTGAACTGGGCTACGATTTCAGCAAGGTTTTTAATGTACGGTGGAGGACAGGAGCGGATGTGGCGGATGCCAGGGTGAAAGACTGGCAGGCAATAGAGAATCCAAAACCTAATTCCTGGCGCGGGCCTAATCCAACGAATTACGAAGGTGCTTCCCTGACACCACTGATCGGCGGTGTGAGAGAACTCAGCCAATATGTTAGAGAATTGAACTCTGATTTCTTCCTCAACTACAATAAAGATGTTGTTCCCGATTTGAATGTCTCCGGCTTTTTAGGATTCAATTATAATGAAAGAGAAAGCCGTACCCACCAGTCAAGAATAACAGGATTGACGATCCCCGGATATTATGACATTACAAACGCCGGCAGTCCGCCCGTGGATGCTGCCGTTACTTCTAAAAGAAGATTAATTGGTGCTTTCGGACAATTGAATTTAGCGTACAAAGATTATCTCTTTATTTCTGGTTCTGCCAGAAACGACTGGTCCAGTACACTTCCTATTGGCAAGAACTCTTATTTCTATCCCGGTGTAAATGCCAGCCTTTTATTGAGCCGTTTGCTTGACCTGGACAATACAGGCATCTCTTATTTTAAATTGAGAGGAGCTTATGGAAAGACGGGTAAAGATGCGCCGGTATATTCTTTAAGATCAATCGGTGTTTCTTCAGGTGTTGGCCTGGCATTTGGAAATATTACACTTCCCTTAAACAATGTAAGCTCCTTTGAATTGGGTAACACGATTGGTAATTCTAATTTGAAACCTGAACTGACAACAGAATATGAAGTCGGTACGGAACTGAGGTTTTTAAAAGATAGAATAGGGCTTGATTTCACTTATTACAGAAAACGTACAAAAGGACAGATCTTAAGTGTGCCAATTGCCGCTTCAACAGGTTATCAAAGTCTTGTTGCCAATTTTGGCCTGGTACAGAATAAAGGAATTGAATTTGTGGGCACCCTGGTGCCTGCACGATCCAAAAACTTTAACTGGACCGCTACCGTCACATTCACGCAAAACAGAAACAAAGTATTGGAATTGCCTGAGGGTCTGGATAAGGTGGACTTTAACTCAAGCTATAATATATCCTTTGTGGCAAGGGTGGGCTATCCTATTGGTATTTTTGAAGCTCCCAAAAAATTAATGACGGAAGATGGCAAGTACGTCGTAAACCCTGCAGGTTATTTTGCACAAACGCCGGAAGATGAAGTGTATGGCAACATCGAAAGAGACTACAACCTGGGTTTAAACAACAGCATTTCCTATAAAAACTGGAACCTGGGTTTCAATTTGGATTATCGTAAAGGAGGTATATTTTACTCCTACACAGCACACCTTACATATTTTGTGGGCAATGCCTGGTTAACTCAATACAACGATCGCAGGCCTTTCATTATTCCTAATTCAGTAGTGCAAACCGGTACGGATGCACAAGGCAAACCGGTTTATGCAGAAAACACAACCCCGATCGATGTAAACAAGATTAATGCCTACTGGTATAATTCCAGCAATGCTCCCCACAGCTACGAGCTGGTGCTTTTACCAAAGGATTTTTTAAAGCTGCGTGATATAACCTTGACCTACCGGTTTCCGTCGAGTGTAGCACAAAAAATCAGAGCGCAGAATATTTCGATCTCTGTTATCGGACGCAACTTTTTGTTGTGGGTTCCGAAGAAAAACACCTTCATTGATCCTGAGATCAGCAACCTTGGAAATGACTTGGTAGGAGAACTTGGAGAAGAAGGCGGATCGCCAACGTTTAAAGCTTACGGAGCTGCTTTAAGAATCACTTTTTAATAATTAAGAAACACGTTATGAAAATAAAATTGAGTTTACTACTGATTAGTTTGTTCAGCCTTACAGTATTCTCCTGCAAGAAACAGCTGGATATAAATACTGATCCAAACAATCCGAGTTTGGAACAGCTTACACCAAAGCTCGTATTCCCTGCGGCAGTGGCGTCTGTGGCGGGAAGAATTGGAAGTGATTATGCCATTTTTGGTGGTTTATGGGCTGAATATTATGCGCAGGGAACTACCGCCAGCCAATTCAGGACCATCGAAGATTATAATGTAACGAAGGATTATGGCCAAACCAATAAAGGCGAACCTTGGGTTGAACTGTATTCAGGAGGCCTTAATGATCTAAACTTTGTTATAAAGAAAGCAAAGGAGCAACAGGATTGGAATTACTTTTTGATGGGCACGGTTATGAAAGCTTACACTTTCCAGGTGCTGGTAGATCTTTACGACAAAGTGCCCTATACAGAAGCCTTCCAGGGGGCCGATAATTTGCAGCCTCATTTTGACGATGGGTATAGTGTTTACAAAGGCCTTTTAGCAGAACTGGACACAGCTTTGAGCAAAGATTTCTCGCTTAGCACTAATACGCCTGCAGGCCCTTATGATTATGTTTTTCCAACAACGACAGAAGCTTCCTGGACCATTGATCCCTGGAAAAAATTCGCCAATACCCTG
Organism: Flavisolibacter sp.; assembly: GCA_051952715.1. Classification (GTDB taxonomy): domain Bacteria; phylum Bacteroidota; class Bacteroidia; order Chitinophagales; family Chitinophagaceae; genus Flavisolibacter. The sequence continues at coordinate 4,933 of JBQCJM010000308.1, forward strand.
AAGCTGAAAATGTACCTGCGTATGGTATATGCAAAGCCAACTGAGGCAGAAGAAGGCATCCGGGCACTATACAGTTCAGGCGCCCAGTTTTTAGACCAAGACGCTTCAATGAATGTTTTTCAGGATGCACCCGATAAAAGAAATCCACTGTACACCTATAATTTCGTAGAAGTTGGTACTAATGCTAATCTAAAAGCCAGTTATACCTTCCTTTCGTGGCTGCAGGAAAATAGCGATCCACGCATTGATAATTATTTCTTTACCAAAACAGGTTCAACAACTGAATACCTGGCTATTCACCAGGGCGATTATTCCAACCTTGATGCTACTTTAAATACAGCATCTATTCCCAAGATCAATCCTACTGATCCTGTGGATTTTATTTCTCTTGCCGAATCGCATTTTTTACAAGCCGAAGCGCTTGAACGTTTTTTTGGCGGCGCTGGTGCCAAGCAACAATATGACGCAGGTGTTGCTGCCTCATTTACCCGGTATGGTGACAATGCCACACCTTTTATAGCGTCAGGAGGTTTATACGAATATCCATCCGGAAGCGATTTTGAAGAAAAGCTCGAGGCCATTATTGTTCAGAAATGGGCTTCAATGCCAGGCTCTCATGCCATTGAAGCGTTTTTTGAAAGGAACCGTACAGGCTATCCAAAAACAAGCCCGGTATATTCTACCAACCCATCGTATGTGCCAGGTCAGATCGTGTATTCGAAAAGCGGGATTACCAATGGGCTTTTCCCCAAGCGTTTGATATTCCCTGACCTGGAGACCAGCCGTAATGCCAATGCGCCGGCAGATGAACCCTTGACGGCAAAAGTGTGGTGGGACGTTCATTAATTTTTAAACTACTAATCTTATGCGTTTACTCAAAATCAACTTATACATTTTGGCTGCTTCTTTTGTGTTTTTAGGCTGTAAAAAAACAGAAGAAATACATAATACAGAGACAAACGTGGGCCACTCGAGGGTTACATTTTTCCCAACCTTTACTATGGAAGGTGAACATTACGTGTCTATTGTTAAAGGTGGAAGTTTTACTGATCCCGGTGTAACAGCGAAAGAAGGCGCTAACGATCTCCCTGTCACGGTAACAGGTAGTGTGGATGTAAATACAGTTGGTGTTTATGATATTGTTTATTCTGCCACCAACAAAGACAACTTTTCAAGCTCCGTAACCAGAACGATCGCTGTTTTACCAGCAGAGGAACAAAGCGGGGTTAACATAGCCGGCCAATATTTTTATGTTGCAAATCCTTCTTACATAGCTACCATAACCAAGTTAGCTAAGGGCTTTTATTTGGTTGATAATGTATGGGGTGGAAGTACCATTCCCTCTTACATTTTGACAACCGATGGAAAGAATCTGACACTGCCCTTGAACGAACTATCAGGTTTTGGTCAGGTGCAGGGAACAGGTACACTTGACGACCAGGGCAACCTGAACTACACCGTTGACCTGTTAAATTACGGACTGCTGGGAATTGCCCGCAAATGGAAAAAACAATAAGTAGAAAATTTAAACTTATCAACATGAAAAAAATAATAAAAATAGTTTTTGTTCTATCCATTGCTGCTTTTGTTTTCAATGCTTGTTCCAAAAAGCCGGACATAGAGTACACATCTACGTATAAGATGTCGAACGAGTGGTTTGTTCAAACTTTTGAGGATGGTGATCTCGCACTTGACTTCGCAAAAATCATCACCTATAATACCTCTGATCCAACCTCGGGAAAGATTTGGGTTGACGACCAGGAAAACATCTGGCCTTTTAAAGCCAAGGTTGATGTAGATTACCCCGCCCTGGCATTTAAGCCGGTCGCGAGTTCGGAAAACTTGTATGAAACCGGCGAGACGCTAAGTGTTATAGAAGGAAAGGTGGTGCCGGGTGGCGGCCACTCAAAAACAGGTGTTGTTGTGGACAGTATTTATTTAAAAGTGGAGTTCTCAGACAATCCGGGTGTGACCTATGAATTTAAAGGGCATGGCAGGACCGGCTTTTTGGAGGATGAGTATTAAAACAGCATTTATATAACAGAATGCCTCTCAAGCGAGAGGCATTTTCATTAAGCTTAATTTTTTAATTGGGTAGGTGTTGTGTAAATATCATTCTTCGTATATCCACTTTTTAAATAAAGGTGCCGTCTCCTGGCTCACGATGATATTATGATTGTTGCAGGGCAGTGTTAAACTTACTTCCAGCTTTACCTTGTCAAAACTTTTAAACCCTCTTATAAACTGAATATTGATCAGGTATTTTCTGTTCGCTCTAAAAAACACCGACCCATCTAATTCTTCTTCCAGTGCTGAAAGGTTTCTATCGCACAAGTATTTTTTTTCTTCCTTGTCAACCGCAACTATAATAGTATTATCTCTGTAGATAAAAGCAATATCTTCAACTTTCAATGCAATGTTCTCATTCCCCTTACGAACAATTAGTCGTGTTTTCTTTTTTTTAATATTAGTGATGTCTACCATTGTCCACGATTTGTTTCGTAAATTAACCAAAAAAATCCTAAAAGGTTTGTCACATATTGCTATATTGATGAACGGAAATTAATGTTGTTGAACGTTCTTATTATATGTGTTATGGAAGTAAAAGTCTTAAATAAAACAGGAGCGTTGCTTTCTTTGAAGTTGTGATAGAATTTCATTTTTCTAACAATCGTTGCAAATCTTTCTGAGGCCAATGTTATCGTTATTGGTCGTCTGCAATTTTAGCAAAAGCTTTCTTGTTGTTTCTCGGAAATTGGCTCAATTCACTAATATCAATGCTTCGCATAATAATACTAATGCTTTGCATAACATGACAGAAAAAGACTGGAACAGTGCAGTAACTTACAATAGAATTATTCTCATGTGCGAGAGACTGTTCTCAGTTTCTTTAATAGTTAAAAATTATTAAGTAGTCCACAGGCGGTTTCTACCGCCTGTTCGTTTTTGACGCCAGGATTCATTGGAGCATTATTTTTAAATAATTATGAAAGTGAGAAGCGATGATGGTTGCATTAGTTTCTATAAACAAAGCAGGTTCTGTAAAAACAGAACCTGGATATGTGCGAACGTGCACATGAGAAAAAATATTTTCGGTTGAGTGTCAATATTCATTATGCAATATTGGTACCAGCCGTCAGCGTTGCCGGCTTAAACCACGTAGCAATTTTGCGGTTCAGTATAGCATGAATATTAACGTATGAAACGTGATTATTGATATGTCAAGCACTATCATTTTTTTATTTGCAAACGTTTAATGAAGATGCTTTATCTCATCAATTCTGCTTTTTGATAAATGGTCATATTGCTTTATCGGCTGAGCAGCAATACAATTAGAAAGAACCATCTTACCATAAGAAAACCGACTATCATGAGAATGTTTGAAAAAATTGCTGAAACCAACAAAACATCGCTGAATAAGCCGCTTGACAGTGATATGATCTATTACTCTGAGTTGAAGGATTGGTACACAACCAATGCTTTTCGCAGCTTTAGTATAAAGTTTGTTGTTGAGCAATGTATTTATTACAAAAAGGATGGTCGTGAATATGCAGTGAACGCAAACACCTATATGACGGCCTGCAAATATTCTGGTGTAAAAGCGTATAATAAATTTCCTATTAAAAGCATTTGTATTGACATCTGTCCACAAACAATGGCCGAAGCCTTTACCATTCTTACATCAAAAAATGAAGATCTCGATAATTATTTGGCGGGCTATTTCAGATACCCTGATTTTTTTGAAAGCATTCACTCTATTGCCGTTACTTCCATTGGAAAAAGATTACAAAGCCTGCTTTATATGATACAAACAGGTAACAATATATCTGTAAACAAAGAATGGTTCCTGGACCTGGCAGAAAGAGTTGTATACCAAGAGTATGGTAATTATCTGGCACTTAACCAAATTAACTCAGTGAAACCTTCAACAAAAAAAGAAGTACTGCAAAGACTTCAGCTGGCAAAAGAATATATAAACGCCAACTTTTTGCAAATTGCAGAGATCAAAGAGGTAGCCGAACATTGCAACATGTCGGAGTATCATTTCTTTAGGCGTTTCAAAGAAGTCTATAAAAAAACGCCGTATCAATATATTACCGAACAAAAAATGCAGTTAGCCAAAAACCTGCTTCTTCAAAAAGAGCATAGTGTATCAGATATTGCTATACTTTGCAGTTTTCCGGATGTTTTTACTTTTAGCAAAGCTTTCAAAAAGTTTTTTGGTGTTCCTCCTTCCATGATTAGATAAAATGCCTGGGAGAAACTTTCTACAGCCATTTGCATTCAACTTACCAGTTATTCATTTGTTCCTTTACAATCCGTTCCGGATCATCGGGCTTATGATGCTGCCAGTCAGGATCGTACTTTACAAAGAAAGCCAGCCATAGGCTGCGTGAAAAACGCATGAGCCATGGCTGCAAGCCTATTAGTAATATAGAATTAAAAACAACCCAATATAAAAAGCGGTTGTCGTGAAAGGAAAATCCGACGATAAGCAACCAAATCAAAAAGCAAATGATAGTGATAACAATGCCTATAAGATAACTGACATAACCTGTACCGTAATAAAAACCCACTTCTATATCAGTAACCTGTCCACAAACGGGGCAGGTTTGGTTCATCACCATATTTTTCTTAAAGCGAATAGACAATGGATGCGTAAAGAGTTTTCCTTCCCTGCATCTTGGACAACGACAGGAAATGACTGTCATTAATAAGCTTCGATGTGGCCTTTCGTTTTTCATCTTTACAATTACAAACATTCCAAAACTTTTTCCATTTGCATGCTTCGGGAACCTTTGATCAAAACATAAGCACCTTCGGTTTTATTCTTCAGCCATTCGCCTGCCTGCTTTGGGGAACCAAATTGCTGGAAGGGGTGCTGAACTTTGGCAAAATCGCCGCCTACTAAAACCACGTGGTGCCATGGATATTTTTTGATCTC
>JBQCJM010000309.1:0-2139 GCA_051952715.1 Flavisolibacter sp.
CATATCTCTTCTTCATTGATTTTGATAACATCAATTTTTTTACAATCACCATCAATAACTATATGAAGTGCTTCTTCTGCAACCAGCGGAATCCCTAATTCTTTTGCCATACCGTTTGCAGAACCAGCAGGCAGAATTCCTAACGTCATGGTTGTTTCCTTTAACAGCTCCGTTAACATTTTCACTGTGCCATCACCGCCTACAGCCACTACCCTGTCGGGGTTGATACTTTCAATGTAATGTTGTACTGACCTTTTATCGTCATTTCCCGTTAACAAATAAAACTCTATAAGATGCGGCTTCTCCTTAAAATATTGTCGAATTGAATTTTCCCAATCGTGTTTCTCTTTTCCACCTGAAATGGGATTTATAACAAACAACAATTTTAATCGTTTGGGGTTCTGCATGTTTATTGTATAGGTGTAATTATGCAAACAACCGACCACCCCCCAAAAAGCTGGAAGGCACGGCTATACAACTGGTTGGGGTTTACCAACGAAACAACGGTAAAACTGTATCATGGCTATGGCCACAATGATCAATTAATGATTCACGGCCATGTTTTTAAATTCAGTCCTCTGCCAAGAAAGAAGTATCAAAAAAGTGTGGTTCACAATGCACTTGCCTTGTTGCGCTTATTTATAGTAAAACCATATGGCGGTGTTGATGTTTGCTTGCAATGGGAAGGAGAAAACTTTTACTCAAAAACTGATGACGATGGCTTTTTTAAATTTGAATGGAAAGATAAACCACCATTACCCAAAGGCTGGAATGAAGTGGAAGTAAAAGCCTTGCTTAATGGCAAAATTATTTCTGCATCAAAGGGAAGTGTTTACATTCCGCACGAAACCCAGTATGGTTTTATATCGGACATCGACGATACTTTTTTGATCTCTCATTCAGCAAATTTGCGAAAGCGGTTGTTTGTTTTGTTCACAGAAAATGCACGAAGCCGCAAACCATTTGAAGGCGCTGTAAAGCATTATCAATTGTTGGCCAACAGCAATACTACACCATATGAACCAAATCCCTTTTTCTTTGTGTCGAGCAGCGAGTGGAACCTGTATGATTATATTTTGGAGTTTACGGTTATTAATAAAATACCAAAAGGGGTCTTTCTTTTAAATCAATTGAAACGCTTTGGGCAATTATTAAAAACAGGCCAAAATAATCATCAAACAAAGTTTATAAGGATTGCACGAATACTGGAAACTTATCCGAAGCAACGCTTTGTTTTATTAGGCGACAGCTCGCAACACGACCCATATATTTATGAAGCTGTTGTGAACCATTTTCCAAAACAGGTGCATGCTGTTTATATAAGAGACATTTATAAAAAGAACGAGCAAAAAGCAAGAGATGTTCTATATAAAATTGAAGCCGCAGGCGTTCCCTGTTGTTTTTTTCAGCATAGTTCTGATGCTATTTTACATTCAAAAAAAATTGGACTTATTTCTGAAAAATAAGTAACAGAAGGACTTGTAGGTGACAAGTAGTCTTTGCATCCTTGTAAAAAACAAAATGTTGGCTTCTGATCAATAGTACTCACAAGTCTTATTTCAATTACAAATTGATAGTTGCTTGATTCCTTCTAATTCATGGCATGTTATTTATGCTCATTTTCCTAAACAATTATTATGGAAAAGAATCTGGAAAATGATGAAGCTGCTAAAAAGTTCAAAAAACTGGTAATGGATATAAACGTGTGTATGTTTATTACCAATAATCGTGAAAATAATCACACCCGGCCAATGGCTACTATTGAGGTAGAGGACAATGGCAGTTTGTGGTTTTTTACTGATGTACGTTCTATAAAAGTAGAAGAGGTAAGTGCAGAAAATACGGTTCATCTGGTGTACGCACATCCGGGCAAAGAAAGCTATATGGATGTGTGGGGAAAGGCTGATGTAATTACTGACAAAAAAATTATTAAAGACAAATGGAAGCCCTTGGTTAAAGCCTGGTTTCCAAATGGCGTGGATGACCCAAATCTTGCTTTATTAAAAGTACAGCCCAACAATATTTATTATTGGGATGCTGAGACAGGAAAAATGGTGGCTTTCTTAAAAATTGCTGCGTCCGCCGTAACAGGAAAACAATTGGAAGAAGGAGCAGAGGGCAAACTAAAAGGTATAAGCT
>JBQCJM010000310.1:0-8621 GCA_051952715.1 Flavisolibacter sp.
CGTTGTTCAGGATAACGGAATTGGCTTCGATCCCAAATTCGTCAATGAAATCTTTGTGGTTTTTAAGCGGCTGCATAGCTACCACGAATTTGAAGGCAGCGGCGTAGGTTTGTCTATTTGTAAAAAAATTATAGAGCGGCACAGCGGTTTTATAACTGCTGAAAGTAAAATCGGTGTTGGATCTAAATTTATCATTGATCTACCGGTGGCGAAATTAAATCTCCCGGAAGCCGTTGTGCTTGAGGCAGAAAAATCCTCCTGAAAGTTTGATAAAATATTAAAGCCAGCGATTATGATTAGCACAGTCGCTGGGCTTTTTATTTGAGACAAGCTGGACAAAGGTAATGTTTTATTACCTATAATTTATATTATGTTAAACAGGCGTACCGCACAGATCAGCCCTTGTTTTTATTTTTTTGGCTAAGGCTTCTTGTGACGAGTAAAGGCGTAAGATAGTTTCACTACTTTAGCAAGTACCAAAACCTCCTACTGTTTATGAAAATCAAACCAATTCCAGAAGTTTTTGAATTTGCACAGAAACTTACAGGTGCATGGGAAACTACAAACAAATCAATGATTTGGTTTTTTGAGCCACCAGATGAAACAACTTATCCAGATTGGGTATTCCAGATTAAACATGAGGGTCTCGATGAATTTATGCAATTCACCTACTTGCTTTACAATCCAGTGCGGAATATTTTCAGAATACAATACAATGCTGTTGGTGGATTAAATGAGTATCTGCTAAAGTTTTGGGATGACAATACTCTTGAGGTAAGTAAGTTATTAAACGGTAAGGTTATAGCCGAAATATTACATCGTGTCAGTGATGAGGATGTGGAATCTTTGTTTGAATAAAGCTAACGCTTTATTCCACTCCGCAGCATATCTTCTACATAGTTTAGGGTTATCCAAATTAGCTAACGCCAATTGTTTCCAATGACCACATTCTTTTCTCATTCTGGAAAAGTATTCACTTGGGTTAAGTCCAGCACTTGTTGCCCCCGTTCCATTCGGAACGTTGGTATCGTTATGAGTGCTATAGTCATTACATAACACTCATCCTCCTGTAAATTTTATCTCACGTATTTGAGGCGGGATGTCCGTAAACTTAAATGGCGTAAGGCTAACGCTTCGCCCTGCGGACGGGAAGCAGGGCAACCCTACCTCTCCCGTTTTTTCAAAACGGTTATACGTTTTTGCAAAACGTTTGCCTTGTTTTAAAAAAATAAAAACAGCCGCCCTCACACAAAGCAAACCTGTATAACATAATATAGAGTTATACAAATACGATACGTAGGTGTGTCGGCTATTCCCAATTTGCTGCGGTTTTATAGAGCTATTATTTTTGTGTTTTAAATAAAACCGCAGCAAATTGGGAAGCCGGCACGAATCAGTTACGCATCGTATTCGTATAACTTCATTTTATGTTAAATGGGCTGCACCAAAAGCTATCAGCATTTGTGTCTTGCTATGGATTTCCTTAGGGATTGTATAGCTCACCAGCATTGCCACCTGGTCAAGGCATCATTTTAATATTAACTTTCCCACACAGTTGCTCCTTCCCTTTTGCGTTTTATATTTGGTCAACGCATCCACACCATGAAATTTGTTTTTGCATCTATTGCTATCTGCCTTTCTCTTTTTACAGCAGCACAAAAAACAGTCACTAATCTTTCCATCGATTCCTTGCCCGAATCGCAAATAGATATTCCCATTCAAATCAACCTCGCTCCTGTTTACGCACTGGCCGAAAAAAAAGTGGATACGATTTTTACTTCGCCTAATTATCCCAATGACTGGGTGCAATCCGATTGTGCTACACGTTATAAATACCATTTCCGCCGTTCGCCATTAAAAATGAGCATGAACGGAACTACACTTAATTTGGTCTTTACAGGCTATTACCAGATCATTGGTTCTACAAGGGTTTGCGTTAATGGTGCCGTTTTATCGCCGTGGACACCTGGCTGCCGCTGTGGTTTTGATGAGGCAGAACGCAGGGTAAATGTGAGTTTCACCAGTTCATTCAAACTATTGCCCAATCATATTTTGAGCACAAAGATCATTCGCAATGAACCGAGGCCCCTGGATAAATGTTCGGTATGCTTTTGGGGGCAAGATGTAACTACCAGCGTGATGAGCGGGTTAAAGTCTGAACTGGACCTTTCCCAAAAAGCTATGGAAGATTCTTTCGGCATGATGAACCTGAAACCTTTTATGCAGCAGGCATGGAATATGATGAGCGATGTATATGCTATTCCCAATATTGGTTATTTTAGTTTACATCCAAAATCTTTGCGCATGGAAAATATCAATGCAAAAAACAACCTGCTTAATATTAACATTGGTATTTCGGCAACACCTGTAGTAAGTTTTGAAAAACCGGATGCAACCATTTCTGCTGTACCTAATTTAACTACGGCCAATCATCCGGGTGGTTTTAATATTTATTTGGAAGCAGCTTTGCAGTACGATTCTCTAAGTAAAGTGTTAAACGGCTATCTGGTCAATAAACGTTTCGATGTATCAGAAGGCATTTTTAAAAAACATATTGTAATCGAAAATACGGTGGTGTCTGGTAATGAAGACGGAGATATGCAGATAAGGCTGGATTTTACAGGCTCGTTCAACGGCACTGTTTTCTTTACAGGTAAGCCGGTTTACAATGCAGAAAAAAAAACAATTGAAGTACAGGATTTGGATTACGATTTAAAGACAAAGAACCTGCTGTTAAAAACTGCAAAATGGCTTTTCAATAACCGCATAATCAGTGAATTAAAAAAATATACGTCTTTCGAGCTAACGGATTATTATCACACCGCCACTTCAACATTAAATACATGGCTGAATAAGGAATGGACAAAAGGTATTAGAGGTTCAGGAACTGTGAATGATTTGAAACTTACAGCCGTTCATGCCCTGCCGCAGCACTTACTGATCAGAAGCAATTGCGTTGGTAATTTACGTGTAATGGTATCGGAAATTAATTTGAAATTTTGAAATTCTCTAAGCACTCATTTGCTCTGTCTCTTTAGCGGGTTTAATTACTTTAAAAGAAAAATGACGTTGCGAAAAATAGCTGAAGCAAATAACGATGCCGGTAGTTAATATTTGCGATGGCGTAGGGTACCAGCCAAAAGATTCTACAAAAATTTTAAGGCAAATGTAATTAATGGTCATGCTGCCTAGCACTACTAAGAAATACCGGAAAAACTGGACCCTTCTTTTTAAATACGATCCCTGGAAAACTACAAACATGCTGAGATAAAACCCAATGGGAAAAGTGATGATAAAAGCGATGAATAGGGCTGCAATGTGTGGCTTAAAAGCAATGAAGCCTAAATGCAGCACTTCTTTATTTAAAATGAAATTGTAAGAAAGAAAATAAATCAGCAGGCTCAGTAAAGTATTACCACCGCCACAGGCTGCATAATGATAGGTTTGCAAAGGCATAAACCGTTTAAACAGCGGATAAAAAACATCCAGCACTGCAAAAATTGATCTGCGTATTGTATGGTGTATCCTGCGCATGAAAGCTGCGAAAATAGTGGCTATTTTCCGGCTTTTCCAATCAAATTCGTTAACTATGGTTAAAGCTCCATCGCCGCTCTGCCAACGAATTCTTAAATTGCGGCGCAAATCATAAAGAACAGTATGAGCCTTACACAGACAATAAAGGAAGCCGCGGCAAAAAGCATTGAAGCAATTTACAAGATTTCTATACCCGCTAAAGATATATTGGTAAACCAAACCAAACCAGAGTTTGAAGGCGATTATACCATTGTTCTATTTGCCTTTATAAAACAGTTGAAAGGTTCTCCGGAACAATTGGGAAAACAAATTGGCGACGACCTGTTGACCAGCAACAGTCATTTATTTACCGCCTATAATGTGATTAAGGGTTTCTTGAACCTTTCGGTAAGTGATAATTATTTTAAGCAATTTTTGGGCGATAATTTCTCAAAAAAAGAAATCGAAAAACAAATTGCTCCTACACAAAAAGTAATGGTGGAGTACTCCTCTCCTAACACCAATAAACCTTTGCACCTGGGACATTTGCGCAATAATTTTTTGGGATGGAGTGTTGCCGAAATATTGAAATCAACAGGCAATGATGTGAAGAAAACCTGCATCGTTAATGACCGGGGCATTCACATTTGCAAAAGTATGATAGCCTGGCAACTGTTTGGTAATGGAGAAACGCCGAAAAGCACCAACAAAAAAGGCGACCACTTTGTAGGTGATTACTACGTAAAGTTTAGCAATGAGCATAAAAAGCAAATGCAGGAACTTATTGATGCCGGACAAACCAAAGAAGAAGCCGAACGCAATGCGCCTATCATGCAAAAAGCGCAGCAGATGCTGGTAGATTGGGAAGCCGGACAACCAGAAGTGATGCAGCTTTGGAGCGAAATGAATGGTTGGGTTTACGAAGGATTTGATATTACTTATAAACGCATTGGCAGTGACTTTGACAAAACTTACTATGAAAGTGAAACCTATTTATTGGGACGGGAGTTTGTGAAAGAAGGTTTGGAAAAAGGTGTGTTTTTTAAAAAAGAGGACGGCAGCGTTTGGATTGATCTGACCAACGAAGGTCTTGATGAAAAACTCGTTTTACGTAAAGACGGCACATCGGTTTATATCACGCAGGACCTGGGACTGGCGCATCAGAAATATGAACAGTTTCATTACGACAAAAGTATTTACGTTATTGGTGATGAACAGAACTATCACATGAAAGTGCTAAAGCTCATTCTGAAAAAATTAGGTGAGCCCTACGCAGACGGTATTTATCATTTAAGTTATGGTATGGTAGAACTGCCAAGCGGCCGAATGAAAAGCCGTGAAGGCACAGTGGTTGATGCTGACGATCTGGTTGATGAAATGGTAGCCGAAGCCAGAAAGAAAACTGCAGAAAAAAGTAAAGTAGAGGACTTTACTGATGAAGAATTAAACGAACTGTATGAAACCATTGCACTTGGCGCATTGAAGTTTTTCCTTTTAAAAGTTGATCCTAAAAAGAAAATGGTTTTCAATCCGGAAGAATCTATAGACTTTCATGGATTCACCGGCCCATTCATTCAATATACACATGCAAGGATAAAATCCATCTTAAGAAAGGAAGCGGCAGAAGGTTTGGAGTTTAAAGCCTGGAGTTTGGAGCTGTTACCCTTAGAAAAAGAATTGCTGTTATTGCTAGAGCAATATCCCGAGATGGTTCAGCAGGCGGCATTGGAGTATAATCCTTCAACTATTGCTAATTACATTTATAGTGTTGCTCAAACTTATAATACTTTTTACACAGCACATAGTGTTCTAAAAGCCGAAAACCAGGAGAAGAAAAAATTACGGTTACAAATCTGCCAGCTCACGGCCGGTGTTATCAAAGACGCCATGCATTTATTGGGCATTAAAGTACCGGAAAGAATGTAAAACATCTGCCCTGTATTTACAATTGAATATGTTTGTTGTTAATAAAAGAGGCTTCAATTGTGTGAAGCCTCTTTTATTATAGTGAATGTTTTAATCTTAACCTTACAACACTGCAGATCATGGTTTAAAAGCCTGGCATTTCTTTCTTTTGTTTCAGGCTTTGCAGGCTGGGATCCATTTCAATAGCTTTATCGCAAAGCTGCATCCCTTTTTGTTTCTCTCCTTTCTTTTGATAGCACATGCCTATCATGTATAGAGCATCAGCGTTTTGCTTGTTCTGTCTTAAAACTTCATCATAATAATTAATGGCATCATCATACTTTTTGGCGTTGTAGTAAGCTTCGGCAATTGTGTATATAATGTTTTGATCGCTGGGGCGAAGTTTTAATAGATCCAGCAATACATTAACGCCTTCATTAAACCGGCCTGTATTGATGTAAGCTGTCGCCAGGTTCTGCATATAAGCGTTATCTTTTTTTAAGCCTTTTTCCCCTGCTTCCAGCATGTATTTTAACGAATTTTGATCGTCATTGGCAGCGTAATAAATCAAAGCCATTTCGTAGATCCAATAGCTTTGGCTGGGATTTAATTTCACCGCTTTTTGAAAATAGGGAATTGCTGATTTATAGTTCTGCATATCTGCATAAGCCTTTGCTACCATGTAAGGAATTTCTGCATTCTGATCATCTTCTTTTGCAGCAGCGTCCAGATATTTAATGGCATTGCCCAGGTCTTCTTTTTCATAAAAAGCTTTGCCTACGTAGAATGCTATTTTCTCGGCGGGATTATTCTTCTTTAACTGGCCGGCATATTTTATAGCGTCATCAAATTGCCGCATGTTGAAAGACAAAAGCATTAACTGCTTATAAGTGTTGTCTGTTTTATCGCCCAACTGCTCCAACTGTAAATACCTTTCTCTTGCTTGTGCATAACGACGAAGATCCAAATATGCAGCTGCCAATTCGCTCACTACTTCTTTGCTGTTATTATTATAGCTGTAGGCTTTTTCAAATTGCTTTAAGGACTCCATGCGTCGTCCCTTGCCTTTCTCTTCAATTCCTTTTTGTAAAAAATAAATGGAGCTATCAGCTTGTGCGAAGATGAATGTAGATATGCCGAGAACCGCACTGGTCAGGATCACTTTAATCATAGGATATGCTTTATTGGTTTTTCGAAGTACCGAAAATAAAAATTTAGGGCAAAATTTTATAGTAAAATCAAATCTTTTAATGAAAAATTATAAAGAATAAGTGTTTTACTTTAGAACAATTGCAGCCAGCGGCGGCAGATTTAGTTTTATCCGGAATTTTTTCTCTTTTTTATCTATGATTTCGGTGCGTATGTTAGGGTTATAAATATTGCCTGTACCACCATATTTTGCAGCATCTGAATTAAATATTTCTTCGGTATAGGTTCTTTCTTCCACTTCAATTTCCCAATCCATTCGCACTACAGGCGTAAGGTTAAGAACGATCAATAGATCGTCAGCTATGTTTTTTCCTTTTCGCTTATAAACAATTACTGATTCGGCTCTGTGGTTAAGGTCAATCCATTCAAAACCTTCAGGCTTAAACTGATTGATGTACAAAGCCTCCTGGGATGTAAGCAAATGATTAAGGTCCTTTACACAGGTTTGTAAATTTTTGTGCAAATCATATTGCAGCAAATGCCAATCCAGTTCAGATTTGTAATTCCATTCCGATGTTTGCCCAAACTCATTGCCCATAAATAAAAGTCTTGCACCGGGATGCGTCCACATGTAAGTGTACAGTGTTCGCAGGTTGGCAAATTTTTGCCATTCGTCGCCGGGCATTTTATAGATCATGGGCGACTTTCCATGTACCACTTCATCATGGCTTAAAGGAAGCATGAAATTTTCATCGTAGAAATACATCATGCTAAAAGAAAACTTGTTCTGGTGATCTTTACGGAAAAGTGGATCAATTTTAAAATAATCCAACGTGTCGTGCATCCAGCCCATCATCCATTTCATACCAAAGCCCAGTCCGCCTGCAAATGTTGGTTTTGAAATGCCCGGCCAATCAGTGGCTTCTTCAGCAATGGTTTGTATGTCGTGAAAATCTCTGAAAAGTGTTTGGTTCAAATCTTTAATGAATTCAATGGCTTCCAGGTTGCCATTGCCGCCAAATTCGTTGGGTTCCCACTCTCCTTCATTGCGTGAGTAATTCAGTTTCAACATTGACGAAACGGCATCTACACGTATACCGTCAATATGAAAAATATCAAACCAAAACCTGGCGCTGCTGATTAAAAAAGATTTTACTTCTCCCCTCTTGTAATTAAAAATATAACTATTCCAATCGGGATGAAAGCCTTTGCGCATGTCGGCATATTCGTACGTGTGTGTTCCGTCAAACATGAACAAGCCGTGTGCATCGTAAGGAAAATGTGAAGGCACCCAATCTAATATCACACCAATGCCTGCCTGGTGAAACTGGTCAATTAAATACATGAAATCTTCGGGTGCACCAAACCGCGACGTAGGTGCAAAGAAACCTGTGCACTGATAACCCCAGCTTCCGTCGAAAGGATGTTCCATCACCGGCATCAGCTCCACATGCGTAAATCCCATTTCTTTCACATAAGGCACCAGCAGTTCAGCCATTTGGCCGTATGTGTTATACGCTTCTTCGTTGTTCCTGTCAGGCCGCATCCAGCTTGCCAAATGCACTTCATACACACTCCATGGCGCATCCAATGAATTGTATCTTTTGCGTCGCTTCATCCATGCCGCATCATTCCATTCATAATTAAATTCCCAGGTGATGGATGATGTCAGCGGCCGCTTCTCCCAAAAGTTGGCAAAAGGATCGCCTTTCTCTGTTTCTGTTCCTTCGTAGCCGCAAATATTGTATTTGTATAATTCACCTTTTTTAATGCCGGGAATAAATCCTTCCCAAATACCACTTTTATCCCAACGCGGATGAAGCTGGTGTGAATTTTTATTCCAGTCATTGAAATTTCCTGTTACAGAAACCTTTGTGGCGTTAGGCGCCCAAACGCAGAAATAATAACCTTCTTTTTCTAATACGGTTAATCTTTTTGAGCCGAATTTTTTATACAAATTATAGTGTGTGCCATTCTGATAGGTGGCAATGTCGTCGTCGTAGAGAATAGAATAATTCCAGACAGGTTTCGACGTGTCAACAAAATTTCTGTCC
>JBQCJM010000311.1:0-3613 GCA_051952715.1 Flavisolibacter sp.
TAGTAAAAGAAACATTGCCCATTAGAAAGGAATCTATAGCAAGAGTTAAGTCCGCCGATAACGCCACGTTCATTTGTCCTATCCCAAAAACAGTCACTCGTTAATGCTTCCGTCAAACTTAGGACTTGTACTTTATGGTGCAGGCTATCAAAAATTGCAGTATCAGAAGATGCCTTATTCCAACCTTGAGAAAACTTCTGGAACCAACGCTTATCGTCATTTACAGCCAGCAAAAGAAAAATATAAATAGCGGCAATAAAAGCCAAGAGAATTAAAATAAAGTATTTCACAATTATCAGATGAATAAAGCGGCATTTTCCATAAGGTTGCAGCTAAACAAAAAATTACCAACCATGTTTTGTCTCACTTCTTCTTTCTCAAAATATCACCACCGGCTTATGTCCTTCTGGATAAATAATTTTTGACCTCACATCAAATACTTCATCGATCATAGCAGTGTTAATGGCGGCAAGTTCATCCACTTCATGAACAATTTTCCCGGCTTTCATAAATACAATGCTGTCGGCAAATGAAATGGCAAGATTGATGTCATGCAATACAGCAATCACCGTTGTATGTTCGCTGCATAGCTTCTTTGCTGTTTGCAATAACTGGTACTGGTACTTTACATCCAAATGCGAAACCGGTTCATCTAAAAATAAGATCTTCTCCTCTCCCTTTTCATCATTCCATATCTGCGCCAGCACACGGCTCATTTGCACCTTCTGTGCTTCGCCGCCTGATAAGGTATTATAATCTCTTTCTGCAAAATCTGCCACCTGCATCAGTTGCATCACTTCCTGCTGAATCAATACATCTTTTCTGGTGGGGCTTGCCGTAAAATAAGGATACCTGCCCATCAGCACAATTTCATTGGCCGTAATGGGAAACGTAATATTGTAATGCTGCGACAGAACGGCCCGCCTGGTTGCCAGTTCTTTTTTTGAATACTGGTCTAACTCTTTATGGCCGAAATATATTTTTCCGGAAGAAGGTTTTTGATCGCCGGCCAGCAATTTTAGCAAGGTTGATTTGCCTGCACCATTGGCGCCCATCACCACATGAAATCTTCCCGGCGCAAAATGGATGCTGGTGTCGTGCAACAAAATCTTGTTGCCTGCTTTGAAAGAAATGTTTGCTGCCCTAAGCATAAAAACCTCCTTTTTGTCCATTGTTTTTTAAACGGCTTAACAACCACAAAAAAACAGGAGCCCCAATAAAAGCGGTAACAATGCCAATAGGCATTTCGGCCGGGGCAATGATGATGCGGCAAACCATATCGGTGGCAATTAAAATAACGGCGCCCAGCAAGGCCGACCCAATAATTAAATAACGATTATCGGAACCCTTTAGCAAACGTAATAAATGCGGGACGATCAAACCCACAAAAGCAATGATGCCCACAAGCGAAGTGGCGACCGAAACCAATAAAGTATTGACAAGAATGACAGCTATTTTTAACCGTTCTGTATGAACACCGAGGTACCCTGCTTCCGCATCGCCCAGCTGTAAAGCATTCAATGCTTTTGCAAAGCGCAGGGCCAATAAAAAGCCAGCGCAGGTAGAAACACCCACAAATACAACCGCCTGCCAGTTGGCACCTGATAAAGAACCCAAATTCCAGAATGTGATGGACCTTGCCTGCGGATCACGGGCTATGTAAGCCAAAAAACCTGTAGCGCCATTGGCTATAGCATTGATGGCAATACCCGCAAGGATCATGATGGAAATATTGACACGATTGAGGGAAGCGGAAAAATAATACACCAACAGCGTTGCTATCAATCCGCCAATAAAAGCGCAAAAAGGCATTAGCAGGTCGCCTAAAAAAGCAATGTTATTGAAGAAAGCATTTTTACCCAACACAATAAGCAAAGCCGCTCCCAGCGCCGATCCGGCAGAAGTACCAATAAGCCCGGGTTCTACAATAGGATTACGAAACAGCGATTGCATTAAAGCACCGGAAACCGATAAAGCGGCACCAACAAAAACACAAAGCAATGTCCGGGGCAGGCGGATTTGAAAAAACAAACCTTCGTGCACCGGGTTTACAACAACAGCATCGCTACCCAATTTATGACGGATGATATTGAATATCTCACCAAAGGAAAGATCAACGGCACCGGTGGCCGCAGAAAAAATGACCAGGAAGAACAATACAATCAACAATGAAATGTAAATGGTATTGTATGGAATTTTCTTAAGCAGAAGATCGGTTTTGGTTTTTGAAATGAAATATAAACTACAAATTTTCTCCGGCTAATACATCAGCAATATGCATGGTTTTTAGATCGTAGTTTTTGTTATCAATATAACCCTGCAAATGCATCAAACACGAAAGATCGGTGGAGATGAGGTATTGGGCGCCGGTGGCTAAGGCATGTTCCACTTTTTGTTCGGCCATGCCAATGGAAATAGGTTCAAACTTAACGGCGAAGGTGCCGCCAAAACCACAGCAGGTTTCCACGTCTTCCATTTCAATAATTTCCAAACCCTTCACGTTCTGTAATAATTGCCGCGGCTCGTTTTTGATCCTGCATTCGCGAAGGCCTGCGCAGGAATCGTGATAAGTAGCTTTGCCATTCAGTTCCGCACCAAAGTTGGTGATGCCTAATTTGTTCACCAAAAAATCGGACAGTTCAAAAATGTTTTGTCCTATGGCCTTTACTTCATTGTGCAAAGAAGAATTATCGAACAGCTTAGTGTAATAGTTTTTTACAAAGCCCACACAGCTGGCACTGGGTGCAACAATGATTTTACCGGAATCGAAATCTTTTAAAAACTTACTGCACACGGCCCTGGCATCATCCCAAAAACCGGCGTTAAAAGCGGGTTGTCCGCAGCAGGTTTGATTGGGATTATAACTGACCTCGCAACCGGCTTTTTCCAACACCTTGATCATGTTGAAAGCTGTTTGCGGATACAGCTGGTCTACAAAGCAGGGAATAAATAGTTGAACCTTCATTTTAAATTTCCTTCCTTCAATTGTTGATTCAGCACCATCATTTTCAAAGCGGTAATAGCGGCTTCTTCTCCTTTATGTCCATGCACGCCTCCTATTCTTTCTTTAGCCTGTTGGTCATTGTCAACGGTCAATACACCAAATATCGTTGGCACTTCCACTGAAAGATTTAATTGGGTGATGCCTTGTGTTATAGACTGGCATACATAATCGAAGTGGGGCGTGCCGCCGCGGATAACACAGGCCAATGCAATGAATGCAGAAGGCGCATTAGAATTGGCCCAGCACTGCTGAATGGCAAAAGGAATTTCTACCGCACCGGGAACTACAATGGTTTTTGAAGCAACACCATACTGCGCTAATATTTTTTTACAACCATTCTCCAGTTCATCAACAATACCGGCATTCCATTCGGTCTTTACCAAAACAACAAGGGCATCCTTCAATTGTCGGATGCCCTGGATCTGTTGTAATAATTTGCTGTTTGAAACTTCAGCCATAGTGAGATTTAAGATTTAAGATACAAGGTACAAGAAGTGAATGCAGTATTTATGTTCTATTAAATTTAATAACTGGCCTCCCTTGTTCCTTATGGATTGTTCCTTAAGACCTACTCAACATTATACACTCCCGCCTGTGCTAAATATTTAT
>JBQCJM010000312.1:0-13997 GCA_051952715.1 Flavisolibacter sp.
TTGAAATTATATTTTATCAGTGGCCTTGGCTCCGACAGAAGAGTATTCAAAAATATACAACTGCCTTCTCCATACCAACCAGTTTATTTAGATTGGATTCCACCGCTGAAAAACGAAACACTGGCACAGTATGCATTGCGCCTTGCCCAGAAGATTGACACTTCAGAAAAATTTTCTCTTATCGGTTTGTCTCTGGGTGGCATGATGGCTGTAGAAATTGCCAGTCATTTACAACCGGCACATACTATTTTGATCTCCAGTATTTCTTCATCAGGTCATCTTCCTAAATATTACCGGTTGCTGGGAAAATTGCAACTGCACAAATTTTTACCGGTTTCAATTGTTAAGCAAACTTCATTGATAAAACGTTTTTTCAGTGCAAAAACAACAGAAGACAAAAAGATGCTGGAGTCAATGATACGCAATATGGACGTGCCTTTTATGCGATGGGCCTTAGGTGCGGTTTTAAACTGGCAATTCACAACGCCTCCGCAAAACACATTTCATATACACGGCAGCTATGATGAAATATTGCCGCTCCGCTTTACCAGGCCAACACACATTATTCGCAAAGCTGGCCACCTCATGATACTGAACAGAGCTGCTGAGATCAATAAAATATTAGCGGAAATATTACACTAAAGTTTTCAACCTCTCATGCCTTCAGCTTCTCAGCCTTCATCACCACCTGTATTGTTTCCGGTGTTTGTTGTTGCAGAATGATCTCACAATCATCGCATAATTCTTTCAGTAATTGTTGATTATAATGCCTGATAGTAAGCAAGGTCAGCTCTTTGGTTACCAGCACGTCAAAAAGCTTTGATGCCTGATGCGCCAGTTGTTCAATTTTTTCTGCATGGTCATCCACTACACACAACAAACTAATAGCTGCATTTTGCGTAAGGTGCGGTTTGAACTTCAGCTGGTCAAAAATCTTATACAATTTTTCAGTCAACCCTTCTTCTACAAAAGAAAAATCTTTTGAGCTTAGTTGTATCAACACTTGTTTGTGTTTGTAAACAATAATAGGAGGCAGGAGACGGATATTTTTGTTGTGTATATAAGTGCCTTTGGCATCAGGTTCTATAAATGAACGCACATACAAAGGGATGCTTTTGTTTTGCAGCGGTTTAATGGTTTTAGGGTGTATAACCTGGGCACCGTAATAGGCCATTTCAATCACTTCCCTGTAATTGAGTTCTTCAATCCATTTGGCGTTTGCGTATTGTTTAGGGTCGGCATTCATCACGCCTTGTACATCTTTCCAAATGGTTTGGCTTTCTGCATCTAAAAGATTGGCAAAAACAGCGGCTGTGTAATCGCTGCCTTCCCTGCCTAAAGTAGTACTTTCATTTTCATCGGTAGCCCCAATAAAACCTTGGGTTAAAACGATATTGTTTTGAGTGAACAAGGGTTTTATTTGTTGTGCTACTTTCTCAGCAGTGAATGACCAGTCAATTTTTGCATCACGAAAATTGTCATCAGTGCGAATAATGTCCCGTACATCCATCCATTTGTTTTGCACACCTGCTTCGTTTAAATAGTTGCTGACAATGGCTGTAGAAAGTAATTCGCCTACACAAACAATCTGGTCGTAATAGTAATCAAAATCACGAACAGGCCTGTCGTGCAGCAGCCATTCTATTTCGGTGAAAAAATCGGAGAGTGATAAGTGGTGAGTGGAAAGTGAGTTGGCAGGTTGAGCGGTTGAGTGGCTGATAAGCTGCTGCGCAATGTCTAAATGTTGTTGCTTGATATCATGGAATAATTGTAATGCCTTTTCCTTTTCACTGTTAAAAAAAGCTTCTGCTACTTTTTCAAGCGCATTGGTGGTTTTGCCCATGGCAGAGATCACTACCAGCAGTTTTTCATGCTCATATTTTTTTAAAATCTGTGCAACATTTTTAATTCTTTCTGCTGTACTAACTGAGGCACCACCAAATTTGAAAACCTTCATGAAAAATCCAAGTTTCGGCAAAGATGCTTAAATGATGAATAAAGCGTACAGTTCCGGGTCATAAGAATCTGCTTTTTGAATAGTGCCACAACATAAAAGCTGGCCTGAAAAACATGAATACTGCACGATGCTGATACCTCGACAGCTCAGTAGAATTACTGGATGTAAAAGTGTGCGACGCAACGAACGATGATAGCAGTATTTCCGCTCAGTACAAAAATTTATAGTTAATCAATCTCAAACTTTAGTTGTATCAACTTAATGCTCAAAACCCAAAGCCTAAAACTCAAAACCCGTTTTTCACCCTACATTTGTTCATCAAAAAAACGATTGCATGAGTCCAAACAGACAGGTTTCTACGCTTGACGAATTTACTATACAGTCGCTGCGGCAGTTTCCGCAGGCTACGGGTGAATTGAGTTCTTTATTGCGTGACATTGGCCTTGCGGCCAAACGGGTAAATGTAGAGGTGAATAAAGCCGGCCTTGTGGATATTTTAGGTGATCATGGGACCATGAATGTGCAGGGCGAGGAAGTGAAAAAGCTGGATATATATGCCAATAACCAGTTCATGGGAGTACTGCAACGCGGCGTAAGCTGTGCCGGCATTGCCAGTGAAGAGTTGGATGATTTTGTTGCTTTTGACGATGCCGTAAGCCGCAATTCAAAATATGTTTGCATGTTCGATCCGCTTGATGGCAGTGGCAATATTGATGTGAACGTTTCTATAGGAACGATCTTTTGTATTTATCGCCGTGTATCGGACAGAGGCACGCCTGTGGTGCGTGAAGATTTTTTGCAAAAAGGCAAAAACCAGGTAGCGGCAGGCTATGTTATTTATGGTTCTTCCACCATGCTGGTGTATGCTACACGCCGTGGTGTTAATGGCTTTACACTCGATCCTTCCATTGGTGAATTTTGTTTGAGCCATCCCGATATTAAGTGCCCGGAATGGGGAAAAATATATTCTGTCAACCATGGAAATTTTTTCCAGTACAACGAGCCGGTAAAAAAATATATTACGCAGTGTCAAAATAAAACAAAAGATAACGGTGGACCATATACGCAACGCTATATTGGCAGTATGGTGGCCGATGTGCATCGCAACCTGATCAAGGGAGGCATTTTTATGTATCCGCCAACCATTGAAAAACCAAAAGGAAAACTGCGCTTGTTGTACGAGTGCAATCCGTTTGCTTTTATAGTGGAAGTGGCTGGTGGAAAAGCCACTAACGGAGAACAACGCATTTTAGATATTCAGCCAACAGAATTGCACCAGCGGTCGGGGTTTTTTGTAGGCAGCAAGGGCATGATGGAAGAACTGGAACAGCATCTTTGCAGGCAAGAAGAGGTGAAAGGTCAATAAGATATTTGGTGCCGTTAATTTTTTTATTCGCCTACATTGCTACTATCAACTTTTGTTGTGTCACTCACTTGTACGTTCAGAATTAAGTTGAGCAATGATTGTTATAAATTTTTAAGATGGAAGGAAAAAAAATAATCTCGGTTCAAAACCTGGTAAAAAATTACGGAAGCTTTGAAGCGGTAAAGGGAATTTCATTTGATGTGGAGGAAGGTGAGATATTTGGTTTGCTGGGCCCTAATGGCGCCGGAAAATCCACTACGCTGGAGATCATTGAAACGCTTCGTGAAAAGACCGGAGGCGAAATTTGGGTAAATGGTTTTAACCTTGATGAACAGCCTAATGAAATAAAAAAGATCATTGGTGTGCAATTACAAACCAGCGGCTTTTATCCAAACCTGAATTTAATTGAGCTGATCGATTTGTTTGCCGGCTTATACAATCGCAAAGCCAGTGCCATGGAAATTCTGGACAGTGTGAACTTGCGTGATAAAGCGAAATCAAAAGTAAAAGAATTAAGCGGTGGTCAAAAACAACGTTTTTCCATTGCCACTACCTTGATCAATAATCCAAAAATTATTTTCTTAGATGAACCGACAACCGGCCTTGACCCGCAGGCACGCAGAAATTTGTGGGAGCTTATTCGTGATATTCGTTCAAAGGGCACAACCATTATATTAACTACGCATTATCTTGACGAAGCTGAATATTTGTGCGATAGGGTAGCTATTGTTGACAGTGGAAAAATTGTTGCCCTCAACACACCCGATAAATTAATTGATGAGTTGGTGGCTACAGGTTTTGAAAGACCTAAGGAAGTAAAAAAAGCAAACCTCGAAGACGTGTTCATTCACTTAACAGGAAAATCCCTGAGAGAAGATTAATGCCGGCTGATAAAAATTCTTATATCAATTTCATAAAAATAATAGTATGAGTTTGCAAGATAAATTAAGAGGCTTTCGCGATGAAAAGCTGAAAGCAGAGAAAGAAGCAGGAATGGCTTTTATGACTGAAAACAAAACAAAAGAAGGCGTAACAGAATTGCCTAACGGTATTCAGTATGCTGTATTGAAAGAAGGAAATGGACCACGGCCAAACAGCAACAGCACTATAAAAGCCCATTACCGCGGCTGTCTTTTAGATGGCAAAGAATTCGATAGTTCTTTCAAACGCAACCAGCCTTTTACGGCACCTTTGTCTGCACTCATTAAAGGCTGGCAGGAGGTGGTGCCATTAATGCCTGAAGGCAGCACCTGGCGTTTGTGGATACCATCGCATTTGGCTTATGGTGATTATGGAACCGGTGGTATTCCCGGCGGCGCTACTTTAATGTTTGATATTGAGCTGATCAAGATCGTCTGAACCATGATTTTTCGGATTAAAAGATTTGAAAGAAAAATACTTTTCTCATAACGATATTCTTTTCTTGATCTCGAAGTCCGTTCAAATTCGTTTGTGCAACATTGATGTAACCCGATGCAATTTATCTAATAAAATTTATGAACACAGACCTTCGTTATCCCATTGGTAAATACGAGCCACAGCCTTTTTCTGAAAAGCAAAAAGAACAATGGCTGGCCGACATACAATTTCTCCCTAACGCAATTGAAGCGGCCGTAAATAATTTAGATGAGCAGCAACTGCAAACACCTTATCGTGAAGGTGGCTGGACCGTTCATCAATTAGTGCATCATGTTGCCGACAGCCACATGAATGCCTATGTTAGATTTAAGCTGGGATACACCGAAGAGAATCCAACCATTCGTCCTTACGAAGAAAAATTGTGGGCACAAACCACCGATGTGCAAAATTTGCCCATCAATGTTTCTATTACTTTGTTGTATGCATTGCATCAACGCTGGTATGAATTTTTAAGGTCTTTTACGGAGCAGGATTGGAATAAGACGGTCTATCATCCCGAACATAAAAAAGAGATGACGCTTTGGTTTTTACTGGGTATGTATGCGTGGCATAGCCGCCATCACGTAGCACACATTACAGCGTTGAGAGAAAGGATGGGATGGAATTAAAAGCCTGCAAAGTTGTTTCAAATTGTGAATGGGTTATTTGAAGTTGTTCAATAAAAAGAAAAATATGGAGTGGAAAGTTTTAGCATCGGAATATTTATTTAATGAGCCATGGCTGACCATACGCAAAGAAAAATGCGAACTGCCCGATGGAAGACTGATGCCTGCTTATTATATTCTTGAATATCCAAGCTGGGTAAGCGCTTTTGCCTTGACAAAAGATAATAAGGTGGTGATGGTAAAACAATACCGCCATGGTCTGGGTGTAGTGAGCACAGAGTTGCCGGGTGGCGTAGTTGATAAAGGCGAAACACCTGAGGTGGCGATTGCAAGAGAATTAAAAGAAGAAACAGGTTATGTTTTTCAATCTTTTGAATTCATGGGTAAGATTAGCGCCAATCCTGCCACCAGCAATAATTACATGTATATGTACCTTGTCAAAGAAGGAGAGAAGGTAGCCGAGCAAAGTTTAGATGCTACCGAAGATGTAGAAGTAGTTGTTTACACCATTGACGAAGTGAAACAAATGGTCAAAGAAAACAAAATTGTGCAGGCTTTGCATACGACAACTATTTTTTATGCACTGGAAAAGCTAGGCGTGGTGCAGTACTGAGCAACTGCATTCCAGGCAACGCTAATTTGTGTTAAGCACATTCCTACCGCTCAAATCAATCCAACCTGCGGTCCACTTCTGCTACCAAAAAAATGCTGCCGCATACAACGATCAAATCATTAGCATCGGCCTTTTGTAACGCTTGCTGCAAAGCGGTGTTTACATCTTCAACAACAGTCCCTTTCAAAAAAAATGTTTCTGCCTTTTTCTGCAGTTCATGTGCATCTAATGCCCGTGGAATATGCGCCTGCGTAAAATAATAGTTGGCATCTTTGGGTAACAACTTCAGTATGGTAGTAACATCCTTATCCTTTACCATGCCCATAACAAGGTGTAGTTTTTTATAGCGGATGTTTTGTAAATGTTGCAGCATTTGTTCCATGCCGTCTTTGTTGTGCGCCACTTCTAAAACCACAGTGGGGTGCTGGCGAACTACTTCCCACCGGCCTTTCAGCCCTGTCAGTTCTTTTGTTTTCTTCAACCCATTTGCAATCTGCTCATCTGAAATTGAAAAAAAATTTTTCAGCGCATCAACAGCAGTTAAAACGGTGCATAGGTTTTTCTGTTGGTAAATACCGGGCAGGTCTAATTCAAAAGTGCAAGCTTTACTTTCTTTATCATCCGTAATTTTTAAAATTAAATGGTTGTCCTTCCATTCATGCGAAATGGGTTTGTATTGCTCTTCGGCAAACAAAACAGGAGCGTTCATTTGTTGTGCCTTTGCTGTAAACACAGGCCTTGTTTCTTCTTTCGTTTCGCCAATAACCACAGGAACATGTTGTTTAATGATGCCTGCTTTTTCTCCTGCAATTTCCTGCAAAGAGTTGCCCAGCATATTGGTATGATCCCAGCCAATGTTGGTGATAACAGATAACAGGGGTGTAATAATGTTGGTGCTGTCCAGCCGTCCGCCCAGGCCCACTTCAATAACAGCTGCATCCACTTGTTGCTGTGCAAAATAGTCAAAGGCCATAGCCACCGTGATCTCGAAAAAGCTGGGTTCTATTACTTCAATCAGCGGTTGTATTTTTTTTGTAAAATCAACAACGAAATCTTCTTCGGCCATTGCGCCGTTCACCTTAATGCGTTCTCTAAAATCATATAAATGCGGCGAAGTGTATAGCCCGGTTTTATAGCCGGCTGTTTGTAAAACTGCGGCCAGCATGTGGCTTACAGAGCCTTTGCCATTGGTGCCGCCAACATGAATGGTTTTAAATTTTAATTGTGGGTTGCCAAGGTGTTCACAAAGGATGCGGATGTTGGTAAGGTCTTTCTTAAATGCGGCACTGCCCATGCGGCTAAACATGGGCAGCTTGTGATATAAATAGTCTATTGTTTCAGTATAATTCACAGCAGCAAAAATATTGCTGTTGCCTTTAACCTCTTACTTTAAAATTAAAGATCACCGTCCCTCTCATATCGGGACCCACTTTTAATTGGTAGGCTCTTCTGCGGGCAATATCTTTCATTGATTCGGTGGCAGTACCTGTAGAACCTTTGGATGTATAGGTAGCAGAAACAACTTTGCCATCGGCGTCTGTTACTATTTCCATTGCTATTTTGGCATTTTGGTTAAAATCATCTTCAAAGCTTTGGCTGGGAATACTAAACTCTTTTACACCAAAATTTTTTCCTTTTGGATTGCCATTGTAAGCGCCTTTATCGCCGGGGCCATCGCCCGGTCCTTGGCCGCCGGGCCTGTCATACCCCGGGGCACTGGTGTTGCCACCATTACCGCCACCCCTGGCGCTGGTCATTTGCGCACCGGCCCGCAATTTTGGCTGTGGTTTAGCAACTGTTTGCGGATTGGCATTGGTAGTTATTTCTTTCGCCTGCGGGTTAGGCGTGGTAGGTTTTACAACAGGCGCACCATCCGACTTATCATCAGTTTCCATGTCTTTCGTTGTCTGCTCGTGCGACTCGCCTCTTACCGGCCCGGCCGTACTGGCAACAGGAGCAGAACTTGGCGTACCGGTAACAATGGGCTGTACTTTTCCCGAGCCAACATCATTATTTCCCAGGTTTATATCTTCCAAAGGCTGGTCTGGTAATGCTACTTCCATATAATCGTCTACAGGCGGCTTTTCTTCTTGTGGTATGGTCAGCTTCACCCAAATAAAAATAAACAGCAGCAAGGCAGCTATGCCTGCAGTAATAGCCGAAGCCTGTATATTTTTTTGCCTTTCAAAATCGGCGGACATGGATAAATGGTTGTTCATACAAAATAAAGGTATAAGATAAAGGTTTAAGGTATAGCGATTGTATTTTTTACTTTAAACACTGACTCGATAACGGTGCAAAAGTTATACAAATTGCTTTGCAAATTGCAGTTCCTGAAAATCTTTTAACAATTAATCACACTTGCCGCAATACAACTCGCTGTTGCTTCTTTTAGCCACCATGCCAACCCTACCTGTACGGAACACGTATCTATAAACAAGCTGCGGCCACAAAAACAGTAAGGCTGCTGTTTTTAAACAAAAACTATAACCATGAAACGTAAAAATTTTGTTCTGTTCAGTTCCTCCATTCTTGTTCTTTTCCTTTTGGCTATTTTGGTTAGCTGCAGTAAGGACGACGATAATACCAACACCAACATGTACACCATAAGCGCCACAATGAACGGCGACCAGGAAGTTCCGGCGGTTACTACGGCAGGTACTGGAACCGTTACGGGTACTTACGATGCTAACAGCAATGTGCTTACGTATAATGTAAGCTGGAGCAATCTTTCAGGGCCTGCAACACTGGCGCATTTTCACGGGCCTGCTACAGCCGGATCGAATGCATCAATTGCTGTTCCGTTTACCTTAAACAACAATGGCAATGCAGGAACGGCAAGTGGTACTGCCACGTTAACCGATGCCCAGGAAACAGATTTTCTTGCAGGTAAATGGTATGCAAATGTTCATACCGCGGCACATGGCGGCGGAGAAATAAGAGGCCAGGTTACCGCAACGAAGTAAGGCTGAAAACCTGATTGTTTGATTTGTGTGTTTTTTGTTACCGGCTGCACTGCTACTGTTGATCGTTCCTTGCGTCGCACTCTTGTACATTCTGTAATTCTATTCAACAGGTAATATAAGTGACCGATGCAACAGAAGTATCGTAGCAGTACACTGCCGGTAATATCAGGATACAACAAACTCAATGCGCAAAATCTACATCGTATCTTCCTTTGATCCTTTCCATTGGCGGATTGAAGTAACCGTATTTCAAATGCGGAAATTCTTCTTTCAACAATTCCATCAATTGCTTTACGCCTAATATTTCGCCGGAGTCGATTACGCCAATTTTTCCTAAATACCAATCGGGGTCAATGTTGAAATTGCGCCATTGTATCATGCAGAGGTCCGTATCAATAATCAGCTTTCGCAAGGCCTCATATTCGGCAACAGAATCTGTCATGCCGGGAAAAGCAAAATAATTAATGGAGGTCCAGCCGCCAAATTCTCTAACCACTTTCAGGCTTTCAATGATGTCTTCAAATTGATAGTTATTAGGACGATAGTATGGCAAATAAATTTCCGGTCTTGCCGAGTTAGTGCTTACACGAATACTGTTCAATCCAGCTTCACACAAAGCTCTTACAGCATTAGGTTTAGAACCGTTGGTATTGATGTTGATGCTGCCTTTTGGCGTATGCTTTCTTATTTCAATAATAGATTCACGGATGGTTTCCCACATCAGCAGCGGCTCGCCTTCGCAACCTTGCCCAAAGCTTACAATTGGGTAAGGCGCTGTTTCCAAATGTGGCACAGTGTATTCAACAATTTCTGCCGCCGTTGGCTTAAAAGTTAACCTGTCTTGTGTGGATACAATGGTTTCGTCTTCCGGCTGAAATGAAATACAACCCACACAATTGGCATTGCACGCAGGAGAGGAAGGAATAGGGCATTCCCATCTGCCTATAAAATAATTTCTTGCAGCAGGACAATGATAAGTGAGTGCACAGTTGTTGGCCAGGTGCGCCACCAAACGGTTATGCGGATACGCTTTCAATAAATGTTCAACGCCCTGTTCTACTTTTTGTATGTCAAAACCTTCGCACTCCTGGCGAATGTCCTGCTCAATACGTGTGGCAGGAACAAAGAATGTAGCATTGTGCCAGCCCACGGCTGTATAACAAAACAGTGGAAGTGTTGGCGCATCGGGGGCCGTTTCGTAAGCCGCCAAATAGAAACCTGTATGTGCCGGCGGAATAAAAGCAGCTACGGCCCAGCCTTTTTCGCATAGGCGCATGTCGCCGGTCTTTACATCAATGCCAATACCACGGCGGCCCGGCAGCTCATATAATTGTCCGCCTTGTGGCAGTTCAATCCATTCGTCTTCGGGAATGGGCATGGCATCCCAACCACTTCTGCCCACTACATATAAAGAAGTGTCTTCAAAAATATTTCCCTTACCGTCAGAATATAAAATGAATGGAGACATGAATAAAGTTTTTGCGTTTTAAGTTCTATGTTAAGTTGATGGTTAGGTTACCTACTCTTTCATCCAACGGTAGATAAACTGTTACCGCTGTAAAAAGAATGTGATGTCAATGAAAACTTTGCACGCAAAACCTTAAACCTCAAACTTCGAACCTGTAACCTTTCCTATTTGTTCCTTACAAAAAGCGTTCAACTTCGCTACTTCCAGCGTTGACAGATCCTGCATGACCTGGTACTGCAAATATTTTTTCTTCACATGAAACAGGGTTAAAAAATCTTCACGCACTATTACCTCCGATAGCTCTTCCCAACTGATCAGGTAAGTTTTATAAGTGCCCGGTATCTTTATGCCTGCGTCGTCAAAGAAAATAGTGGTTTCCTGGAAAATCCTTTTCTCGGTAAATAATAACAAAAGACACAGGACGGCAAAAATAAAAAGCCCCGCATAGTTCATGGTTTGCCCACCCAGTTTTACTGTAGCGATCGCTAACACAAATGAAGCCAGTGCCTGTAGCAAGCGAAGCCATATATTGTACTTAGCAAAAATGTCCACTCTTCTTCTAAAAAAACCGTAGAAAAGTGATAAGCCGGCTACGGCAAAAAAAGGTAACGTCGCCAAAAAGCTTTGATAGTTCAGTAAACGATAATAATCAGCTGCCTTTGCTATTAAAAAGAAGCCTACCACAATGTGCAGCAAACCTGCGCTGCGCCTTTTACTTTCAATGCCATCGATCTTTACTGTTACGCTGTACATTTTACTGTAAGTTTATTAAACCTTGTAAACGGTACTGTCATTAAGCCGGGTTGCTGGCTACCAGCAGGTTGCATAATTTAAACAAAACACGGGCTCCAACATTGGCATCCCAGCAAGTTTCGCTGGTGCTCACTTCGCTAAGGTCAAATCCAATGATCTGCTTGCCTGATTGTTTTATTTTTTTAAAAATGTAAAAAACCTGTTCGGTCTCAAAGCCGCCTTGCACCGGTGTTCCTGTATTGGGACAAAGCTTCGGATCGAGCCCGTCAATATCAAAACTGATGTAAACTTTTTGTGGAAGCTGGGCTATCATCTCATCAACAATTTGCTTAAAGGTTTCGCCTTCAAATTGTCGTGCTCTTATATCAGCGTCAAAATACGTTTTGATGCGGTCGGTATTTTGTTGAATAAACGCATACTCGCCCTGCGAGTAATCTCTAATACCCACCTGCACCAGTTTTTTCAGCTGTGGAATTTCTTTTAAAGCATTGTACATAATGCTGGCATGCGAGTACACAAAATCCTCATATCCTTCACGCAGGTCGCAGTGTGCATCAATTTGTATAATGCCAAAGTCGCCGTGTTTTTCGCCAATGGCCTTCATGTAGCCAAGCGGTGTGCTATGGTCGCCGCCCAGCAAAGCCACTAACTTCCCTTTATCCAAAAGTTCTTTTGTTTGATGGTGCACCCAGTTGTTCAGAAAATAGCCGCCTTCATTTACTTCTTTAAGGGTTTTGCACATGAACTGGTTGTTGGCAACCTCATCGCCCTGCGAGATATAATCAATATAAAGTTCTGCTTCTTTGCGCAGGTAATCACTTTTCAGCAATATTTTTTTGTCTGTCTCTCTCAGGAAGAAACCTTCTTTCCATCCGTCCGGAACTTCCGGATCAAAAAGATCCACCTGCAGGCTGGCCTTCATGATCTGTTCGGCAGAACGGGCCGTTCCAGAGCCAAAGCTCACCGTAACCTCCCACGGAACAGGAAGAATGACAAGACGGGCATCCTGTTCGGAAAAAGGCAATCCAAAAACATTATTGTTAGGGTTGCCGGCGCCATTAGGATCGAAGTTGGAAAGATCAATCATGATATATGTTTAAAAGCGGTGCAAGATAGGAAGGTTTTGGGTTTGAGGTTTGGGGTTTGCTACCGGGAGTTTAAAGTTTAAGTTTCCTTTTGCTATTGATACGATCAACAGGTTCGGCAACGCCAGGCAATTCGTAAAGCTTGCTTACGTTCTATCGTTTATTTGTATATTCAGAAGAACTATTACTTATTAACTGCTACAGATGAAAAAAATCGTCATTCTTTCCTTCATTTGTTTTGCCTCAATTAATTGCTTTGCACAAGCCAAAGTAGAAGGCAGCCTTGATTCAATTTTCAATTCGCAATTTAAGAGTAATGAACCTGGCGGTGCCGTATTGATTGTGAAAAATGGAAAAATCATTTATAAAAAAGGCTTTGGTGTAGAAGACATAAAAACGAAGAAAAGAATTACCAGTCAATCTTTATTTAATGTAGGCAGCATCAGCAAAACATTTGTAGCATATGGAATTTTAAACCTGGCAAAAGAAGGCAAGCTTTCTTTGAATGACGATCTCGGGCAATATTTCCCCGGCTTTAAAAATCCGGCATTGGCGAAGCAGGTGAAGATCTATAATCTTTTGACACATACAAGCGGACTTCCGGACAATAGGAACGTAGATGCCGACAGCGTCTTTTATCTTACTGCTAAAGATGCAGAAAACTGGGCGCCTATTATGCAAAATGATACTTTGGAATTTGAACCCGGTGAAAAATGGAAGTACTCCAATCCGGCTTTCAATGGCCTGGCGCTCATCATTGAAAAACTAACAAAAGAAAAATGGCAACACTATATCAACAGGCTTATTTTCAAGCCGTCGGGCATGGTGCATTCAACTATTACCGATGGCGCTCATCCCGAAAAAGGTGTTACACATGGATATGTGCTTACTGCGGCGCATCAGTTTATGGAAAAAGATTACGGCGAAGAGCCTACTTTTTGTGCGGCAGGTAATGGAGGTGTGTGGAGCAGCGTGGAAGAGTTATGGAAATATGAACAGGCTATTGAACAGCATATCTTTCTTGACAGTGCATGGATAGAAAAGTCGAGAACCATTTACCCTATGCCCAACTGGAAAGATACCAGGGAACCATTTATGGGTTTAAGCTGGTTTATTACCGGCGAGGCAGAAAATAAGTTTATCGGTCACACCGGGTCGCAGGGCGGTTTCAGAGGTGATTATGTATGGATGCCCAATAAAGAAATATTCTATGTGTTGTTGTGTAATACGCCAAAGCCTATTGTAGAAATAAGAAGAGCTGTTTTAGATGTTGTGGAGAAATAGTTATCACACGGTTCATTTATCATTTTGTGAAAACTGCCCCAAGTGATTAAAATCAAGCATCGATCGGAGTTAAGTGAAGCATTTTACTCTACCTTTGCGTTTGCCGTTTTGGAAGCTTTTTTCCTCAGGCAAAAAACAACTGTTCAGAAATGAAAAAGACGCACATCATCTTATTGCTTTTGATTATTGGCGGCATGGTAGGTATGTCTTTCTTTATTAAAGACCTTACTACGCAGGAAACTTTTGCCTCTGCTAAAAAAGAAGGAAAGTTTGTAGTGGTAAAAGTAAAGCTTGACAAAGAAACACCTATTGAATACGATGGTTTGAAAAATCCAAACCTCACTGTTTTTTATGCAGTTGACAATGACGGCCAGCGTACCAAAGTGTTGTACAAAAACTCGAAGCCTACCGATATTGAAAAAAGCGATGGCATAGACCTGAACGGTTACATGCGTGACGGCTATTTTGAATGCACCAAGCT
>JBQCJM010000313.1:0-13294 GCA_051952715.1 Flavisolibacter sp.
CAAAGAAATTATTTGGGGAGCTAAGTTTAAGCCCATGTATCACGAGTCTTCAGACGGTACCACAACAATATTGGAGCTGAATAAATTGAACCATTTTGATAAAGTGGTGCTGGA
The DNA here is from genome assembly GCA_051952715.1 of Flavisolibacter sp. Lineage (GTDB taxonomy): Bacteria > Bacteroidota > Bacteroidia > Chitinophagales > Chitinophagaceae > Flavisolibacter. The sequence goes on from JBQCJM010000313.1 coordinate 115, forward strand.
AAGCGAGACCGGAAACAGCGCATTTTAACCGTTGCCAGCTTCAGGCATTTGCGAAGGATCAAAGGCGCCTTTTCTTAAATTGATACCGTATTCAAGCCAGGCTTTTAAACAGGCCAAAAAATTGGCCCAACCTTCTGTATTACGGCCTAACCAATTAATGCCGGCTTCATTATTCTCTTTAGTTCCTTCGGTAACAGTTATGAAGGTCTCGTTGTCGTTTACGGGTTTTAATGTTATCTGCACTAAAGTTTTAGTACCATCTACATCGTCCCATTCGTAAGAAACAAATTTGTCCTGCTCTACTTTTTGTACACGAATGGGAAACATCATATCCATTTCAGGAAACTGCCACTGCAAGGTTTTGCCTTCTTCCATACGTCCTGAACTTTTAGAAATAAAATAATTAGACATCTGTGCCGGAGCTGCAATAGCTTCAAATACCTGGTGTGCTGGTTTTTGAATTTTCAAGGCTGCTTTTATTTGTAATTGCCGGGGCGTATTCATACAAAAAGGTTTTGAACCTGAAATTAAGAATTTTGATTTTCTTATAAATATTCAGGTCAAAGTAGAAAACATCATTATTCCAGTTCTTTTTTCTTGTTCAGAACAAGCAGGAGAAGGCCTAACATCATTATAATAAAAAATTCTATTCTCATAATACATGCTGTAATTTGATCTGCATGTAAAGTTGAATATCCTGTGTGAGGCAAAAGTTTTAAGTATGAATGAAATGAACAAACCGATCAATGAATTGCTCCAAAGGAGAACGTGAATTATTTTATTGTCTTTCTTTAGGCGAGTAAATGTCCTCTTCCCAATCTCTCTTGAAATCTCTCCTTTTGTATAGCAAAAACAAATAAGCCAGTATAATCAGTGTTATGAATAATTCCATTCTCATCGTCTTAGCTTTTCTTTATTGACAAAAAAGAAAAAGCCAGGTGAGCTAACAGTATGTTAAAGCAAATTTTTAAATAACAGCATTATTCCTTTTGGAGTTTGAAAAAGTGTAATTCATTTTTATTTTTTACCTGGAGCATGTAAACGCCTTTTGGCAAATCTGGAATCGATATTTTAATTGAACTTGAAGAGAGATCGTATTCTTTTATTTTTAATTTCCTTCCCAATATGTCGGTAAGCGTTATACCGTTAATGGTTTTTGCGCCGGGTAATAAAACAGTTACCTGATCTTTAAACGGGTTGGGAAAAACAGTTGACGTCTTATATTCAGGTAACGATTTTATAATAGTGCTAAAAAGCGAAGAACCGTTTGCAGTTATTGCTTGTATACGATAATAATGTATGTCACTTTCGTTTAAGGAATATTTTCTTACATAAGCTCCTGAGTTGTTTGGTTGTACCGAGTCAACAGCATTGAAATGAATACCGTCGAAAGAACATTGCACATAAAACAAACGTATGGCAGTAGTTTCATTCACTTTCCACTGAATTTCATTGTAAGGTGTAAGCCTGACAAACTCAAATTTTATTGGCAGCACCGTAAAGGAGCTAGCGCAAGAGGAACAATTAAGCATTACCTGTGCACCGCCCCATGCATTGGGTTTGCAGCCCCATGGCGTGCAACTGGCATCGCTGGTATGATAGGAAGATAGACAAATATTTAAGTTGGGATTATTGGTAAGCGTATCATAAAACTGTGAGTACTGGCTTACGGATACGCAAGCCATTCCATTTGGAACAACATACGGAAGTTTTGCTTTGTTATAAAGCACCATCATATTTACCTGACTGGCATTGCCTAAACAAACGCTGCCTTTAGCTGCCTGTGGGTCGGTAATTATGCCGTGGAAACTTGCTGTGCCCATATTTACAAACCAGGAGTAAGGATTGTTGATAACAAAGTACTGGTTAGGCATTTGCCATACAGCCGAAGTGGTTGCATTAATAATAATATTGGGCCGGGATGTGCTGGCGGTGCCCCAATCCATTACTATGTTTCCTAGGCACTGAAAAGTGCCCCAATTGTAAATAGCACAACCGCCTTTCATCACTAATCCTGCCCCGTTACTTACAATTAATTTCGCCCCTGCTTTTACTACAATAGTACCGGAATCCAACACGAGATCATTGATGGTCAGATCGGAACAAACAATGAGTGTACCACCTTGCAATTTGACGTTTGAAAGCGTAGCAGATGCACCATAATACCATTTTGTTTGCGAAATAGTTAACGCTTCATTACTGGCAACCAGCGGATCCGTACCAGTGCAATCCGGAAAAAGTGGGGGAGTAAGACATTGCGATCTTGTAGTAAAGCACAATATAATGCCTAAGCATGCAAGCAACAGTTTTGTTTTCATAAGCTATGGATTTGGTTGATGTTACCCTTTAAGGCTCTGCCCGCAATGGTTCATAGAATTTTGGATCTCACTTCATAGGATAAGCAGCAGAGCCTTAGGGTAATCATAGATATTGGCCGCAACGATAATGCGGTTATCTTGCTGCTGTAAACATATAAAGCCATTCAGGTGAATGCTACTGAATTTGCACGACGGTACAGAAAAGCTGTACGAACATGAATAAAAGAAGTATGAAGCTGTTATTCGCCCAACCATATTTTAAAACCTGTAGCCCGGTTACGGCTTACTAAAATTTCTTCTGTCACCGGCGGTATTAATTTTAATTTAAAACGGCCGCCAAAATAAGGATTGATTTGATCTATTGATTTTACAGAAATGATATAGGAACGATTGATGCGGTAGAATTGTTCAGGATTGAGCAATTGTCCCAGTTCATCCATCCGGTATTGAATTAGGTATTTGTTTTTTTCGAACGTGGCAAAATAAACGAAGCGGCCATCTGAAAAGAAATAAGCTATTTCCTCTATAGCTATTGACAGAAAACGCTGGCCGTGCTCTACAAAAAAACGATTTTTAAAAAGCGTTGGCACATGTGGATAAACAGGAAGATAAGTTGAGGGCAAAGTTTCCACAGCTTTATTAATGGTGATGGCCCTGGCAGATGGCCGTATTAATTTTTTCCCATGCTGCAATTGATGAAGCGTATGGGCTCTGAAGGCAAGGTAAGTAAGATGATATTGTCTTGTATGCAAAACAAGCTTGGCATGAATATGCTGCGGCTGGATGCCCGCACTTTTTAATTCGGAATGTTCTACCAGTACAAGATCGGGGGAAGGGTTTGATTGTATCCACGTTAAAACACTGTCCATATCATTCACAATTTTTACAATGGTAATAGACGGATCTATCAACCGTAGTATTCTAGTAAGTTTTCTTACTTCTCTCTTTTGTGTTTCAACAATCAATACGTTCATAACGCAGGGTTAGGGTTTATAGTGACGCTTATCAATGATAAACGACAAATTTCTACAGGTAATAGAGAAAAGACTACTGATTACAGTATGAAATGCCAAAACAGATTGATGAGTTGAAACCTTTATTCGACTTGGTGCATTGGATTATGTTATCTGACAGGCAGCGATTGAAACCATTGTTTGTGATTTATCAACTCTGAAATGGTTTTCTGAACTTTGCCTCAAAACATTATCATGGCTATATATAAGGATGCAACAATTGCAGAAATAGATGAAGCGCTGCATCAATCCTGGCAGGCTTTTAAAATATACAGGCAAAAGAGTTTGAAACAACGAGCTGCGTTTCTGCATAGCATTGCAAAGGAGTTGGATTTAATGATTAATGAATTGATTCCCGTAGCTGCAAGAGAAACGAATCTTGAAGAAGCCAGGTTGCAAGGAGAATTAAAACGAACGATTTTCCAGCTTACATCTTATGCCGATGCCTGTGAAGCAGGTGCATGGCTTGATATAAGGATTGATACAACAAAACAGGACCTTCGTAAAATGTTGGTGCCTCTGGGCCCTGTAGTTGTATTTGGTGCTTCTAATTTTCCATTTGCTTATTCTACTGCCGGCGGTGATACGGCTTGCGCTTTGGCTGCAGGTTGTCCTGTCATCATTAAAGCTCATCCTGCCCATGCCGAAACATCTGAAATGGTTGCTGCTGCAGTAAAAAATGCAGCTCAAAAAAGTAAGCTGCCGCAAGGAATATTTATTCATTTGCATGGTGCTTCTTTTGAAATAGGTAAGGCCTTAGTACAACACCCGTTGACCAAAGCTGTTGGTTTTACCGGTTCGTTCGAAGGTGGTAAAGCGTTATTTGATCTTGCCAATCAACGGCCGGTTCCTATTCCTGTTTTTGCCGAAATGGGAAGTGTGAATCCTGTTTTTCTTTTACCTTCAAAATTGAAGGCTGATACAAGCGCAATTGCTTCTATGTATGCGTCTTCTATTACGCAAAGTGCCGGACAGTTTTGTACCAACCCGGGCATATTGGTGGGAGTAGAAAATGATACTTTGGATTTGTTCAAAAAATTATTGGCAGAGGAAATTAAAAAAGTGCAGCCATTTAAAATGCTGCATACCGGTATTGCCAAAAGCTTTCATCAAAAAAGAGGAAAAGCTTTAACAGAAGCTGGTGTGAACGTGGTGGCAATTTCAGAATTTGAAGCAGGAGAAGAGGAAAGCATCCCTACACTGGCAGAGGTAAAGGCAGCCGTTTTTTTACAAAATTCTTCATTGCATAAGGAAATATTCGGCCCTTTTTCTTTGCTGGTTACATGTAAGAATGTAGATGAAATGGTGCAAGTAGCTTTAACGATGGAAGGACAATTAACTACAAGTCTTATTGCTACAGATGAGGAAGCTCAACAGTACGGTGGATTGATAGATGCTTTAAAAGATATTTGTGGCCGATTTATATTGAACGGCGTGCCAACAGGCGTGGAAGTAGCTTTGAGCATGCAGCACGGCGGCCCTTATCCTGCCACAACAGACAGCCGTTTTACTGCCGTTGGTGCTGATGGTATTAAGCGGTTTGCCCGGCCGGTTTGTTTTCAAAACTGGAGTAATGATTTATTGCCGGAAGAACTGAAAAACGAAAATCCGCTTGGGTTGTGGCGGACGCTAAATAATCAGTTGACCAAAGAAGCTGTTACACAAAGTTTCAATGGTGTTTGAAATACTGCACATCCTTTTCATGCTTTTTTGCAGCCTCAAGTGTGGAAAAAGTGCCGAGGTTTTTACGTTTGTTTGTTTTTGGATCTTTTTTTCTGGAGTACAAGCGATAATCGCCGGATTTTAACTTGCGTATCATAAAATGATTTTTAAAAAAATCGCAATAGTTGTGCCATGAGAGCACATAAAAAAAACATCGACTAAATGCAGAAAGTAAGGCCTTATCTATAACTTAACAATTTACATTGTCAACTTGTTTTTATTTTTAACTCATGTTTGCTGCACAACGCATTTCATACAGCCAGGCCAACGCATTTACTCCAATTGTTCTTGATTACTTAAGCGGCTCGGGAAAGCTGCAACCGTTTTATGGCGAATTTCCAACGCTTCAGGGAATTGAAGAAACGATTAAAGCAAAACAAAAGCAACCGGTTAACCGGGATCTTTTGGTTGATGTATTGCAGCAGCAATACAAGGCAGTAACAACTGCCGATAGCATAAAGAAAAGCATTGAGCTTTTACGTTCCAATAATACTTTCACCATCACTACGGCACACCAGCCTAACCTATTTACCGGGCCGTTATACTTTGTTTATAAGATACTTCATGCCATCAAACTGGCAGATTTTTTAAAAGGTCAATTGCCTCAATACAATTTTGTCCCGGTTTATTACATGGGCTCTGAGGATGCTGATTTTGCTGAGTTAAATCACACGTATGTAGATGGGAAGAAATTAGAGTGGAAAAAAGAACAAAAAGGTGCTGTAGGCAGAATGGTTGTAGATAAAACTTTGGTTCAATTAATTGGTGAACTGGAGGGGCAACTGTCCAACGAACCACACGGCAAAGAAGTGATAGCATTGCTGCGTCGTTGTTATAGTGGCGGCAAATCCATACAGGAAGCCACTTTCGAGGTGGTAAATGAATTGTATGGCAATTATGGACTTGTTGTACTTATTGCAGATCATCCGGCATTGAAGGCGTTGATGAATAATGTGTTTGAAGATGATCTTTTTAAAAATATACCTGCAGAAATTGTGCAGCAAACTTCTGCAAAGCTTGAAGACCAATATAACGTACAGGCACATCCCAGAGAAATCAATTTGTTTTACCTTAAAGATGATATAAGAGAACGCATTATCCGAAAGGGGAACACGTTTTTTGTTCACAATACGGCGCTGCATTTTACAGAAGAAGAAATCAGAATGGAACTGGAAAAGCATCCAGAACGTTTTAGCCCGAATGTGATTTTAAGAGGCCTGTATCAGGAAACCATTTTGCCTAACATTGCTTTCATTGGCGGGGGAGGAGAGTTAGCGTATTGGCTGCAGCTAAAAAATTTATTTGAACATTATAAAATCATATATCCCGTTCTGGTATTGCGAAATTCTTTTTTAGTAGTGGAGGAAAAATGGAAAACCAGGATTGAAAAGCTTGGATTTACTGTAGCCGATTTCTTTTTGCAGGAAAATGAATTGATGAATTTGTTGGTTGAGAGAAATGCAGAACATCCCATTTCACTCAATGGCAATTTTGAAAAAGCAGAAGAATTATTTGAACAGATAAAAACGCAGGCAGGTGCTATTGACAGCACCTTATCCCGGCATGTAGCGGCGATCAAGGCTCGTTCTCTAAAAACGTTGCAGGAGTTAGAGAAAAAAATGTTGCGTGCAGAAAAGCGAAAATTTTCTGACCAAAGACGACAAATACAGGCCATAAAAAATGCACTTTTCCCCGGCGCTGGATTACAGGAAAGAAAAGAAAATTTTAGTTTATTTTATGCAAAATGGGGCAGCGGTTTCATTGAGGGATTGTACCAGAACTCATTAACATTAGAGCCGGAGTTTGCAATTCTTAATCAAATTCATTAGTCCATCCACTATCCTTCAATTTTTCTACCTTACCCAATACTTCCTCATTCATTTGTTTTTTGTAGGTAGTTATTTTATTTCCTACTGCTTCATCAAAGGCGCCAATTATTTCTGCTGCTAATATGCCTGCATTCTTTGCTGCATTTAAGGCTACTGTAGCTACAGGTACGCCATTTGGCATTTGTAAAATAGAAAGCACTGAATCCCATCCATCAATAGAATTGCTTGATTTGATAGGTACGCCAATTACTGGCAGTGGCGTAAGTGAAGCCACCATTCCAGGCAAATGCGCTGCACCACCGGCTCCGGCAATAATTACCTTTAACCCTCTTTCTTTTGCTGACTGTGCATACTGAAACATACGCTGAGGTGTACGATGTGCTGATACAACAGTTAATTCAAAAGGAATTTCAAAGTATCGTAAAATGTCGGCGGCAGCTTGCATTATTGATAAATCACTATCGCTGCCCATGATGATGCCAATGAGAGTTTGTGGTTTGTGGTTTGTAGTTTGTAGTTGTGCTTCCATGTTCAGATTCTGTCCTTAAATCGTTGACCTTTTATGTTTGATTTGTTTAGATAACTAATAAGAGAAGTTCCCATTTTTGTTATCTCGTCTGCAAGAAAATAAAATTCGGAAAACTGTTCTTCAGAAAAGTATTTGTTATCAAGTCCCCTGTACGACTGAGATTTTAATTCATTGGTTTCTCCTCTTGAGGTATTAAGACCATTGATAAATTTCAAACGGCTTCCTCTTCCAAATCCTTCAGCTGCATTATCCATAATAGAACCTAATGTACCTCTTATTTGATCTTTATATCTGAAGTCAGAACAAATAGGTTCTATGAAGGTTAAGGGGTAAACTTTTTGTGAAAGCTCTCTGGCTTTTTGCCAAACTTTTAAATCTTCAAACTTTTGAACTGTAGCCATAAAAGGGGTTTGACAAAACTAAGATAACTACAAACCACAAACTTTAAACTACAAACTATTTCACCAAATCTCCTCTCAGCCGCAATAGTTCTATCTCTGCAACCTTGGTATTATACCTGGCTTCTATCAAACGATTGGTGGCATCTGCAAGGCTTTGCTCCGCAGTACGCATTTCTAAAAATGTAGTTACGCCAAGGCGGTAACGTTCCTGCGCAATAAATAAATTTTCCCGAACCAGCTTAATGTTGTCTTCTTCTAAAGCCAGCGTTTGCTGGTACAATGCATAATCTCTATAAGCGGTAGTAACACTGGTGTTGATCGTCGCCAGGTTTTTTTTGTAAAGCAATTGCTGATACTCAATATCCAATTGCGCCGCTCTAATATTGCGCCGTGTAATGTAGCCGTTGAAAATGGGAATACTTGCGGTCAAACCATAATTAAACCCGTGGTTCTGGTTGAACAAAGGTTGAAACTGGTTGATCACGGTATTGTTATTAGTACGGCTGAAATTATAAGCTGAATTAAAAGTGACGGTTGGAAAACGTTCTGCTTTTCTTTCTTTTAAGGCTAGCTCTGCAATGTCAACATTTTTTTGCGCTAACAGAAGCTGCGGGTTAGTGGTGGCAAGAACACCTTGTATAGAATCTAATGTAAGATCTGTGTTTAGTGGAATGGTATCAAGCACCGTAAAATTATTGGTAACTGTAACGCCTAATAAGTTATTCAATTGCTCCTTTAATTTTACGATAGCGGTTATATCCGTAAGCTGCTGCGATTTTTGTGCGTTGTAATCAACCTGCGCCTGCAATACATCCGACTTGGTTCCGGTACCCACATCAAATTTGTACTGTGCCAGTTTCAATCTTTCACTGCTCAATTGCATTTGTTCTTCTACAGCTTTTAGCTGTTGTTGCTGGCGGCTAATGTCATAGTAAGTACGCATCACATCTGCCACACTGTTAACTACCTGGTTTTTAATTTCCAGTTCGCCAAGGTCCACCAACTCGCCTAATCTACGGCGGGTGATAAACATTTTTAATCCATCGAAAAGCGTCCAGTTCAAATTCAAAGAAGCATTGGAAGTGTTGGATTTTATACCATTGCTTTCTCTTTTGCTTCCATCAGCCAATACCTGTTTTTGATTGTTATTATTAAAATTGATACCACCGCTGGCATTTAATCTTGGATAGAATGCATAATTGGAGAATGCATAATCCAACGCCGCAAGGCTCGAATCATTTCTTGATAATTGAATGTCATAATTATGGGCAAGCGATGTAGCAATAGCTTCATCTAAAGTCAAAGGACGTTGTGCTTTTGAAATCAATCCAATTAAACAACTACAAGCGAGTGCAATATTCTTAAGTTTCATCAATGTGTCAGTTGTGCATGTTCGGCTTCTTTTTGTTCTTCTTCCATTGCTTCCAGTTCGTTCTTTTTCTTTTTGGAAGACAGATAAGAATACATTGCCGGAATAACAAATAAAGTTAGTATCAGCGAAAACATAATGCCACCTACAATTACAATACCCAATGGAATACGGCTTGTAGATGCCGCACCCAGCGATAGTGCAATAGGTAAGGCTCCTAAAGCCATAGCTAAGCTGGTCATTAAAATAGGACGCAGCCGTTGACTGGCAGCATAAATTACAGCATCGCCTTTTTTCATGCCATGCAGGCGGTTTTGATTGGCAAATTCTACAATCAAAATACCGTTCTTGGTTACCAGTCCAATCAGCATGATCATTCCAATTTCTGAAAATATATTGAGCGTTTGGCCAAATAACCACAGCGACAATACTGCACCGGCAATAGCCAGTGGAACTGTAAACATGATTATAAACGGATCAATAAAACTTTCAAATTGCGCTGCCAGAATTAAAAAGATCAAACCCAATGCAAGGAAGAAAGCGAAACCAATATTGCTGGAGCTTTCCGCAAAATCGCGGCTGGTACCGGCAAGCGAAGTAGTGTATGTATCGTCCAGCAATTTGTCGGCAATTTGTTGCATGGCTGTAATGCCATCGCCAACAGTTTTACCCGGAGCCAATCCTGCTGATATGGTAGCCGATTTAAAGCGATTGAAGTGATAGATGGTAGAAGGCGTAGTGGCTTCTTCGAAACTTACCAGGTTATCAAGGCTGATCATTTGCCCCGAAGCATTGCGAACGTACAAAGACTTTAAATCAGTCGGGTCGTCTCTATCAGCACGAACTACTTGTCCATACACGCCGTATTGTTTGCCTTCTTTAGTGAAATAGCCCATGCGGCGATTACTCAGCGCTAATTGCAAGGTTTGCGATACATCGTCAACACTTACGCCTAATTCACTTGCTTTTAAACGATCAACATTAATGCGCAGCTCCGGCTTATTAAATTTCAGATCAGCATCAACACCCTGCAACACCGGGCTGTTATTGGCTGCGTCTAAAAATTTAGGAAGCACCTCAGCCAGTTTATTGAAATCATTATTCTGAATAACAAACTGCACTGGTTGTCCGCCGCGGCGGTTTACCTGTATCGTTTGCTCTTCCGATGCAAAAGCTCTTCCTTCATTAAACCTGGAAAGGTTTCTATTCACCATTTTCACAATCTCTTCCTGCGAGCGGCTTCTCTCTTTTGGATCAACTAATGTTACACGAACCATTCCGGAGTTGGTAGCACCGCTTGCAAAGCCAGGCGCCGTAATAGACATCACCGTTTGCTTTTCAGGGACAGAATCTAATATGAAATTAGATACACGTTGTACATAATTGTCCATGTAATCATAGGCGGTTCCTTCCGGTGCTATCAGTTGCAAACGAAACTGGCTGCGGTCTTCCATTGGCGCTAATTCCGATGGGAGGTTTTTGCCAATAAAAAATATAAGACATCCGCAAACAGCAATGATCACAAAAGCGATCCAACGCACCTGCATAAAATAGGTAAGTGCATTTTTGTAACCGTTTTCCATTCCACGGAAGAAAGGTTCCGTCTTCAGATAGAACCAGGAATGTTTGTGAATATTCTTCCGTGTCATCTTTACGTTAAGCACCGGTGTCAGCGTAAGAGAAACGAAGGCGGAAATTAAAACCGCACCAGCCACCACAATGCCAAATTCGCGAAATAGCCTGCCCACAAATCCCTGAAGGAATACAATAGGCAAAAACACAACGGCCAGTGTGATAGAAGTGGCAATAACGGCGAAATAAATTTCTTTAGATCCTTCTTTGGCGGCTTGCCATTTGTTCATGCCGCGTTCCATCCGTTTATAAATATTTTCCGTAACCACAATGCCGTCATCCACCACCAAACCCGTAGCTAATACAATAGCCAGAAGCGTAAGCACATTCACTGTAAATCCAAATAGGTACATGATGAAGAATGCGCCAATGAGTGAGACAGGAATATCAATTAAAGGACGAATGGCAATAAGCCAGTCGCGGAAGAACAGATAGATGATAAGCACTACCAGCGAAAGAGCAATGATGAGTGTTTCTTCTACTTCCGAAATAGACTTTTTAATATATTTTGGTTGGTCAAGAGCTATGTTCAGTTTAATGTCAGCAGGCATTTCTTTCTTGATCTGATCATACCTTTTATAAAATTCATCAGAGATGGCTACGTAGTTAGAGCCGGGTTGAGGTATGATAGCCAAAGCAATCATAGGAATACCACTTTCTCTCAATTCTGATTCTTCATTCTCTGGTCCTAACACGGCTTCACCAATATCTTTAACTTTTACATCACTGCCATTGACATTTTTGATAATGACGTTGTTAAATTCTTCTTCTGTATTTAGTTTGCCAAATGTGCGTACAGAAAGTTCAGTAGCGTCACCCGATAACTTTCCTGAAGGCAATTCTACATTTTCACGTTGCAAAGCGTTTTGTACATCCAACGGCGTTAAACTATAAGCGGTTAATTTTTCAGGATTGAACCAGATGCGCATGGCATATCTTCTTTCACCCCAAATTTGAATACCACTTACTCCGGGAATGGTCTGCAGTCTTTCTAATAAAACATTGTTTGCCCACTCCGATAACTCCAATTGGTTTTTAGTGTTACTCTGTACCGTCATGGAAAGAATAGGGCTGGCGCTGGCATCTGCTTTCGATACAACCGGCGGTGCCTCCAGGTCGGTTGGTAATGAACGCGAAGCCTGAGATACTTTGTCGCGAACATCGTTGGCCGCAGCTTCTAAGTCCACGCCTAATTCAAACTCCACATTAATATTGCTGGAGCCGGAACTGCTGGAAGATGTAATATTTTTAATACCAGCAATACCATTGATAGATTTCTCTAAGGGTTCAGTTATTTGCGATTCAATAATATCGGGATTGGCGCCGGAGTAAGAAGTGCGTACGTTAATATTCGGCGGGTCAATGGCAGGGTAATCACGAACACCGAGGAACTTAAAACCAATCACCCCGAACAGAACGATCAGGATGCTCATCACAACGGCTAACACCGGCCGCTTCAAAGAAAGTTCGCTAATATTCATCTTGTATTAATTGGAAAGTTGAAAGATTGGTGGTTGAAGGGATGATAAGAAAAAGCTGTTCGCAACTTATCAACTTAGTCAACCAATCAGCCTTTATTGACAATTTTATTCACTACAATTTTTACATCGGGTTTTACAGAAAGCAAACCGGTAACTACAACTGTATCGCCTTTGGTTAAACCGCTTGTAACCTCCACCATGGAAGAATCTCTTATGCCTGTGGTTACGTCCACAAAGTTAGCAATGCCGTTGCGGGCCACTACCACTTGCTTGCCCCTGGCTTGTGGAATGATCGCTTGAGAAGGTACCAATAAAGCATTAGGGTCAGGTTCAAAGTTCAACTTTACCTTAGCAAAATTGCCTGGTATCAACCCGGCTATTTCTCCCTTTACCTGTGCACGAATCATCAGCGTTCTTGTGTTTTGATCAATACCAGATTGAGTGGCAGCTATGGTAGCTGTATAGGTACGATCACTTCCATCTATAGTGAAATTTACATACTGGCCTTTCCTGATCTGGTTAGTATATTTTTCAGGAACATTAAAATCAATTTTTAGATCGGCTGTTTTTTGAATGGAGGCAATGACCGATTGGGGTGTTACGTAAGCCCCGATGCTTATATCCTTCAAACCCAGTTTACCACTGAATGGGGCACGAATAACTGTTTTATCAATGGAAGTATTAATAATGTCTAAATCGGCACGCAAATTACTTACCTGCAAGGCCGATGCTGCGTAATCTTCTTTACTGATGCCGCCAATCTCCAATAACTTTTCGTGGCGGCCTGCGGTTTGTTCTGCAATCTGCAGCTGTACCTGCAATTTTCTCTTTTGCGCCTGGAGGTCGCCATCGTAAAGCTTTGCCAGCACAGCACCTTTGCCTACAT
>JBQCJM010000314.1:0-3173 GCA_051952715.1 Flavisolibacter sp.
GGGCTGCAAAAATAAGTATTCAGGGCTTTACACTGAAATCATTTTTTTCTTCTTTAACATGTTGAATTTTACCTTACTGTAAAACATCGATGGTAGAAGTAAGGCCAACCACACTTTCCGATGCAATGGAAAAAAGTAGGGTGGTGGAAGCTTCAGTTAAATAATTATAACCTAGAGCCTCTACCACCCTTGAAATCTCCGAAATGGATATGTCCCGCTTTGAAAAATTATTTTCTGACGCCGCACATCACATTTCCTAAAAAACTCACTTATTGATTTGCATATTGATTAGCCGGGCGGCTGCCAGGACCATCTTCTACGCTTTCTGCTTCGCTACGCAGAATGTTTGGATTGTTATTGATATTTTCTGTTGAACCTTTATACTTGGTTTCAATGTATTCTTTGAAATTCATTACATCCTGGCGAATAAGCTTTTCAAAAACAGGGTTTAAAGCTTTAGCCAGGCCAGCGCCTATTTCTCCTGCCGGTGCATGATAGCTGATCACTACTTCTAACTCTGTTCCCTGTCCACCTGCTGCATCGTGAAAAGTAACTTTACCTGCATTATTGATTGTAGAATTTGGAATGGATTGCCAGCCAATTAAATAATCGGGTTCTTCTTTTACAATTTCTGCATTCCACTTTATTCTTCCCATGTTGCCAGGTATCACAGCCTCCCAGTGCGAGTGTTTAGAATCAATTTCGGTAACAGAAGCAAGGTGCTTCATGAACAGCGGAAGGTTTTCCAGTTTTCTCCAAAAAGCATACACTTCACTTTTGGGTTTATTTACAATTAAGCTGGTGCGGATGTTAATAGCCGAAGTGTTGCTAACACCTTTCGTTTTGCCCATGCTCTCGTAAACAGGACAATGGCCAGAAGCGCCGCGATACAGCAACACACCACCTACAGCCAGCTTTACCAGGCTATTGATAGGATGCTTTATCAAATTATTGAAACCAGAAGAAAGCATCCAGGCGCCAATAGCCGCACTGGCAATTCGTTCTCCTTGTCCCACATTTACAATGCCGCTTCCTGCTTGTGGCTGAAATTCGTTATCGGCATGCCAGCTTCCGTATTGTTCATTTGTCATAACAGTTTATTTTTTTGAATAAGTATAAAAATGCTTTAATAGCTCAAAAAATATTTTGCAATTATTATGCCTTTAAAAGGCGAAATGCGTTACAACCACAAGGCCTAAGTTTTATTGAGGCTTGTAGTAAACATATCTGGAATGAGTAGGAATTTACCCAGGAGAGAAAGAGAATATAATTGTAAGTAAGGTGATGAAGCTAAGCAAGTTTTATCCGGCGTTACTCCGCCAATTGTCTTTTATACAACTGGATGGTGTTTTCCAATCCTAAATAAATAGCGTCGCTAATTAGTGCATGACCAATGCTAACTTCATCGAGCCAGGGGATGTTTTGTTTGAAGTATTTAAGATTATGCAGGTCAAGGTCATGTCCTGCATTTAACCCCAGGCCCAACTCCTTTGCTTTTTTTGCAGCCGCTACATATTGTGTTATGGCCGATTGCCGGTTGCCCGACGCGGCTTGTTTTGCATAAGCTTCCGTGTACAGTTCTATCCTGTCTGTACCTGTGCGGGCAGCACCTTCTACCATTTCAATCACAGGGTCAACAAAAATGGAAACACGGATGTCTGCCGATTTAAAAACAGCAATAATCTCTTTCAAATAATCACGGTGCCGGATTGTATCCCAGCCATGATCGGAAGTGATTTGTCCCAACTCGTCGGGCACTAATGTTACCTGCTCGGGTTTATTTTCTAAAACCAGGTCAACAAATTTTTGTTCACGGCAATTACCTTCAATATTAAACTCGGTAGTGATGATTTTTTTTATTTCACGAACATCATTGTAACGTATATGTCTTTCATCGGGGCGTGGGTGCACCGTGATGCCGTCGGCACCAAAACGTTGTGTATCTACTGCTATTTTAACTACGTCGGGATTGTTGCCGCCGCGGCTGTTGCGCAACGTAGCAATTTTATTGATGTTAACGGAAAGCTTTGTGGACATGCAGCAAAATTACAGGTTACAGCCTGGAGTTTTGGGCTTAGGGCTTTCGGTTAATTTTTGTGCAACATAGTTTTCAATTCCAATCATAACATGGCTTGACACGTTGGTGATACTGTTATTTATTTTGACAAGCCTACCTCAAATAACAGCAACTTATTAGTAATCCACCACTTATCTCAAAAAAACAAACCAAACTAAACAATTCTCTTCTCCATCACTAAAAATTCCAAAGCTTGTTTGGGAATGCCAAATCTTGGATCGCTGGGAAACGGTTTTCTTTCTGTTGTTTGCTGATAGCCGCGCCTTTCATACCACTGAATAAGTTCTTTACGCACAGTAATAACTGTCATTGTTATGAACAAACAACCCTGCGCCTTTGCATATGTTTCTGCTGCTTTGAGTAATGCTTTGCCAATACCCTGTGCCTGTATCAATGGCGATACTGTAAGCATACCCAAATACATTTTCAATTCTTGCTTTTGCAGATATACACAACCAAGCAACGCATGATCATCGTTTGTACATTTTAAAATAACAGCGTTGGATTGATGGATCATTTGTTTCAATCCTTCCTCATCAGTTCTGATGCCATCCAAAAGATCCGCTTCGGTTGTCCATCCCTGTTTGGAAGAATCGCCCCGATAAGCACTGTTTACCAATTTTTCCAATTGCGGTATATCGTCATCCGATGCCAGTGAAAAATGTAAAGATTGTGACATGCAGCAAAAATAAACCATGACTTTGTGTATGATTCATCATTGCGGAATACTATTTGTCGTAGTTACTGTAGTACCCTTTACGAATTGTTAACCGATGAAAAATGAATTTGAACATTACGATCTCCGTACACTTTTGGATATTTATATGAAAGAGTCTAAGGAATTTTCTACGGCTCTGGAAGCAGGCGCTTCATGGCAGATATTGCAGGAAAAACGTACCCGCATAAGGTTGATTAATTTCCTGATCAATAAAAAATATGATGAGGCGAATGGATCGGAACGCTTTCGCAATAGGCCTCCTCATGGCGATTGATGAACTTTTTACACATACTTTTTGAAAGAAGTATTCCCGAAAAGCTTGTTATGCTATAATGTTTTGAAAAAAATAAAATATTTTCTTAGTGTTACGAACCTACT
>JBQCJM010000315.1:0-2126 GCA_051952715.1 Flavisolibacter sp.
TAATACAACATGTTTTTAAAATGCAGCATTACGACTCGCTTCCATCGGCTGCGCTGGTAAAAGCTGCTTTGTTGAACAGCGCAGATGATGTTGATGCAAAAGGAATTGATTACACTTCGGGCTATGGCAGCCTTAATGCTTATAAGGCATTAACTACCATCAATGAAAATCATTTTTTTCAAAGCACCATTTCGCAAAATGAAATCAAAACCTTTTCGGTTAATATTCCTCCAAATACCAAACAGATAAAACTTACTTTGGTTTGGATGGATACAGCCGCTGCTGCCAATGCTGCGAAAGCGTTGGTAAATGATCTCGATGTTGTTTTAAAATTACCAATTACAGGTGACGCATGGCAACCCTGGGTTTTGAATAGTTATCCTGATAAAGATTCTTTGCTGCAGCCTGCTGCCAGGAAAAAAGACACATTAAACACAGTTGAGCAAATTACTGTTGATGATCCGCAGCCTGGAAATTATGCATTGGAAGTTACAGGCAGTCACATTGTTACTGCTTCCCAAAGCTTTGCCATAGCCTATGAAACAGTTACTGCAAATAATTTTCAATGGACATATCCAACAGGTTCCGATATATTGCGAGCTGGTTCAGTGAATACAGTGCGCTGGCAAACCAATATTACAAGCGATGCAAAAATTGAGTATTCATTAGATGGAATAAACTGGCAATTGCTGACCAACAATATCAATGCCCATCAACAATATTTTCAATGGTTGGCGCCAGATACAATGTCAAAAGCCTTACTACGATTTGTGATTTCTTCGCTTAACAAAAGAATTGTTTCGGACAGTTTTGTTATTTCCAAACCCCCTGATCTTAAAGTAGGATTCAATTGCCCTGATTCTTTTTTATTATTCTGGAACCGGTTGCCAGTGAACCAATACCAATTATATAGCCTGGGAGCAAAATATCTTGAGCCTTTTATGCAAACGCCTGATACCATAACGGTGCTTCAGAAAAATAATCACCCTTCACTTTATTATGCAGTAACACCAAAGATTGATAATAAACCGGGTTGGCGCAGCTATACTTTAAATTACACCACACAAGGCGTAAACTGTTACCTCCGCACCTTTTTTGCTGTATTGCACAACAATAAGCAGGGCTTTCTTTCTGCCGAATTGGGCTCGTTGTACAATGTTTCTTCTGTCAGCTTCCAAAAATTGACGCCAGCAGGTTTTCAAACCATTTATACAAGCAATAGCCCTTCGCTGCTGCTAAATTTTACAGACAGCATATTAATACAAGGAGCCAATTTTTATAGGCTGCAAATCATACTTGCAAACGGGCAAGTTATTTATAGTCCAATAGATAAAGTGTTCTATTTGCCAGACAATCCTGTTTTGGTTTTTCCTAACCCTGCTCATAAAAATGAAGTGATAAAATTTGTTACACAGGAACCGGGTAAATATTCAGTGCAGGTGTTTGATGCCAATGGCCGCTTCGTAAAAAGCTTTTTAGTGCAGGATATTTTACAACAGATGACATTGCAACTTTCGACAGGGATGTACTTCGTTAAAATTATTTCTGACGATGGCAAACTCTATCATCAAAAATTAATTGTCTATTAAAAAATTAGCGAGCCACAGTGACTCGCTAATTTTTTAATTTTATACTTTATTGACTATTCATCACGCATCTTACAAAGTCTTCAACACATCATTCATATTACGCACCGCATCAGCACTTTTATTGAATGTAGCCTGTTCCTGTTCGTTCAATTTGTAATCAACAATTTTTTCCCAGCCATTTTTACCCAATACAACGGGCACACCAAGGCAAATATCTTTTTGTCCGTACTCGCCGTCTAATGATACGCAGCAGGAAATCAAACGCTTTTCATCACGTACAATACTTTCTACCAAAGCCATTGCGGCTGCCCCAGGCGCATACCATGCCGAAGTTCCAATCAGTTTTGTAAGCGTAGCACCCCCAACCATAGTATCGGCTACAATTTTTTGTTGTTGTTCTTCGGACAAAAATTGCGTTACAGGAACACTGTTCCATGTAGCGTATCGGATCAAAGGAATCATGGTTGTATCGCCGTGACCACCAATTACAACAGCATTCAAATCATTTGGCGAACAATTCAATGCCATGCTTAAATA
>JBQCJM010000316.1:0-5149 GCA_051952715.1 Flavisolibacter sp.
AATAGATGGTTTGAAGTTTATAGTTTGTAGTTTGAGGTTGCTTTAATGCAACCTTTGCTTTTCTGTTCCATTTTGCTTTTTTTAGAGTCACTCAGGACATAGAGAACATAGTTCCGATAGCTATCGGGATCACATAGTTTTTTCTATGCGTTAAATGTACCTATGCTTCTATGTGGTTCAAATGTGCTCAATAGTATTACATAAAGTACAAGGGTGCGACGCAAGAGAAGTTGATAGTAACGAAGGTGCCTGGTAAAAAAAATCAATGAAACGATAATAAAAATTAATGCGCAAAGAAGTGAATGGCCTGCCTAAATAACCTCAAACTGTTTTCTATCCTTCCAAATGAATGGTGAATACGATCATTCTTGAATTGATAGCTTCCAGTACACGGCTGTAGTTTAATTTTTCATTACGGTCGTGCAGATTGCTAAAGCCATTGCTCACTTTAATTTCCGGCGACAGAATAAAGCTGGGAAAATAGAAGTTGAAACCCACGCCGGCTTCCACGCCATAATCAAAACGGTTTATTTTGATCATATCATCGGCTTTGCGTGCCTTGGCGTTTGATGCCAGATCAATATCCAACTTTCCACCACCCAACATGTACACACGAAAATTACCAATGCGGTCGGAGTTAAATTTTAATTGCAATGGAAAAGTAGTGATTACAGATTCTACTTTTTTATTGACCTCATATCCGAAATCAATATCGGGAGCATAATTTCTGTTGAGCTGGTAACGAATGTTTCGCTCCATGAACATCAGCTGCGGATTAAAGCGCAATTCGAAACGATTGGTCAGCTTCATGGTTGCGAGCAAGCCCAAATTAAATCCGCCGTTGTTTAAAGGCTCAGCTACCATAATGCTATCCTGCTCTAAAAAACTGGGGTCTAAATGTGTTTTAAAACTTGCTTTGCTAATGCCAAGAGAAATGCCAAAATAAAAAGGCTTGCTGTCATGCTCTTCCTGGTACAATACCTTTTGCGCAATAGAAGAAAACGAAATAGAAATAAGGAGCACTAAGAGAAGGGCCCGGTTCTTCATGTTGTTGGCTTTCGTCCGCTGTAAATGCAACATATTCCTAAACTTAGTGGTTTAAATGAGGTATCGGAATAACCTGTTTTATTTAAAATATCAACAAACAACTGGCGGTCAGGAAAGGCTTTTGCCGATTCGTTCAAATACTGATATGCTTTTTTATTTTGAGCAAACCATTTGGCCATTTGCGGCGCCACTGCACCCATATACAAATTGTACACGGCTTTTACACCCGGAATGCGTGGCTTGCTAAATTCCAACACAACCAATTGTGCCCCTGGCTTCATCACTCTCAAAATCTCCTGCATGCCTTTTTCCAGGTGTTCAAAATTGCGAACCCCAAAGGCCACCATCACGCCATCAAACGAATTATTGTCAAAGTTTATTGTTTCACCATCGCCGCCGTACAATTCAATCTTCGTTCCAAGATTTTGCTTTTCAATTTTTTTTCGGCCTATTTCCAGCATTTTTTCCGAAATGTCAATGCCTGTAATTCTTTGAGGGTGTAATATTTTTGCAGCCATTATGGCCATGTCGCCGGTACCTGTAGCCACATCCAAAATATTTTGCGGTGCGTCTTTTTTAAATCGGAGAATGGCTTTTTTGCGCCAGCTTATATCAATGCCTGCACTTAAAAAACGGTTCATAAAATCGTAGCGGGGTGCGATGCGGTCAAACATCGAACGCACCTGATCTTTTTTAGAGCCATTGCCGGAAAACGGTTTTATTTTATCATGCAAAAATTCGGTCATAGGGTGGCAAAGGTAACCGAAGAAAGTTTGAGGTTTAGCGTTTAAAGAAGTTATCTGTATTAATCTTCTTCGTCTAAAAACTCATTTAGCTCTCTTCTTTGTTTTTTGGTAGGACGGCCAATTTTACTTTGCCTTTTACCGGTATGAAAGGATGCAGCCTGAAATTGGAGGCGGTCCAGCTCTTCCTGTGGTGTAATGTCAAGATAATATTTGATAGCTTCGGAATAAGCCACACGATTGTATAATAAGCCTGTAACTTTTATGCGCCAGCGTTTGGCTTCAGTTTTTACTTCGTATTCATCGCCAACAACTACATTTTTAGCAGCTTTTACAGCAGTGCCGTTTTGTTTTATTTTGCCCGTATCGCAGGCGGCAGCGGCCATTGTTCTTGTTTTAAAAATGCGGATGGCCCACAAGTATTTATCCAGCCGCAGCTTTTCTTTCTCAGCCATGAGGTAAAAAATAATTGCGTAAATTAGAATAAATAATGATGCCATGAAACCATTGCTGCTGTTTCTCTTTTCTGCTTTTTACGTTTGTTCTTCAGCCCAGGATTTTAAAGTCGTTATGCCTAATGTGATGAAGCAATCCGATATTTTTAAAAGGCATTATGAAACAGGAAAATCAGTTAGCAAAGATAGCCTGATCAAAAACTTCAAAGATTATCTCAGTATGAAAGAAGAGCCCGGCATTTATTATTTGCCACAGGACAATATGCCCTGCATTGTTCCTGACACTAAAGACATCGCAGTTCTTCCGAACGCATGGCCTCAGGTGCAAGTTCCTTTCAAAACAAACATTCCCAACCCCGGCTTGCAAAACAAACCTTTAGCACCGCAATTAAAAAACAAGCATAAATAAAAAAGTACGAAGCCGGACTTCGTACTTTGTAAACCGCATTTCAAGCTTCTCTAGTCCTGGGCAAAAAACTTGTGGAAGTAAGGGATCGTTTCAATGCCTTTATAGTAGTTTTCTAAATTGTATTTCTCATTGGGTGAATGTAAATTGTCGTTATCCAGCCCAAAGCCCATAAACACAATTTTAATTCCCAGCTCTTTTTCTAAAATGGAGCAAATAGGAATGCTGCCGCCACCACGCACGGGCACTGGTATTTTTCCAAACGTGGTTTGGACGGCTTTAGATGCTGCCTGATACCCCTTACTGTCAATAGGTGTCATATAAGGTTCGCCGCCATGATGCTCAAATGCATGAATGGTAACAGAAGGCGGAGCAATTTTTTTGAAATGCTCTAACAGCATATCGGTGATCTTTCTGGAGTTTTGATTGGGAACCAGCCGTGCAGAAATTTTTGCAGTGGCCTTCGATGGTAAAACGGTTTTTGCGCCTTCGCCCGTATAGCCGCCCCAAATGCCGTTCACTTCAATTGTAGGACGAATGCCTGTTCTTTCATTGGTTGTAAATCCTTTTTCGCCCCACAATTCTTTTACACCTAATTCGTCTTTATATTCTTGTTCATTAAAAGGCGCTTTGGCCATCAGTTCTCTTTCTTCCTTGCTTGCTTCCACCACATCATCATAAAATTCGGGAATAGTTACATGATTGTTTTCGTCGTGAAGTGAGGCAATCATTTTTGCCAATATGGTAATAGGATTGGCAACAGCGCCGCCATAAGTTCCACTATGTAAATCACGGTTGGCGCCGGTTACTTCCACTTCTATATACGATAGGCCTCTTACGCCAATATCCAGCGAAGGATTTTCCATGCTGATCATGGCACTATCAGAAATCAAAATCACATCAGCTTTCAAAAGGTCTTTATGATCGGCAACAAAATTTCCCAGGTTAGGTGAACCTACTTCTTCTTCCCCTTCAATTAAAAACTTAATGTTGGTTTCCATGCTGTTGGTTTTGGCCATTGTTTCCATGGCTTTTACATGCATGTAAAACTGTCCTTTATCATCGGCACTACCTCTTGCATATACTTTTCCATCTTTAATCACCGGTTCAAAAGGCCCGCTGTGCCACAATTCCAGCGGTTCGGCAGGCTGCACATCATAATGGCCATATACCAAAACCGTTGGTTTGGAAGGATCAATCATTTTTTCTGCGTATACCACAGGGTGGCCTGCTGTTTCCATAACTTCGGCTTTATCGGCGCCTGAATCTAACAATCGTTGTTTTACCAATTCTGCACATTTGCGCATGTCTTGTTTGTGTTCTGTTTTGGCACTAACAGAAGGAATACGTAGCAATTCCAGCATTTCATCTAAAAAGCGTTGTTGATTTTTATCCTGATATTCTTTCCAGGCTGTTTGCATAATCGTTAGTTGTTTTTATTAGCGATAAAATTAAGGATAAGCAGTGAGTGCGGAATAATTATATGCTTTTTGTAGTGAGCTTGTCGGCTACTATCATTGTCTATTGCGTCGCACACTGCATCGTTCGGTAATTCTATTGAGCAAGCTATGAGCTTTAGCTGTAAGCAATGAGACAGTAGTATTGTTACTGTTTCCAGTATCAAATCTCATAGTTCACAACTCAAAGTTTCCCTCCGTCTTCTTTCTTTTTTAAGGAAGTTGCTTTCATAACGGCGCCACTGCCAAATTGGTTTTTAATGCCATCTACAGCCTTAAACAATTCAAGTTTTTCTACAGCGTCGTCAAACAAGCTCATTTGAACTGTCATGGGTACTAAATGACTGAAGCGAACACCCAGCAGTCTCACTTTCTCTCCTTTCCTGTAAAGCTTGTTGAATAAGTCTTTCACTTTAGCCATCAGCACATTATCTAATGCCGTATAGTCAATTACTTCCTGCCTCGATACGGTTTTGAAATCGGCATAACGTAGTTTAATGGTCACGCATCCGGTTAATTTTCCTTCTTCTCTTAAATCGTAAGCTGCTTTTTCTGTGAGCCTTACCAATTCGCTATGTAAAAAAATAATGTCGTTGCCGTCTTCGTGAAAAGTATTTTCATGGGAAAGTGATTTTTGTTCACTGTATTGTTCTACTATAGAATCTGAAATGCCATGGGCTTTTTCCCACAATTTTTTGCCCCATTTGCCAAAGCGGTATTCCAGCTGGTCAACTGGTGTTTTGGCAATTTCTTCAATGGTATAAATACCTATATTATGCAACTCTATCTGTGTTTGCTTTCCAACACCGGGAATTTTATCAACAGTCAGCGGCCACAAAAAAGCAGTTTCTTTTCCGGCGGGAACTTCTAAATAACCATTGGGTTTTGCTTCATTAGTGGCCATTTTGCTTACCAGTTTGCTTGTAGATAAGCCATAAGAAATGGGCAAGCCTGTTTGGCGGATAATTTTTTCTCTTAGCTCCCTTGTATATTGACTGACACCAAAAAATTTATCCATACCTGTCAGATCAATATAGAATT
>JBQCJM010000317.1:0-4084 GCA_051952715.1 Flavisolibacter sp.
CACTGACCTACGATAACCGCTTTGGTGACCATAACATAAAAGTGCTGGTTGGGCAGGGCGCACAGTCGTACAGCTACAGGGAGTCAACATCATCGGCTGAAGGTGTACCCAACAATAGTGAAGGCGATTACTATTTATCGTTAGGCACCAATAGAAATGTTACAGATTTTGGATCGCTGAGTAAAGTAGCATCTTACTTTGGAAGAGTAAACTATTCTTTCCAGAATAAATATTTGTTGACGGCCACCATGCGAGCTGACGGCTCTTCTAAATTTTCCGAAGAAAACCGTTGGGGGTACTTTCCTTCAATCGGTGTGGGATGGGTAATTAGCGAAGAAAGTTTTATGGCCAATCAATCCATCTTCAATAACCTGAAGTTGCGTGGCAGCTGGGGAAAGATTGGGAATATGTCGGTTCCTGCAAACCTTTCTGTTCTTAAGGTAACACAAACACCTCAATTTATTTATGTGGGTGGAAATGGAACAACTGCTCCCGGTGCAAACATCAATACGATTGTACCGCCTGCAACTTATTGGGAAAAAGGTGTTGGTACCGATATAGGACTGGAAGCCAGCTTGCTCAAAAACAAACTATATGCAGAGATCACATTTTATAATAAGAAAACCGAAAATGCCATTTTCGACATTCCCATTTTAGGCTCTCTCGGAACTTCGGGTAGTACAGTAACCGGCAACCAGGCAACTTTCCAAAACCGTGGTTTTGAGTTTTTGGTAAATTGGAAAGGTGATGTGCTCAAGAATCAATTAACTTATTCATTAAGTGCCAACCTTGGTATTAACAACAATAAAGTGCTTGATGTTTCTACAGGCACCAACCCAATCTACCAGGCAGTGGGTACCACAGGTTCTAACAACTGGAATACAAGAACCATCCAGGGAGAACCCATTGGCCAGTTTGTAGGTCTGCAGGTAATTGGCATCTTCCAGTCAGATGCTGAGGTTCGAAGCTATGTGTCAAAGGACGGCACTAAACTAATGCCCAATGCCAAAGCCGGTGATTTTAAAATGGCTGATGTAAATGGCGATGGCGTAATAGATGATAAAGACCGTGTGGTGCTGGGAAATCCTAATCCTAAGTACACGTATGGATTCAATACTAATTTCACTTTCAAACAGTTTGATCTGTCTTTGGATTTCCAGGGTATTGCCGGTGTTGATATTTACAATGCCAACCTGGCACTCAGGTTTGGTACGGAGAACTTTACTGAAGATTTTTACAATAACCGCTGGCATGGCCAGGGAACTTCGAACCTGTATCCTTCGGTTTACCTTGCCGGTGGACAAAATCCAAGAGCCAATTCATTTTAT
Source organism: Flavisolibacter sp. (assembly GCA_051952715.1). Classification (GTDB taxonomy): domain Bacteria; phylum Bacteroidota; class Bacteroidia; order Chitinophagales; family Chitinophagaceae; genus Flavisolibacter. Next base: position 1,329 of record JBQCJM010000317.1, read on the forward strand.
GTAGAAGATGGAAGTTACTTCAGGGTAAGAAATGCGCAACTGGGTTACACACTAAGCCCCGATGTAACCAACAGGTGGGGCATCAGCAAGCTAAGGATATTTGCTAATGCACAAAATCCATTGAACCTTTTTAAATACCGTGGGTTTACGCCTGAAGTAGGTGGTTCCCCTACGAGGGCCGGTGTTGATGTAGATGTATATCCTTTATATGCAACCTACAATTTTGGTGTTAACCTTAGTTTTTAACAACAAATCAGTGAATCATGAAAATGAAAAATAAAATAATTGCAGTAGTTGGAGCAGGTGTACTATTGCTGGCAGCAAGCTGTAAAAAAAGTTTTTTAGACGTTCCGCCACAAGGCCAGCAACCTGCCGAACAATTCTGGACATCGGAAGAAGATGCCACAAAAGCTGTTAACTCTATCTATGCGAATTTAAGAGGATGGACGGAAGTAGCATTTGCACCGATAGCTATCGAAAGCCTGGGTTCTGATGACACAGAAACAGGAAGTGACCCCTCCGATGGTTCGGTGCCGTTCATGAATACATATAACAATTTTACGGTTACCTCCACACAGGGCCAGTTGTCAGATTTTTGGAATGGAAGATACCAGACCATTAATTTATGCAATCAGGTTATTGACAATATTCCTGCTATCAGCATGGACGCTAACCTGAAGGCCCGTTATATTGCCGAAGCTAAATTTATCAGGGCTTATGAATATTTCAGGTTAGTGCGTGCCTTTGGCGATGTGCCCCTACGTTTACATGTGCCAAAAGACCCCACTGAATACAATTTGCCAAGAACGCCGAAAGCAGAAGTATGGACAGCTATTGAGCAAGACCTCACCGATGCTGCAGGTGTTTTACCCGTTAGCTATACCGGTGCAGATGTTGGCAGAGCAACCAAAGGTGCTGCATTGGCACTACATGCAAAGGTGGCTATGTACCAGAATAAATGGGCTGACGTAAAAACTTATACCGACCAGGTGATTGGGTTAGGCATTTATTCTTTATTTCCTAATTACGAGCAGCTTTTCAGGATACCAAATGAATTCAGTTCCGAATCTGTTTTCGAGATCAATGCCAAGCATATTCCGGGCAACTGCGATGCATCTAATTCTCAATACTCGCAGGTGCAGGGTGTAAGAGGTGTGGCCCGTGGCGGATGGGGCTTCAACGTTCCTACTGCCGATCTTGCCAATGCTTATGAACCCGGTGATCCGAGAAAGGATGCCACCATTATTTTCAGAGGCGAAACAACACCGGAGGGAGATGCCATTCCCGCCAGCGGCGCTAACCCCATGTTCAATCAAAAATCATATGTGCCTTTTACAGACCCAAACAACCAGGACTGTAACGAGGGTGCTGATCAGAATATCAGGGTTATCCGTTACGCCGAAGTATTGTTGATGAATGCAGAAGCCAATAATGAATTGGGTAACACAGGCCCGGCGTTAGATGCTTTGGAGCAAGTAAGGGCAAGAGCCAGGGCAGGTAATAACCTGATTTTACCCAAAGTAACCACAACCGATAAAAATGCACTTCGCGAAGCCATATGGCATGAAAGAAGAGTAGAACTGGCAATGGAGTTTGACAGGTATTTTGATGTAATACGCCAGGGAAGAGCCGCTACTGTGTTTGGCCCATTAGGCTGGAAACCAAATAAAAATGAAGTATGGCCTATCCCCCAAAGCGAAATTGATTTAAGTGCGGGTGTATTAACTCAAAATCCAGGGTATTGATTTTTAAATTTCAAATTATGATTATGAAAAAAGATTTTATAAAAAAAGCTTTGCCGCTGCTGCTGATTAGCGGTGTGCTTTTTACATCTTGCTATAAAAAGTTCGATCCAAAATCCTATCAACCTGCCTTTACCGTAAACGGTTATACTTCAACAGCCGAAATCGGCGCTGGCAGCCTGGTGGGTTATTGGGCATTCGATGGCAGCTATGTAGATAGTATTTCTAACACCACAGGTACAAATGTTGGTACCAGCTTTACAGGCGGCTTTAAGGGACAGGCTCTGCAAGGCGCCTTAAACGGATACGTATTAACAGAGCCCAGTAATGGTATCAAAAACCTGCAAAGCTTTACCATTACAGAATGGTTGAATACACCACCGCCATCTACAGGGATCATTGATTTTTTTACACTCTCAAACACAACCCACTTTTGGGGAAACATCGAAATGTTCTTTGAGAATGGCAGTGACAACTCAAACGGCAAAATAAGAGTACACGTAAATAAAGATGGGAATGATAACACTTATGCGGTAGATGGAGTGCCCAATCTTTTCAATACATGGGTAAATGTAGCCGTCTCTTACGATGCCACTTCTTCTGCTTTTACATTGTACATAAATGGCAATAAAGTGAACTCGGGTACATTAAGCAACCTATCGGGGCCGTTAAACTTTGCCGATGTGGGGAATATTGTTTTTGGCACTACACAGTTTCAAACTACCCCAAGCCAAACGTCTGGAACTACAGCACAGCCCTGGGCAAGTTTTATGACAGGTAAAATAGATGAAGTCAGGGTTTACAACAAAGTGTTAAGTGCATCAGATCTGCAGGCGTTGATTGTTTTGCAAGGCAAAGGGAAATAGAAGTCATTCTTTAAATCATCAATTGTTTATTATGAAATACAACACCTATATTTTAGCTACCATAATCACTGCTTCGATAACCATAAGTTGCAAAAAAACAGGTAGCGATAGCGGCATAAAGGTTAACGCCGAAGTTCCCACCGTTACC
>JBQCJM010000318.1:0-14218 GCA_051952715.1 Flavisolibacter sp.
AGGCTGCAACTGCAGCCTTTAATTTTTAAATCCTTTGGTCAGTTTGAGATTTAATGATAATATTTGCCTTTAATTTTACCACATGCAAGACCAGCCCCAAAATCAGATCAATATCGAAATATCAGAAGAAGTAGCAGAAGGTTCTTATGCCAACCTCGCTATCATCACACATTCACATGCCGAATTTGTAATAGATTTTGTGAACGTGATGCCCGGAACGCCTAAAAGCAAGGTCAAATCACGCATTATTTTTACGCCTCAGCATGCCAAGAGGTTTATGAAAGCCTTAATGGAAAATGTAAACCGTTACGAAGCAGCGAATGGCACTATAAAGGATCTGGAAGAAGTTCAAATACCGCTAACCTTCGGCGGTCCAGCAGCCCAGGCATAACCCTGTAATTTTTAAAAGGAGCACTCTGCTCAGAGTATCCCTTCGTCTGCAAAACTATAATAGCCGTCATCACTTACAATCAGGTGATCCATCACTTTGATATCAAAATACTTGGCGGCTTCTTTAATTTTTAAAGTCAGTTCTTCGTCAGCCCGGCTGGGCTTTAAACTGCCTGACGGATGGTTGTGACAAAGGATCAGGCTTACAGCATCTTCTTCCAAAGCTTTCTTTAAGATAACTCTTGGGTCGGCCACCGTACCTGTTATACCTCCTTCGCTGATAATTTGAAAATGATTGATTTTGTTAGATCGGTTTAAAAATAAAACGGCAAATACTTCATGCTTGTAATCCCTTAATAAGGTTTGCAGATAGCTGGCCACATCGGCGCTGGTACTTATCGAGGGTTTTTCTCGAGAGGCCATGGCCTGCCTTCTGCGCCCCAGTTCCATGGCGGCTGCTATGCTAATGGCCTTTGCTTCGCCAATGCCTTTTACCCGCATAAATTCTTTCACCGATAGTTTACCCAATTCATTCAGGTTGTCCTTGCCGAGGCGTAAAATTTCCTGCGCCAGTTCTACAGCGCTTTTGTCTTTGGTTCCGTGGTTAATTAAAATAGCAATCAGTTCGGAATTGCTCAAAACCCCCGGGCCCTTGCCGAGTAGTTTTTCGCGGGGCCTGTCGTCTTTTGCCCATTGTTTAATTGAGTATTTGCCCTCTTGCATAAACCAAGATTAGAAAATAATTTTATGATTGTCAATAATCCTGTTTAAAAACCTAAAATCAATCCTATGAGACGCAACTCTACTTCATCTATCGGCGCTTTTCATCCTGTAGTCTTCTTTACACTTGTGTATGGAATTTCTTTGTTGCTGGCCATTTTTGTTTGCCGCACTGTTTATTATAGCATAAATGAACAGGCTGTTAATACTAACTCAAAAGCACATACAACGGTAGAAGCAAGCGTAGGCGCCACGGCCTTGAGATAATTTAGTAAGAATTATAGACAAATTTTGCTTGCTCTTTTAACCAGTTTTTCAGCTGGCTGGAAATATTTTGGGAAAACTCTTTCTTTCCAATTCTGTCGGCTTCCTATCTTCGCCGCAATTTTTCAGCCATGAATCCTTCTGCAAAAATTTTTGCCGGTACCGGCTCCCAAAAACTTGCCGAACGCATTTGTAAAAGCTATGGATGCCAGTTGGGTAAAATCAATATTCAAAAATTCAGTGATGGCGAAATCCAGCCTATTTTCTTAGAAAGCATCCGTGGCGATTTCGTTTTTTTAGTTCAAAGTACGTATGCGCCGGCCGATAATATCATGGAGCTCCTGCTAATGATTGACGCTGCAAGAAGAGCCTCAGCGTATAAAATTATTGTGGTGCTGCCTTATTACGGTTATGCCAGGCAGGATAGAAAAGACCGACCACGTGTAGCCATTGGAGCGAAGCTGGTTGCCAATATGCTGGTGGCAGCAGGTGCCGACAGGGTTATCACAATGGACTTGCACGCCCCACAAATACAGGGTTATTTTGACATTCCTGTAGACCACCTTGATAGTTCTGCTGTTTTTATACCTTATATAACACAACTCAAACTCGAAAACCTTACCTTTGCCGCCCCCGATGTAGGAGCAACCAACCGCATCAGGGAAATTGCCAGCTATTTTGAAGCGGAAATGGTGATTTGCGATAAGCACCGCAAACGTGCCAATGAAATTGCCAGTATGGTGGTAATAGGCGATGTAACGGATAAGGACATTGTTATTATAGATGACATTTGTGATACCGGTGGAACGCTGGCAAAAAGTGCAGCTCTTTTAAAAGAAAAAGGCGCCAGAACCGTAAGAGCACTAATTACCCATCCGGTTTTGAGTGGGAAAGCGTATGAAACTATTGAAAATAGTGTTTTAGAAGAGCTTGTGGTTTGTGATACTATTCCTTTAAAAAAGGAATCTTCAAAGATTAACGTAATCACTACCGCAGAACTATTTGCAGTAGCTATCAGAAATGCCTATGAGAACAAAAGTATCAACAGCTTATTCTTTCATTCGCAGCGGAGAGATAAATAATTGACAGACGTAAGACGTCAAACGTAAAAGTTTAAAAACAAACATTCATAAAATGAAGACAATTACAATCGAAGGACAACTGAGGACCGAACATGGCAAGTCAGCCACCCGCCAGCTTCGCTCTCAGGAATTAGTGCCTGGTGTAATTTACGGGGGTGCCCAGGAGATCAATTTTTCCGCTCCTGCCAAGGCCTTTAAAGGACTCGTATACACACCAAATTTCCAGTTGGCAGAAGTAACTGTAGATGGTAAAACATACCGCTGCATTTTAAAAGACCTGCAATTTGACAAGGTAACAGATGCCTTGATCCACGTAGATCTTTTGGAATTGGTAGAAGACAAAAAAGTTATTGCTACTATTCCACTGAAATATGTGGGAACTGCTGTTGGTGTAAAGGCCGGCGGCCGCCTAGTTGCTAAAATGAAATCGGTGAAAGTAAAAACTTATCCACGTTTTCTGAAAGAGCAAATTGAAGTAAATATCGACAATCTGGAAATTGGAGGTAACCTGCGTGTAGAAGATGTGAAAGACGAGAACTACGAAATTTTGAACTCGCCACGTATTCCAATTGTATCGGTAGTTACTACCCGTGCCTTGCGCCAGGAAGAAGCAGCCGCTCCCGCTAAAGGTGCTGCGACGCCTGCAGCTCCGGCAAAGGCGGCTCCTGCTAAAAAGTAAAAGAAAAATTCTTTTTCATAAGTCCCTTCAATCTTTTGAAGGGATTTTTTTTGACCGTAACCGCAGATTAATAGGCGTTTGCATAAATCGCACTAACCTTTCTGATCATCTTGTTACACGTCAGAACAATCTGTTTCAAATATTAATTCGTAACGAAGTCTCTATCTTTGAACTATCTGCAAAATCAGTTTATAATCTTTGTAATTTTTGATGAAATTTTTAATTGTAGGCCTGGGAAATATTGGCAATGAGTATGCGCATACCCGTCATAATATTGGATTTGATGTGGTGATGGCTTTTCTTTCTAAACATGGGGGGCAGCTGCGGCAAGACCGCCTGGCCTATGTGGCGGAAATAAAATGGAAGGGCCGTGTTTTTGTCTGTGTTTGTCCAACTACGTTTATGAACCTTAGCGGTAAGGCTGTAAAATACTGGATGGACAAGGAGAAAGTAGAACTTCAAAATTTACTGGTTATTGTAGATGACCTGGCATTGCCTTTAAGTAAAATTCGTATCCGCCCCGGCGGTAGTGATGCAGGACATAATGGTTTAAAAAGCATACAGGAAATCCTTGGAACTTCAGACTATCCAAAGCTCCGTTTTGGTATCGGAAACAATTTTCCAAAAGGTATGCAATCTGCATTTGTATTAGGCAAATGGAACAAGGAAGAAGAGCCTGTGGTAAAATTAAAGATCGAAAAAAGCGTAGAAGCCATAGAAGCTTTTGCAACTACGGGATTAGCTAACACCATGAATAATTTCAACAAACTTGAAATAGTATTGTGAGAAATAAGAGTTATTATTTATTTTAGCGCACCAACTCAAATTTTCCCGTAAAATCCTTTTTCTTGCAAAAGCCATAAATATATGGGATGACGATCATTTTTTTTGAATAGGTTGGGTATCCCTTAGTATTTCACCAAAAACAACTTCTTTTATGAAGATATTTTGTGTAGGCCGCAATTATACAGAGCATGCTAAAGAACTAAATAGCGAGGTGCCCGACGAACCGGTTATTTTTATGAAGCCTAAAAGTGCTCTTCTTCAACCGCATACTCCTTTTTATTATCCCGAGTTTACCAATGAATTGCATTATGAATGCGAACTGGTATTACGCATTTCAAAAAATGGTAAGTACATACAGGAAAAATTCGCCAGTAAATATTACGATGCCGTTTCTGTAGGAATTGATTTTACTGCCCGTGATATTCAAAAAGAATTAAAGGAAAAGGGTTTGCCATGGGAAAAAGCTAAAGCCTGGGATAATTCGGCTGTAGTTGGTAAATGGATACCTCTGGCCAATATCAAAAACAAAAAAGACATCAACTTTGGTTTGACCAAAAATAAAGAAACAGTGCAGCAAGGCAATTCCAAAGACATGATATTTGACTTTGATTATATTATTTCATACATCTCTAATTTCTTCTCCGTAAATATTGGTGACCTTGTTTACACCGGCACACCCAAAGGGGTAGGCGAAATTGTAGTGGGTGATGAAATAGAAGCTTTTATTGAACAAGAAACATTGCTTACACTGGACGTTAAATAAAATACCCTTGTCGCCCCGTAGGGAGACTTAAGTGGAAAATCCTTTTTGGATATGGACAGTCTCAAAGACTGTCCTTTTTTTAGATGTCTATAACCTCAGAATAAGACTGATTTTTAGAACTTCTACGAATACAATAATGCAAGCTTTATTTGCCTATCAATAATTAGTTGTTTTTTTGACAAACGAATTGAAGCAAATGCTATATGAAATAAATGGAGAAGATTCGGAACTAAATGTCCCTTTTAGGAGGACAGGGGGCATAGATCGTAATTTATTGCTACACACCTACAGGTTAATGTACACCGTGAAAGTGATGGCAGAAATCTATGAAGCCAATCGCAGTATTACCAAATATGTTCATTCTACTTCCCGCGGACATGAGGCTATACAACTGGCAACTGCTTTTCATTTACAACCGCAGGATTGGGTAAGCCCTTACTACCGCGATGAAAGCATGTTGCTCGGCATGGGGTGGACGCCTTATCAACTCATGCTGCAACTGCTAACAAAAGCAGATGATCCATTTAGCGGTGGCAGAAGTTATTATTCACATCCCAGTTCGAAAGAAGGAGATAAGCCAAAGATCATACATCAAAGCAGCGCTACAGGCATGCAGGTAATACCTACAACCGGCGTGGCACAGGGGCTTCAATATTTAACGGCAATTGGTGATCGGCAAGCAACCAGCGCAGGAGCAAATTCAGTAGTAGTTTGTTCTTTGGGTGATGCAAGTGTAACTGAAGGCGAAGTAAGCGAGGCCATTCAGTTTGCTGTGCTCAGAAAGCTACCAATTATTTATTTAGTGCAAGATAATGACTGGGGCATTAGTGTGTCCGCAGAAGAAGGGCGAGCTATGGATGCTTACGAATATGCAGAAGGCTTTAAAGGCTTACAAAAAATTCGTGTGGACGGCACTGATTTTTTTAAGAGCTATGAAGCAATGCAAAATGTAATCAATGATGTGAGAGAAAACAGAAGGCCATGGCTGGTACATGCAAAAGTTTGTTTGCTTAATCATCACACTAGTGGCGTGAGAAAAGAATTTTACAGAAGCGAAGAGGATCTAAAAAAACATGCAGCCAATGATCCGTTGCCGAAATATAGGACAGCTATTGTAAATGATTTTGGTGAAGCGTATTTGCAACAGATAGAAAAAGAGGTAGAAGAAAATATTAAGCAGCAATTTCACAAAGCAGTTGCTGCACCGGAGCCTAATGCTGCAATGGTTACCGAACATGTATTTGCACCTACACTCATAACCGAAGAAAAAGGAGAGAGAGTACCAACTGGCAATAATAAAGTCATTATGGTAGATGCAGCATTATTTGCCATACGTGAGCTAATGGAAGAGGATGAAAGATGTGTGTTGTATGGGCAGGATGTTGGCAAACGTTTGGGTGGTGTGTTTCGCGAAGCCGCGACGCTTGCAGAACAATTTGGCGATGCAAGAGTTTTTAATACCGCTATCCAGGAAGCGTATATCATAGGTTCTACCGTGGGTATGAGTGCTGTAGGCATAAAGCCCATAGTGGAAGTGCAGTTCGCCGATTATATTTATCCGGGTTTCAACCAACTGGTAACTGAGATTTCAAAATCATGCTATCTCTCTGGCGGCAAGTTTCCCGTATCAACTATTATACGAGTGCCTATTGGTGCTTATGGTGGCGGTGGCCCTTACCACAGTGGCAGCGTAGAATCAACCTTGCTTACTATTAAAGGAATTAAAATCGCCTACCCAAGTAATGCAGCGGATATGAAAGGTTTGATGAAGGCTGCGTATTACGACCCTAATCCGGTGGTAATGCTGGAACACAAAGGCTTATACTGGAGCAAAGTGCCTGGAACAGAAGAAGCAAAAACTATTGAGCCTTCAAGAGATTATGTGTTGCCTTTTGGAAAAGCTGCTGTTGTATTAAATGCAAGCGATGATTCAATTAGCAACGGTGAAAGTGTTTGTGTCATCACATATGGCATGGGCGTGTATTGGGCGAAGACTGCCGCAAAAGAGTTTAGAGATCAAGTTGAGATTATAGATCTGCGTACTTTATTTCCTTTGGATGAAGATTTAATTTTTTCTACCGTAAAAAGACATAGCAAGTGCTTAGTGCTTACCGAAGAACAGCAGAACAACTCTTTTGCCGAAGCATTGGCTGGACGCATTTCTAAAAATTGCTTTCAATGGCTTGATGCGCCGGTAGAAGTGTTGGGTGCATTAAACTTACCTGCGGTGCCGCTGAATATGGGCTTGGAAGCAGCTATGTTGCCGAATGCGGAAAAGGTTTACGAACGATTGCAATTGCTTATTAGCTATTAATTTTTAAAGGGCTTATTTTTTTACGGTTTTCTCTTTTAAATTAGAAAGGCATTTCATATCTTACTTATCTGTTCAATCTCTATTGCTATGAAAAATTATATTGTTGATAACCCTCTCCGCACTATTTCCTTTGTAATTGAAAACAATGGCCCTTTAAGTTCAATTGAGGATGAAGCTCTTCATAAATACACAGCTTTACATGACTTTGTATTTTCCTTGCTGCAGCAATATGAGCAGTGGCGGTCAAAAGGTGTTGATTACAAGCACCAATTGCAAAAAAGGGCTGACGAAATAACTGATTTCGAAAAGCAAATGGAAGAATGCAATCGTCTCATGCGTTTGGTAATGAAGTACGAGGAACCGCCGACAGGAGAGAAAATAGAGTGTAAAATAAATCCTGGGCAGTTATTTATTGATGCAAATAGCTTTCAAGAAGAGTTTAATGTGCTTTATGAATCTTTAAAAGAATGGGTACAAGAATTCGAAACGCTGGAGGATTTGTATGAGCAATACGGTGCACTCTTTGAAGAATTTCATAATAACTATTTTATGGTTATAAATGACAATTGGAAATTTATGAAAATAGATTTATGCAGCTTGGATGATGATTTCAATTGTTTTAAAGAAAAATTGCCGGCCATTGACAATATGAGAGACGTTTCGATTGACGAACGTGACGTAGTGGTACAGGAATATGAGCTGCTGCTTAAGCGGGTTAATAAATTTTATAACGAAGTAAGTAGCTTTTCCAGGTTCTTTAAATCTTTTCAACAAATGAACGAACAGGGAAATAAAAGCGCAGAGTGGAATTAAATGATACTTTCCAGTAGCCACTCTGCCATTAAAACGGATACCCAATCGCCAAATTATAAACTAAATTATTTCTGCGCCAGCTGGCATCGCCTAAATTTATTTGATTAGCTACCCAGGGATTTTGTTCCCATGGCTTACGCAAAGGAAAACCTACATCAAAACGAATGACAAAAACGGTAATGTCTAACCGTAGACCAATACCCGCATCTATAGCTAGTTGGCTTAAGAATTTTGAAGTGAATTGCCCACCTGGCCTTTTTGTATAACTGCTGTCGTTAACCAACCAAATATTTCCTGCGTCAACAAAAACGGCACCATACAAAGGCCCTGAAATTCTTGGACGGAACTCTGTGTTCATCTCTAGTTTTATATCACCGGTTTGGTCGGGAACAAAATTGGCTGCATCTGGCGAACGGTACGTGCCCGGCCCAACGGCACGGCTTCTGAAGCCACGCAAACTGTTATTGCCGCCTACAAAAAATTGTTTGATATAAGGCACTTCAACGGAGTTGCCATAAGGATACCCAAATCCTAAAATCAAACGGTTGGCCCATGAAGAGTTCAAACCGACTTTACGATAATAACGACCATCGGCTTCAAACAACATATATTGTGCGAAAGGTGCCCCGTAAATTAATTTTTCTTTCCCTGCCTTATAATCGGCACCGGTTATTAAGCCTGCAATGTTTCCGGAAAAATCAACCCTTCCATTAAAATAATAGTTATTTATTTTTTGAAGACCATTTACAACTTCGTTATAGTTGTATTGATAATTGGTGCCCAGTATAAACTGGCTTTGAATGGTTTTGGCCAGAATGGTGTCTGCATGTACAAGTGAGTCAAATTTCTTCGTTACATTCAATGCCTGCACATAACTTATTGCAACAGGATTAAACTCGTGTGTTTTCTTAATACTTCTTTTAGCTACGTAACCGTATTCAAAACGATAGGAGTTTAAAGTGTAAAGAGATTTACGATTCAAGATATCATAGCCAAGCCTGAATGTAGTTCGGGGTGCAAAGCCGCCTTTGTACCGTAAAGTTCTGAATGGAATAAGAATGTGGGGTACCGACAGGTTTAATTCGGCGCCGGTTCTGTAAGTATTATAACCACTCAATGCACCGCTAAATTGCACATCCGATCCTACGTATGCAGAGACGCCAAGGTGTTCACCGCCTCTGAAAATATTACGGTCTTTCCAACTAAATGTTATTTCTGATCCATTTAAGTTATTGGATCTGTTGGTAACCGTAAATTCTGCCCGCAATGATTTGGATGGCATGGGTGTGAGGTAATAGAAAACATTCAGTTTCGGTGTGTCCTGGATGGGTTCAAAACGGTTTTTTACAAATTTGAAGAGATCAAGATTGATCAAGCGGTTCAATGTTAGGTTGTGCTCCGTTCTGTTGTATACGTCTCCTGATTGAAACTGCAATGCTTCCTGGAATAAGCCTGGCTTAAACTTTTTTTCTTTGTCTACCAGGTAGTAACCGTTTGTCAATTGAGCATTTTTTAAGCTTGTATCTTCTTGTGCAGTGTTCAAACTGTAATTGCTGTAAACATACACGTCGTTGATCTTATAAATCTGTCCTGCTTGTTTGGGCATTTCTGGTTTTATCGTTACATACATATCCACCAGGTTGTTGCCAATAGTGCTGTCTGCTTTTACCAATAAATAATCAGGGCTGAAATAATAAAAGCCATGTTCTTTTAAATAACCGTCAATACGCAGGCGTTCACCTTTTATTACATCGAGGTCAAAAGGTGCTGCTTTCTTTAATAATGTATTAGCTGTCGTTTGTTGAATGTTGGTAGAAAGATCGCTGCTGTCTGCAGGAAAATGTACAGAATTAATAGTATATTGATCACCTGTTGCTGCGTTGTATTTGGCCCTTGCTTTTTTTCGGCGAACGACGGTATCGCCAGTAACTTTTGCACGAAAAAAACCTTTGTTCTCTAAATGGTTTTGAAGGATTTTTATGTTTTGTTGCAGATCGAGCTGGCTTAATAATACCGGTGGTTCGCCCCATTTATCACGCAACTTTCCAAAAAAAGAATTAGGCTTTTTATTTCTGAACAGGTTATAAATTGAAAGTTTGAAAGGAATACCTAAAAACCTTGAATTGGGCCTTGGCCTTGTCATAGCACTTAAATCGCTGCGCAATGTTTTCCTTTGCCGTGCTGTCAAATTGGGGCCGCTTACGCTAACCTTGGCACCAATATATAATTTTTCATTGGCAGGCAAATGCCTTGTATTGCTGCAGGCACAAAAAAACAAACAGCCGGTAATCAAAATTAAAAAGTGTTGCCTGGGTGTCTTCATTGCTTTTGTACGTTTTGAGTAGAATCCTGCGTTGTTACTTTTTGTTTTTTCCTGTGCAATATTTCACTGAACTTGTTATAGTCAACATTTAAAATAAAGCCAAGCCCGGTTTCAATAATATATCCATCCACCACACCCACATATTCATTCTTTCTATAAAAGCGCAGCATGTAACGGCCATCTTTGCTTATTTGGTAATCCACGGCAACGTTACCCGCAATGTTGTTATTTTTTTGTCCGCTGTTTTGCGGCCCTTCCAGTTCAAAATTGTTGCCCACGGTTACCTTTAACCTGTCGTTAAGCAAGCTTTTGCTTACACCGATATTAAGATCAGTTCTGTTTCTTCTTTCACCGGTTGTGTAATCATCGGTTGAGGCCACATCAAAATTGATATCTATACCTTGTATCAATCCCCCGGCAAGATTGTTCAATTGTTCGGTTAACAATTTACTTACACTCTGCCTTGCATAGGAAGCTGCGCTAAAACCTGCACCGTTTGATTGAAAAGGATCCTCACCCACAAAACGTCCTAATAATAAAAGTGAGAACACCTGTTTGTTCACTTCACCGGGGTCGGTTCGTATTTGGCTTAGCCGCGATTGCACCTGTGTTATAATATCGTTGGATACACCATAGTTTTGATTTTCTGGCAATAGAATATCGAAAGCAACTTTCGGCTGCATCAATTGGCCCGTAAGTGTCAGGTGTACTTCAAAAGGCAGCTTTTGCAGATAAGTATTTCTTATAGCTACAGGTGCTGCTGCAATTTGGTCCTGCACCAGGTCAATTGGCGACGTATTGGCGATATAGACAGCCTGCACATTTAATTCGGCAGTGGTAGGTTCTCCTGTCCAGGTAATGGTGCTCCCTTTTACAATATCAAAGCGGCGTTGTAAAAAGTTAAACGATAACTGGTAAGCACCTTCTTCCAATTGATAATTTCCGACCAAAGTGATTTTTCCGCTTGGGTCAACACCGGCTGATAAAAGAGCTTCGCCACGAACATTTAGGAAATCGCCATTGGCTTCATCCACTATAATATTGAAGATGGCTTCTTTTTTTATTTCAATATTGGCGGTAATATTCATGCCTAAAATGCCTGAACGATTCAGTGAATCATAATTGCGGAACAGTGAATCATTTTCCGGGGCATCCATATCTACAAACTGTACAATGCCCTGCCTTTGTACTACGCCGGGTTCGGGCTGAGGCACTACAATGCTCAAATTAGTACCAACGTTAACAGTCAATGTTCCATCTACAGCAGGATTAGTTTCGGTGCCAGATACGTAGAGGTCGGAAGTAATATTTAAACGGCCATAATAAAGACTGCCTTGTTTTTTAGTGCTGTTTAGAAGTAAAAAGTTATCGGCGTTTACATATAGGTTAAACTGATAGTTAATCAAATTTTTTGTACTGATAGTTCCGTTTAAATTGAGTGCATTGTTAGCGGAATCCCGAATAGTGAAACTTTGAAAAACAAAACCATCTTCGTTAACTGAAAGTGTTTCGTTATCAATGTTAAATTGGCTTCCTAACATAGCAAGCGCAAAACTTGCCTTGTGAAAATTAAGGTCACCTTTTATAATAGGATTGCTAAGCAGGCCGCCAATCTTAATATCTCCATTCACGGCTCCTGAAGCGTTAGTAATGGCTGTGGCCATAGCACCTTCCATTGTGTTTAGCTCTAATTGCTTTACGGCAAGGTTTAAATCCATTAGCACTTCCTTTTCCTGCGGCTCCAAATAGCCAGTTATGGCTACGTCGTTGCCACGGCCTGTAAGTGTGATGTTTGTGTTATACCTATTACCTTCATTATTTACCTTCACGTTTACATTACCCAGCGTGTCCTGCTTCATGCTGAGATCATTGATTGTAAGGTTACTGGTAAAGACAGGCTGCTCTAAAATATTACGAAAGGTTATATCGCCATTCATCAGGCCATCTATCAATAATGAATCTGATTTTACAAAGCCTGTAAGTGTTGCCAAACGAAAATCTGTAAAGTTTACCTGCAACGGTTGTGTGCCAGTACCCGGCAAACTGGCAATGCTTAAACGCTGCGTGCCTTTTTGCAGCGTAAAGTTGTTGGCTGTAATGTTTGTTGTTCCAATGGTAAGAAGATTGTCTGCGGGCACCGTCCATTTTTCATAATTCAATAGCAAACTGTCGGGACGCAGGTGTATGGCATAAGTTCCCTGTACCGGCTGGCTAATCATGCCGCTTAGGTAATATTTATTTTTCGAATTAACATCATCAATGCCAAGGTTAAAATCAATAACGTTATTTAACACAGTTGCATTAATGCGTGTATTAAATAGATCGAAAGAATTGCCGCTTTTAAAATGAGCGGCATTAGCCGAGATTTGCAAGCCGCTATCAGCAGTGTTAGCTCTTATATTTAAATCACTAAGATCATTACCGGAAAAAGAAATTCCGGCTGTGGTCACTAAAGCCGTCATACGGCTACCGCTTGCAAAGTTTCCTTCGGCATGCAATGGTTGCATGGCTGTAAGTGATGGAACAAAGGTAGATAGAATAGGCGAGTACACGGCATCAGCAGTAAAGTTGAAGTTATACGGTTTTATATTTTGCACTTTGGCAGTTGGTGCAGTTCCAAAATAAGGCTGTATGGTGTTTTGAATAATGCCCGCCAGATCTGCAAAACGGTATTGACCTGTTAATTGTGCATTGATGATATCGCTTGTGAGCCTGATGAAACTTGTTGTATCATTTCTTCCCGAAATTAATTGCACGGTATCTAAAGGAAGCCTTTGGTCATTGGAAACGAGTAAGGCTTTGGTAATTAAAATGTTGGCATCTAAATAATCAGGGTTGAAATTATTGACTGTTCCATTAATTTTTCCACGAAAAATGACAGGCTGTGTTGTAAAATGAAGCGGTAAGGTTTTAATGCTGTCAATCATGCCATCAATTTTAAAAGAAGGATTGCCGGAATAATTGCCGCTTGCTGTAAGATTCAGGTCAATATTCGGGTCGTTTACATTTGCTACTACAGAAAAAATTGTTTTCTTCAGTGAACCATCTACATGTATATTATGATACTGGTAATGATTGTAGGCTAAGCTATTGATATTGCCTTTGAAGTTTGTATTGATAGTATTAGGGGTTAGGCCGCTTCCATTTACTGAAAAATTTCCGGATACAGAACCAAATTGATCCGGCTGGCGCATGATGCTGCCTAAAGCCAGGCCGTTTGTTCTAACAGTAGCATTGTAAGAAGTTGCAGAAGGACTTGTTAGATTAGCAAAGGTTCCATTCAATGCCATAAAACCTGCAGAAGTATTGATGTTGAGATTCGTATTTAGTTTCCCTGCATTGCCATTAACCGTTCCCGTAATGTCAAAGCTTTCGGGAAGATTTATCTGCGCATTGGACAAGCGTTGACCTGTAAATAATGCAATATCGGTTTGCGTGGTGTGAAACTTCCTGATAATAAAATTACCACCTGCTTCCTGTGGATTCATCAATCCGACTAATGTTCCCTGCGCATCGATTTGCGTATTGCGCAAACCCGCAAATTGTAAAGTTTCAAAATTGAGCCTGTTCAATGTGCCGCTGCCAACAATGTTTACATTCCACACATCGGAAGGATTAGACAGGGCAGGATTGGAACGTAATTGCGGCGCAAAAACCAAAATATCTTTTACCTGAATACGGCTATCTAACAACTCAATATTAAAAACTGTTTCAGCCGGCTTTTTTGTAAGCGCATCTAAAGAAGCATAGTCGAGTACAAGGCTTCTTTTTAATTCGGTGCCTGGTGTTTTTATGTAAAGGTCTTTTAAATAAGACTGGTTATTGGCATATAGAATGTTGCCTTTTAATTGTTGTAAAACAAAACCGCTTTTTTCTTTCATAGCGCCTTGCGTAATGGTGGCCGCAACAGAATCAGAATTAAAAACAAGATTATCTGCTTTCAAAGTGAGGTCGCTGGCTAAAAGGTGGGCATAGTCCATTCCGTATGTCTGCTTCGGTTGGTTATCATCATCGTATTGAAGCGTATTATTATCAATTTCGAAAGAAGCTACTCTAAAATCCCAGACTTGTGTTTTTTGTGCTT
>JBQCJM010000319.1:0-2499 GCA_051952715.1 Flavisolibacter sp.
CATTGCTGTGTGTAACAAACTTCTGAAACAAGTATTTGCAGTTATGAAATCACAGACACTTTATCAACCTAACTACTGCTCACCAAAACCCTAAAAATTTATTTGGTTTTTTACACAGTTCATGTTGTGCGTTCGCTTTTTTAGTTTGTCAACAATCTGTTTTCCGATGTAGTCGCTTAGTTTCTTAAAATTAGGTCGTCTGTAATATTCGTTCCAATAACTTATCATTCTACTTTCAGTCTGCTGCCAATACCTTCTATTTTCAGCAATGAAGCGAATATATTTGTCAATTGTCCTGTCGTTAATGTGTCTGTCAAGAACTACCAAAATTTCCATTACATACTCACCCAAAAGTTGAAAAGTATAAGGAATAACAAAGTCGTCAGTCGTGTCAACAAGTTGCTCTAACCTTTTTTGTCGAACAAAACCATTATGATGTCTCAAATAGATGCAGTTTAAAATTTCTTTCTGTGTCGGAGATAAAAGGTTTTCCTTTTCAAGTTTTGGTTCATTAAAGTAAAGTCTGTAAGGAATTGTCAGCAGTTCGCCGTCAAAATAAACTTTGTACTCAGTTGGGTGAATTAAACCGTTAATATTGTGAATTTTACCGTCCGCTAAAACAACATTATGGTCAGGCGGGATAACTTTAACGGCTCCCTCTACGTCTTGTCGCAAAGAAGCCGGAAAACTATTTATTAATCTTGTTTTGTCTGTGTCAGAAATTCCTGTCAACATGATTTGGTGTCTGTCTAAAGTGATGCACAACGGTTTGCGGATTTAAGAAGTTGGCGATTACGGAGCACAGAACTGTCTGCCAGCACTACACTTGATACGAAGCTCAAATGTTCATTTAACCACTGAACCGCCAATTTCTTAAACCCGCTGTTAGCGGCTGCTCTTCTTCTGCGTTCAATCATGTCTGTTTAATTTATGTTGTCGGTGAGCAATGAAAAGAAGAACTATCATTACACCAACTGAAATTAGTGATGAGTTTAAAGTGCCAAGATGCAATCCACCTTTGTCCAAAGGTTTTGTGAGCAAGTCGCCAAATGTTGCTCCGAATGGTCGGGTGAAAATAAATGCAACCCAAAACAAAATGATGTGATTGATTTTTGTGAGAGAGTGCAGAAGCACAACAACAAGAATTACTCCTCCTGTTACGCAAGCACCTTGCATATAACTCAGTCCGAAATAGTCGCCAAGAAAATCTCCGAAAGCAGTTCCCAAACTATTTGAGAAAAGAATTGCTGTCCAATAATAAATTTCTTTTTGCTTGTCAGTGATTGGGAAAACTTCAAGGTTCTTGTATTTGCGAAACCACAAAATCAAAGTGAGCATTAAGCAACTCACCAACAAAATAGTTCCAAGAGTGTAACCAAGGTGCAGAGTTCTGTCAATGTAGTCAGAGATTTCAGTTCCTAAAGTTGTTGTGCCGACAATGACCAACCAATAAATATCAGGAATATATTTCCTTACTGAAAGTTGAGCAAGCAACACAACCAAGAAAAACGCAAGCGTAATGGCAATACCAATGGTATAACCCAAATTCAAAGTCATGGAAAGAAAGTCGCCAAGCGTTTCGCCAAGTGTTGTGGCAACAATTTTCATGAGCCAAAATATCAAAGTGATTTTAGCAACTTTATTTAGTTGTTTTGTTGTCATGTTATTTGAAATTAAAAAAAGAAGCACCGCGTTAGCGGTGCTTCTTTACTTGTTACTTAATCTTTGTCTCCCTTTTCTTTCTCCGTTTTTGTTTTGCTCAACATTTTACCGTCAGTCGTAAACAAAACATCAAAAGTTTCTTCGCCTTTTTCAATCTCGGCTTCAAAACAGTTTCCGTTTTTTAAACTCTCAATTTTGCTTGCTTCATTTATTTTGAAACCTGCAAAATCTTTGCTTAATGCTGATTGAACAGATGCTGGCAAAGCAGAAACTTTTATTTCAGTTTCAGTTTCTAACCACTTTCCTGTTTTGTCAAAGTTCGCGGAAACTTCTTCGCCATTCAATTTGAAACCTGCTTCATACTCGTTGGTGTTTTCTATTTCCCAACTTGTTTTAGTTACGGTTGGGAACTTTGCTTTGAATGCTGAAGTAACGGCAACAGGAACTTTGTCGGCAGATATTTTTTGAGCACAAGCCGCATTGCTCATTAATGCTACTGTTAGTAGCAAATAAATTATTCTTTTCATTTTTTGAAATATTTAATTGTTTGAAATAAATGACTAATCGCACAAACAAAGTTTGTGGCTAACAAGAAATAGAACAATTAAACTATCGGGGGGCGGAAAATTTTGCAGATGTAGTCTGACTGAATAAAGTTCACCGTTGGCATTGCAGGTTTAACTACAATCGGGTGAAATATTGCCATTGAAAACGAAAAGTAGGTAATGAAAGTAACCTGTGCTTGTCCGTGATGTTGAGTTGGCGATGGCGTATGTGGTTTTTGTTCGTCTCCGTTATCGTGCTTGTCAAATAGTCCGTCAATGTTTACTAAATGGT
>JBQCJM010000320.1:0-6551 GCA_051952715.1 Flavisolibacter sp.
TGTTCTTGTAAGGTACAACAGGTAACAGATTAGCAGAATCAGCACTATAAAAAACCACACTGGAAACATAACTTCTGATTTACCCTTAAAAATCCAAAGACCGTTCCAAAGAATAGAAAACAGGAAAGTTTTTTGAGAATTGTGATGTTCAAAGGATTATTGTTGCCGGTTTACTACAACTTAGCTCACTACAAAAAATTAAAAGCCAAAGAGAAGATCAAACAATTGAACAGCTCTTTGGTTCTTTTCTCTTTATGCGCTTAATCTAACGGAAGCTGGTTTCCATCGCTTTCAGCAATCCCTGTGCAGACCACTGCGGCGCTACAATAATGCGGCGGGTGGTGTAAAGCGGTTGCAGCGAATCTCTTTTGGTAGCTAACTGGAAGGCCATTTTAAAGCCTCGTTTTTCAATTTCCGGAATGCCTTCTTTGTTCCATACGCCAAAAGGATAAGCGAAATACTCAATGGGCTTGCCTATCAGTTCTTCCAGCTTGGCTTTTGGTTTTACCAGTTGCTGGTCCCAGTCGTTCACAATCTTTTTCCTGCCGCCTTCCTTAATCTCGTGTTGAAAAGTATAGCGGTCAGTGCGGCTATGATCCCATGTGTGTGAAGCAATGGTGTGGCCTTCATCGGACAATTGCTTTATCTGTTCTTTGGTCATGTATCGTGGACGATTAATAGAAATGGTCATGATAAAATACACACCTTTAAAGCCATATTTATCCATTTCAGGTTTGGCAATGGAAAATTGTTCTTCGTCCGTATCATCATATGTAAGCATTACCGGCTTTGCGGGAAGCGGGCTGCCATACACCAGGTAGTTATAGTATTGTTCCGGCGAAATAGTTTTATAACCACTGTCGGCCAGGGCTTTCATTTGTTGTTTGAATGCCGAAATGGTCACATCGTAACCCGTAGTTTTTGGCGGAAGCGTTGCGTAAATGTGGTGATAACACAAAACAGGCACCTGCTTGCGTGCCATGATTTCGGCAGCCGAAGCCTTTGTTTTGTTTGTGGGTTCTTCTACTTTTTGTGTACTGTCAACAGTTTGTGCGGAGGCGTTTTTGGGTTCTTTTTCTGCCACGGTAGACTGGTTGCTGCAGCTAAATAAAAATGCTGTTACGGCACTCAATAACAAGAGATGGTTTTTCATGTCTTAATTCAAAAATGGTGAATACAAAAATGGAACGATTGTTTGAGCAAAGAAAAACGAAAATCAACGTTTAACAAAAATATCGTACATAAACCGCAGCAGCATGGCAATTACGATGAAAAGGAAAAAAACGCGGATGAACTTATTGCCTTTGGCAATGGCCAGGTTGGCACCAATGGCGCCACCAACGCCGTTGCTTACAGCCATGGGTAAAGCCACCATCCACATAATTTTTCCCTTGATCAAAAACAAAGTAATAGAACCCAGGTTGGTGGCAAGGTTCACTAGCTTGGCATGAGCCGAGGCATGTAAAAAATCAAGGCCTAACAAGCTCACGAAGGCCAGTATCAGAAAGCTGCCGGCGCCGGGGCCAATAAAGCCGTCGTAAAAACCAAGCACTAAGCTTATTACTATGGCATAGCTTAATTCTTTTTTAGGCGAATGATCTTTTTCCTGGTGCTGGCCAAAATCTTTTTTTGTAAAAGTGTAAATGGCAACGGCTGTCAGCACCACCAGTAAAACAGGTTTCATAAAGCTGTTGCTTACAATAGTCAGCAATTGCGAACCGGCAAAAGAAGCAAAAAAGGCGATGGTGCAGGTAACTATCACCAGTTGCCAGTTGAGCCTTACTTTTTTTAAATACTGAACCGTAGCAAGGCTGGTGCCGCTAAACGAAGGGATCTTTAGCGAACCAATAACCGAAGCTACAGGATAAGCAGGAAGGATAACAAGAGCAGCAGGTGTTTGAATCAATCCGCCGCCGCCAACAATAGCATCTACAAAACCCGCACAAAATGCAACAAGGCAAAGCAGGAGGATAATTTCATAGTTCATGAAAGATGAGTGTTGAGTTTAGGGTTTGGTGTTTGCTGTTTGATATTTGATATTTGATATTTGATATTTGATATTAAAGTAGGTGCGAAGGTAAGGAGAGAAGATATCTCCGATTGGGTTACCGGCTCTTGTCATCTTCGTCAATATTATATACGAATTATGGGAAGAGCCAGAAAGGTTTTTGCAACAGAAAATTGAAGATCACAAGTGTTGCAATGGGCTTGCATTTGTTGTAATTCGTCCAGAACATACCGGAAACACCTTCTTTGTCTCTGCTCTATTTAATGAAATCAATTGGCGGTTTCACGATCATTTTTTCTATTAAAAAAATACTTGCCATTTAAAGCAGTTTCAATCAAAAATGATGTACTAATTTGTGATACCAAAATGGCAAAAAGAAAAATTATAAAGCGGTCGGTATGGGTTGTTCTTTTAGCTGTTTTAGTATACGGCATTTATTATGCATGGCGGTCGTTTCCTATCATTAGTGGCTATAGCGCCAAAAATGCCTGCTCGTGTTTGTTCATTCAGCATCGTAATGAAGAAGATGTAAAAAGAGAAGAACTGGGAGATTTTCCCCTCTCTCTTGGCAGCATTGCTGTTGATTGGAAAGATGCTTCTGTTACAGGATCTGTATTGGGATTAGCCAGACGAAAAGCCATATACAGAAAAGGGTCTGGATGTACTTTGGTCAATGATTTTTCCGAGAGCAGTTTACGATCTCAAACCTTTGATGTGCCACAGCATGATGCAATTCAATCAAGTGGCTGGCCTTTCACGGATTCGATACAACAGCAGCACTTTAATAAGGCAAAATTGGACAGCGCTTTTGACTATATTTTCTCCAACGGAAATAATAAGAATGCTTTTACTCATGCTGCGTTAGTGTTGTACAACGGACAACTGGTAGCCGAAAAATATGCTCCCGGTTACACTGATACGACAAAATTTTTAGGATGGTCTGTTGCCAAAAGTATTATGGGTGCATTAACCGGTATTTTGGTAAAAGAAGGAAGGCTTACGCTTACACAACCGGCGCCGGTGCCCCAATGGAGCAATGCTTCAGATAAACGGCATGGCATCACTGTGGAAAATTTGTTGCAACAAACAAGCGGATTGGATTTTCGGGAAGACTATGCCAGTTACAGCGAGGTAACCAATATGCTTTTCAATAAAGGTGATATGGCAAATTATGTCGCTGATCTTCCTTTGAAATACAAACCCGGTTCGGTTTTTTATTATTCAAGCGGCAACACCAATTTATTGTCTGGCATTATCCGCCGCGTTGTCGGAGAAAAAGAGTATCACTCATTTCCATATACAGCCTTGTTTTACAAATTAGGCATGTACCATACTTTGTTAGAGCCTGATGCTTCCGGAACTTACGTTGGCTCTTCTTACATCTATGCATCCGCCCGTGATTATGTAAGGTTTGCCTTGCTGTATTACAACGACGGCGTTTGGAATGGTGAAAGAATATTACCTGAAGGCTGGGTGCAAAAAACAATAACACCGCCTGCTGTCAACACGTTGAAAAATTATGGTTACCAGTTTTGGTTGAATGGTGTCAGTAAAAAAGACCCGGCAAAAAGAGAATACCCCGATGTGCCTGCCGATATGTATTATGCCGATGGTTATGGTGGACAGGATATTTATATCATTCCTTCAAAAAAAATAATTGTAGTAAGAGTAGGGTTGCATACAATTGATGAGAATGGATTTTTGAAAAGAGTGATTGATGCTTTTCAATAAAGAGTAATGCAATCATCTTTTTGACGCGGGATAAAACCACGATTATAGAAAGCATTATTAGGCAGTTGTTATTAAAAGGAATGTCAAAACTTTTTATGACAACCACAAACTTCAAACTCCAAACCTTAAACTCTTTATCTTCGCACCCGCTATGACACAAGAACAATTGAAAGATATGAGGGACCGTGTGGTGGTCCTGAGGAGGTTTCTTTGACGTCGCTAACCGACAAGATAAAATAAACCAGGATAAGCAACTATCACTTGCACCGGGCTTTTGGGATGATAATACCAGGGCCACTTCCATTTTAAAAGAAATAAAACTAAACGAGTACTGGGTAAATCTTTACGAGCAGGTAGATACTGCCGTTGAGGATTTTGCTGTGTTGTTCGAATTCTGGAAAGAAGGAGAGGGCAACGAAGAAGATGTAAAGATCGCTTACGACAAGGCTTTGCAAACCATTGAAGAAGCCGAGTTCAAAAGCACACTCAATCAGCCAGAAGACGAATTGCCTGCCGTGTTGCAGATCAACTCCGGCGCTGGTGGTACAGAAAGCCAGGATTGGGCAGAAATGCTTGCCCGCATGTACCGCATGTATGGTGAAAAACAGGGTTGGAATGTAACTGTGCTGGATTGGGTGGAAGGCGATGGCGCTGGTATTAAAACCTGCACCCTGCAGTTTGACGGCGAGTTTGCTTATGGCTTTTTAAAAGCGGAAAGTGGCGTACATCGTTTGGTGCGTATTTCGCCTTTTGATAGCAATGCAAGAAGGCACACTTCATTTGCATCGGTGTTTGTATATCCGTTAGTAGATGATTCTATCAACATCGAGGTGAAGGATAGTGAAGTGAAAATGGAAACAGCACGAAGCGGTGGCGCTGGCGGCCAGAATGTGAACAAGGTGGAAACCAAAGTTTTTCTGACACACATTCCAACGGGCATAACCGTAGTTTGTCAAACAGAAAGATCGCAGATCGGCAATCGTGAAAAAGCCATGCAGATGCTGAAGAGCCGCTTATATGAAGAAGAGTTGCGCAAGCGGGAAGCTTTGAAGAACGCAACCAACTCAACAAAGAAAAAAATCGAGTGGGGCAGCCAGATACGCAGTTATGTTTTTCATCCGTACAAAATGATCAAAGACCATCGTACCGATTACGAAGTAGGTAATGTCGGCCCGGTGATGGATGGCGAACTGGACGGATTTATAAAAGCGTATTTAATGAGTGAAAAGGAAGACGCCGCTGCAAATTCGTAAATACTCAATGTTGCCTTATTAACAATTAGTTCTTTTAAATAAGATAGATGATTTGATCAGCAAGCATATTCATATTGAGCATTAGAGCTTAATAGGAAACTTAATGCTGACAATAATAAAATAAAGACCAAAAGAAAAACGAGTGGAGAAAACAATTCTCTTATCTCTTTTTCCATTAGCTAAAAATAAATCGTTCAACATGAATCTTGGATATTTTTCTTACCCAATGCCGGTAAATGAGCCCGTACACAACTATGCACCCGGCAGTGCAGAAAGAAAGGCTTTGAAAAATGCACTGGCCGAATTAAAGAATAAACAAGCCGACATACCCATGTACATTGGCGGACAGGAAGTACGTACAGGAAAAACGATAACGCTTCGCCCACCGCACGAAATAGCGCATACGCTGGGACAGTTTCATGCCGGCGATGCCACGCATGTGCAGCAGGCTATAGATGCAGCACTGGCGGCCAAAGAAGCATGGGCCAATACTAGCTGGGAGAATCGTGCAAACATTTTTTTGCGTGCTGCCGACCTGATTTCCACGAAGTACCGCTATTTAATGAACGGCACTACTATGCTTGGACAAAGCAAAAATGTTTTCCAGGCCGAGATTGACAGTGCCTGCGAACTGATAGATTTCTTACGATTCAATGTTCACTTTCTAAGCGAGATTTATAAACAACAACCTATCAGTGCAACAGGTATGCACAACCGCATGGAATACCGTCCGCTGGAAGGATTTGTGCTGGCAGTAACCCCTTTTAACTTTACAGCCATTGGTGGTAATCTGCCTACTTCTGCAGCCATGTGTGGCAATGTAGTAGTATGGAAACCTGCCAACACGCAGGTATATGCGGCGCAAATGTTCATGCAGGTTTTAAAAGAAGCGGGATTGCCTGATGGTGTTATTAATCTGATCTATGTTGACGGACCCACAATTGGTAAAGTATGTTTTTCACACAGAGATTTTGCAGGTGTGCATTTTACCGGTTCTACAGGTGTGTTTAATCAAATGTGGAAAGAAATAGGCGCCAATGTTGCCAACTATAAATCGTATCCACGCATTGTTGGCGAAACAGGCGGTAAAGATTTTGTGATTGCACACAAATCGGCCAACCCGCAAGTAGTGGCTACGGCTTTGCTGCGTGGCGCTTTTGAGTACCAGGGGCAAAAATGTTCGGCGGCGTCCAGGGCTTACCTTCCATCAAACATAGCCGCTGAAGTAAAGCAATTGCTGGTAGATGGTGTAAACAGTTTTAAAATGGGCGTGGTTGATGACTTCAGCAATTTTATCAATGCCGTTATTGATGAAAAAAGTTTTGACAAAATAGCTTCCTACATTGCCAATGCACAGAATGATGCCGATGCAAAAATATTGGTAGGTGGTTCGTTCGATAAATCGAAAGGTTATTTTATTCAGCCTACGGTTATTGAAGCATTGAACCCGAAATACGTAACCATGTGTGAAGAGATTTTTGGCCCGGTACTTACCATACATGTGTATGATGCTGAAAAATATGAGGAGGCTTTGCATTTGGTAGATACCACCTCACCCT
>JBQCJM010000321.1:0-16022 GCA_051952715.1 Flavisolibacter sp.
CGTTGCATTACAACGTTAGAAAAAACAGGATTAAAACCTGTTACCTGCACCAATACTTCAACATCAGAATTTTTTAAATCTTCTTCACTAAAATGAAGCAATGGACTATCGTTGTCAATAGGATGAACTACCGTCCAGTTCATATTGAACATATCTACACGGGAACGTTCTAAACTTAACTGGTAAAATTTGTATTCAGGCTTTTCATTTTCTATTGCAATAAATGAAAGATTGATTACCACCCTCACATCACTTAAATGATGATTACTTTTATAAGGCACCATACGAAACATCAGGGCTTTGCCGTTCCCGTAAGGGCTTATCAAAGCATTCTCACTAAAGTCAATGAAAGCTTGCGGCCTTGTAAACCGTCCGTATAGTAAACCCGTTACCAAAGCAAAAAATAACCACCCTGCCATAGATTGTATGGAAGCCAAAAAGTCTGCGCTATCTGCTATAGGATTGATCCTTCCATAGCCAACTGTAGTAAAAGTTTGTGTGCTGAAATAAAACACTTCACGTATACGGCCCCAAAAGGTTGTGGATGTAAGTCCCTGCAATTGATTTTCTCCAATAGCTACATAAGCAATCGTGAAGATCATGTTCACGATGAAATAAAAAAGAAGAATGAGGCCGATAAATTTTAACCAGGAAAGTTCCAGCAAATAAGAATAAAAGCTTGATCGTCTTAAAAAAGACACGCCTTCCTTACGCAGGTTGAATGACCCGTCTTTATTCATAAACCGGCCGCCGATTTGGCCAGGTTGATTACCGAAGCCTGTATCAGGATTTGATTTTGAAAAAGGATTTACTCTGCCTGAAGACATGAAAATTTTTAGTTGTGTAAGGTAGTAAAATCACTACGCGAATTTAAATCACTAATTGTACGAATTAGGATACACTAATTATTGCTTCTAAAAAATTAAGTAAATAACGCGGAACCCAGCATTTACAATTACCTGGTATCAATAAAGTCTTTGCACATAACACCAACTCATTATTCATTCTTTATTCATTTCTTCAATTTGGGCTTCACTTTTATCAATTCATACAATGCAACGTTGTTCTGCCTTGCGCAGCATTTTACTTTCGGCCTTTATTAATTTTATGAAAAAGATCATTCTTATAACCATATTGTTTCTTCCCTTTTTATCTCAAGCTCAATTTGGCGGTCTATTGAATAAAGCAAAGAGCAAAGTACAGCAGCGTGTTGACAATAAAATGGACAAGGCCATGGATAATGAGTTGGACAAAATGGAAGGTAAAAACTCAGCAACCGTTAGCGCAGCACCAGCGCAAAGCTCTCAGGAAAAAGTTGCTGCGCCTGCAGAATCATTGGTAA
This sequence comes from Flavisolibacter sp., assembly GCA_051952715.1. GTDB lineage: Bacteria > Bacteroidota > Bacteroidia > Chitinophagales > Chitinophagaceae > Flavisolibacter. The sequence goes on from JBQCJM010000321.1 coordinate 1,343, forward strand.
GCTATTCCAAATACGATTTTGTACCCGGAGAAAAAATAATTTACACAGAAGATTTTTCGCAGGAAGCCATTGGTGAGTTACCATTGAACTGGAATACAAATGGAAAAGCAGAGGTAATAACACTCAGCTCGTTCAGTGGAAAATGGTTGCGCATTTACCAGAATGCTTTATACTTGACAGCCAACAAAGATTCATTCAGTAAAAATTTTACTATCGAGTTTGACATGGTGCTACAAATGAAACCGAATGGATGGCTATATCCTGAATTCATATTCGGTTTTATGTCAACAGAAACTGAAGCAACAAACGACAATGTTTTTCTAAGGGATTTTGAAAAATACGCTGCTGTACAGACCAATTTGCACCTTGGCGAAGGCGGTAATACACGCACTGCCGTTGAAAGTTCCTACGATAAAAAAGATTTTTTCCGTTCAGAAAATCAAAACCTGGCGGCGCTTGAAAAGTTTTACAGCAAGATTGCCCATGTTTCCATGCAGGTGCAGGATAAGCGTTTGCGCATCTGGTTCAATGGAGAAAAAAAATTCGACATACCGATGGCGGTTCCTACCGGGCATCCATACAACCAGCTATTCTTTAAACTTTCGCCTTCCAACTATAAAGATGATATGCTTTCATTTTATATCAGCAATATAAAAGTGGCAACAGGCAAACCAGATACAAGACATAAACTAATTGAAGAAGGAAAGTTTAGCACCACAGGAATTTTATTTGATAATGCCAGCGCTGTCATTAAACCAGAATCGGCCGGTGTTTTAAAAGAAATAGGTACTACGCTAACAGAAAATACTTCTGTAAAAATTAAAATTATTGGGCACACCAGCAGCGATGGTGATGATGTTGCTAATATGGAATTATCGAAGCAAAGAGCAGCGGCGGTTAAAGAGTATTTGGCAAAAGAATTTTCTATTGACGCTGCGCGTATGGAAACTGAAGGAAAAGGAGAAACCAAACCTGTTGGTGATAATAAAACCAAAGAAGGAAGAGCACAAAACAGGCGTGTGGAATTTGTAAAACTATAACCACAATTAAACATCTATCTCCCAATAGTCCGCACAACTGGATAACATCAAATTATGCAATCATGAAAAAACGTGTGTTCCTCATTGTTTCGATTGGCTTCAGTTGCGGCTTGAAAATAAATGCCCAATCATTTAAAAATGACATTGCTCTATTTACTTCGGAAAGAGATTTTTCTTTTGCTGTTTCTGAAAAGACTGTTGAAACTCCGGCTTCGGAAGTTTCGGCCGCTGATCTAAAAATTTTTATAAACAAAAAGCAAAAGGTAAAAGCCGTTTTAGGTTATACAAAAGAAAACCGGCCAGTGGAAGTATATTATTTTCCCGGCACCGGAAATAAAAAAGCATTGATTGTTGGTGGCATGCATGGCTCGGAACTTTCTTCCATAGAAGTAGCAAGAAATATTATCAAGATATTATCGAAAGACGTTACCCCTTATTACGACGTATTGATTATTCCGAGTCTTTTCCCTGACAATGCGGTAGCTGCCTCACACGTTTTAGCAAAGAAACCGGTGGTGAATTTTGGGCGTTACAGTTCTGCTGTCAGCGCCGACCCCAACCGACAAATGCCTTGTCTTGGAAAAGAGTTTGACGCATCCAACCCGGTTGATTTTTATGGAAGGCCAATTGAACGAGAAAATCAATACCTGCTTCAGTTAATACAGGATTACAAACCTGCACGCATCGCGAACCTGCATGCTATCAGGGATATAACAAAAGCGGGCATTTATGCTGATCCACGAACCGATTGTAATGGCCTGGCATTAGGATTTAAAAGTGACAGTACGCTGGCCGTTTCAATGGCAAAATTTATTGGTGACAATGGTGGCTGGATTGCAGGCAATGATCTTTTAAATAATCCAACCGCTTTGTATTACCACGATCCGGAAATTGCAGATGAAGGAACGCTTCAAAAAAGAAACTTGCATGGCTCGCCGTTGCCAAATAACCGAGGTTATGGTGTTTCCTTAGGTGGATGGGCCACTACGGCTGTTTGCAACGAAAAAGCTAGTGCCAGTCGGGATGCTATGCGTTTGATCACTGTTGAATTTCCTGGTTACAAAAATTCTTCTTCATATTCAGATGAAGAAGAAAAAAATAATTGCTTATCTAATGTTCAATTATACAGCATGGCTATTGTCAAAATTTTCCTTGATAAAATTTGTGAAGAAGATTAAGCGTTCCCGATTTTCAATTCTATATCTCCACCAACAGGATGTGCCACACAAGTAAGTACCATGCCGTTTTCAAGTTCCTTATCCGTCAGCACTTCATTATAAGAATGCCACACTTTTCCTTTGACACATTTTGCCAGGCAATTACCACAGCGTCCTACTTCGCAACTGTAAGGCAAAGACAGGCCTTGCTTTTTTGCAGCCTTTAAAACAGAATCAGGATAATAAACCTTCACATCATAATTATACTTTCCAAAATAAATATGCGCCGTATGCATTTCTTTATCAGGTGGCAATAAAGATGGCGTCTTGATAGATTCAATGTTGAAGTTTTCTTTTTTAATATGGTCTTTTGAAACACTCGCTTCCTGTAAAGTATAAGTGCACATGCGCATATAAGATTGCGGACCGCAGATGTAAAACAAGGCTTCAGAAAAATCATCAGCCGAAAAACGATTGATCGTCTGTAACAGCAGGTCGCGATGGAGACGGGCTTTACTTAAATCTGATTCGTTGCTGAACAAAAACTCTGCATGAAACCTGTTACTGAATTTCTCTTTTAATTGTATTAACTCTTTTAAAAAAACTGTTTTTGAAGGTGAAGCATTGCTATAGACCAAAACAATTGACAGGCTTTCATATTTATACAAAGCCGTTTTCAATAGAGATAAAACAGGCGTGATGCCACTGACCGATGCAAAAAAGAATACCTGATTATTTGTCTTAATATTTTCCGGCAGCGTAAATAAACCACCAGCGCCTATGGTTGTTAGTACCTCTCCTACTTTGGCATTATCTATCAGCAATCTTGAAAATAATCCGTTCTCGATGCGCTTTACACCGATGGATAAGGGTTCATTTAAAATGGGCGATGATGTGATGGAATACGATCTTCTGATTTCTTCATTATTGTGCGCCGTAACAAGTGTGAGATATTGGCCAGACTCATATTGAATGTTATGTCCTTCTTCAAAGACAAAAGTTTTAAAGCCTTCCACTTCTTCATGTATTTCTTTGACCGTGATTTTTCTATACAGTTCATCTTCAAGCTTCATGATCTAAATTTCGTTAATTGAGCCATTCTTATTACAAAAAACTCCAGCCAAAGCCGGAGTTTATTATTCAGATTTGTATATTCTTATAATTCTACTACATCTCCTTCTAAATCGTAATCGTATGCCTTTGTAATTTTTACTTTTACAAAATCACCGATCGGTAATTTTGCTTCGCTATTGATCACTACTTCGTTATCTACTTCTACACTGTCAAATTCTGTACGGCCCAAATAGCGGCCAGCTTCTTTCTTATCAATCAGTACTTTGAAAGTTTGCCCTATTTTCTCCTGGTTTTTTTCATAACTGATCTCTTGCTGTACGCTCATTATATCTTCTGCTCTGCGCTGCTTTTCTTCAGCGGGAATATTATCAATTAAATCATAAGCGGAAGTGTTTTCTTCATGCGAGTACGTGAAGATGCCTACACGGTCGAAACGTTGTCTTTCTAAAAATCCTTTCAGTTCTTCCACATCATCCAATGTCTCACCTGGAAAGCCTGTAATCAATGTAGTACGCAAGCAAACGCCAGGAACGGTTTCCCTAATGTTTTGTACAAGGTCTTCCATTTCTGTTCTTGTAATCTGGCGGCGCATGGCTTTCAACATATTGTCGGCTGCATGTTGCAAAGGCATGTCTAGATAATTACAAATGTTTTCTCTTTCACGCATTACTTCCAAAATCTCTATAGGGAACTTATGCGGATAAGCGTAGTGCAAGCGAATCCATTCAATACCCGCAACATCGCTTAACCTTTTTAACAGGTCGGCCAGCATTCTCTTTTTATACAGGTCCAATCCATAGTAAGTCAGTTCCTGTGCAATCAGCATGATCTCTTTTACACCACGCCTGGCCAGACTTTCGGCTTCTTTTACCAAATCATCAATAGAACGGCTTACATGCTGGCCACGCATTAATGGAATAGCACAAAAAGCGCAGGTGCGGTTACAGCCTTCCGAAATTTTTAAGTAAGCATAATGTTGCGGCGTTGCCAATAGCCTTTCTCCCAACAGTTCGCTTTTATAATCAGCTTCAAACTTTTTGAGAATAAGGGGAAGTTCCATAGTGCCAAACCAGGCATCTACTTCAGGAATGCTTTGCTCCAGGTCTTCGCGGTAGCGTTGGCTTAAGCAACCGGTTACATATACCTTATCGAGCTTGCCTTTTTGTTTCAGATTTACCTGTTCCAAAATGGTGTTGACGCTTTCTTCTTTAGCTTTGTCGATAAAGCCACAGGTATTTACAATAACAATATTGTGGTCCTTCTTTGCATTTTCGTGCACCACATGAATATCATTGGCTGCCAACTGGCCGCTTAACACTTCGCTGTCCACCATGGTTTTGCTACAGCCCAGCGTAATAATATTAACCTTGTCTTTTTTAAGAGTTTTTGCTTTCATGCGAGGCGCAAAGGTACTCATTCCGGCTTGGGCAAATGAGCCATTGCTGAATTTTTGCATAACAATAAAAAACCCATCCGTTGGGATGGGCCGGGGCTTATTTGGTTGGTATGTTTTTAAAAAGCATAACGGGCAGCTATACCAAAACGGCCAGCTGTGAACTGATCGCCATAAGACGAATGCGTAATTCTGAAAGTAGGACGCCAGTCGAATGAAAAGTTTATAGGGGCATTGTCCAATTTATAATCCAATCCACCAACGGGTCTTAAAAAAATATCAGAGCCACCGGAATAGAATCCGAACATAGGACCTACACCAGCATACCATTGTAAACCGGCAGCATTTTTAATAGGTGCATGGTACTGATACTCTAAATCAATATACGTAATGCCCGAACCGAAAAGCAATTGAGCTTCTCCCGCGTGATGCTCGGTAAAGAAATGTTTACCCGAAAATCCAAAATCAGTTTCGCCGCTTCCAAAGTCAATTCTGAAGCCCAATCCGTTGGAATAACCTGAACCGTTTTTTTGAGCTGAGGCGCTCATTTGCAAAGCCACAATCAATAAGGCTGCGGATAAAATCTTTTTCAACATAAGCTATAAGGTTTAATTTAAAAGGCGCAAATTTAAGAGATACGCTATCTAAATCCTAAACCCTGCACATAGATTTTCAATAATTGTGCTTGAATTGTTATAGCTGTTGATTGAATTGATCAAACAATTGAAGTAATTATTTATTAAGGCTGAACAAGCTGTCCACAAATTCGTGTTTATCGAAGACTAACAGGTCTTCCATTTTTTCGCCAACGCCAATAAATTTGACTGGAATTTTAAATTGATTAGCAATGGCCAACACGACGCCGCCTTTGGCCGTACCATCAAGTTTGGTGATGGCCAAAGCTGTAACATCAGTAGCTGCAGTAAAATGTTTTGCCTGCTCCAAAGCGTTTTGGCCAGTTGAACCATCGAGTACCAAAAGCACCTCATGCGGCGCATCCGGTATAATTTTTTGAATGCTTCTTTTGATCTTGCTGAGCTCGTCCATCAAATGAGCTTTGTTGTGCAGGCGGCCTGCCGTGTCAATCAACACAACATCAGTGCCTTTAGCCACAGCGCTTTGCACCGCGTCAAAAGCAACTGCTGCAGGATCGGAACCCATAGCTTGTTTTACAATGGATACACCTGTTCTTTCAGACCATATTGTTAGCTGGTCTACGGCAGCGGCTCTAAAGGTATCGGCTGCGCCTAACAGTACACTCTTTCCAGCCTTTTTAAAATTGTAAGCCAGCTTGCCGATTGTTGTTGTTTTTCCTACGCCATTTACACCAACCACAAGAATGATGTAAGGCTTATGCGGAAGACCGGAAGTAAAATCATAGGAGCTTTTGCCGACCAGCATATCTTCAATTTCTTCCTGTAGGATTTGATTCAGCTCACTTGTATTGAGATACTTATCTTTTGCAACACGCTTTTCTATACGGTCAATAATGGCCACTGTGGTTTCAATGCCTACATCGGCCGTAACCAGTGCTTCTTCCAGATTGTCCAGCACTTCTTCATCTACAGTGCTTTTGCCGGCAATGGCTTTTGATACTTTTGAAAAGAAATTTTCTTTTGTTTTCTGAAGACCTTCGTCCAGGCTTTCTTTTTCTTTTTTTCCGAAGAGTTTATTGAAAAATCCCATACCCTCTATTCCCTAAGGGAAGCTTTGTTTTCGTTAATGAATAGAATTGCGTTAGTTGAAGAGTGCGACGCAACAAAAGCCAAATAGTAGCAATGCAGATGGTCACACAATACAAAAAGCCCCAACTAAAGGGCTGCAAGATACAAAGAGGAAATGTACAAATCTAAGTTGTGTCAGACACAAGGCGATAAAACAAAAGCCGTCATTAAAAATGACAGCTTCCGGAAAATTTACTAACCCTTTATTATTTCTGCGCTAAGAAATCCTTCACTTTGTCTTTGTGTACGATAGCTTCTTTAAAGGTGTAAGCACCAGTTTTAGGGCTACGCACAGCTTTAATAACTTTCGACCAGTTTTTAGCCTCAGCGGCGGCTCTGGCATCTTTGGATTTAATCGCGGTTTTTGCTGCTTTTGCCATGATGTTAAGTTTACAAGTTTAGCAGTTTATAAGTTCACAAGTTGGTGGCTCTAATAAAAACCACAAACTATAAACTACAAACTATTTTATTTCTTTATGAACAGTTACTTTCTTCAGGTTTGGATTGTATTTTTTCAACTCCAAACGCTCAGGATTGTTCTTTTTGTTTTTTTCTGTGATATAACGGCTGGTACCAGGTACATCCGTAGTTTTTTGCTCGGTGCACTCCAGAATTACCTGTACGCGGTTTCCTTTCTTTGCCATTGTGTTTAATTTGAAAATTTTAAAATTAGCAAATTTGAAAATGATGCTTTGCTGTTACATTTTCTCATTTGCACATTTGCTAATTATATATGCTGACCTTGAGCTCTGAGCTCTTTTACAACGTTATACAATCCTTTTTTATTGATGGTGCGAATACCATCGGCAGTAAGCTTCAAAGTGATCCACTTATTTTCTTCTGCCAAGAAAAATTTCTTTGTTTGCAAATTGGGCAAAAAACGACGCTTGGTCTTAATGTTTGAGTGAGAAACCGTATGACCACCAATTGGCGTTTTACCCGTAACCTGACATACTCGTGCCATGACTTGAAAATTTTTGGAGTGCGAAGGTAAGGGAAAGATCGCAAATTTCAGATGGAAGATTGCAGTTTTTTGGGCGATTTGGAAAATATTAGCAATAATTTTCCGGGTGGCGGCCATTTATTTCCACTATTTGGTCAAGGCCAATGTGCATACCCGCATCAGTTTCTATCATATCACGGTCCGAAACCGTACTCATATCAATGATATGGGCTTTAATGACAGATACGCCTCCTTCCACCGACCGAAACTTAATGGTTCATGACCTTTTTAGATCCATTAGTTCTTCCAGGTATTCTTTAAACCTATCCATTTTTATTTTTTTTAAACCAAGCCAATGCTACTATTGAACTTTACTTGCGTCGCACTCTTGTACTGTAACAATTCTATGCTGCACAAAAATGTTACCATCCTTTCTTCTTTTGAAGGTAAATCAAATTAAAGTAGCTTCGTGCCGCTTTTTGAAAAAGAAATTGCAGATGGATATCTTACATTTTTTATAAGATTAAAATCTGAAATCGTAAATCTAAAATCTTAAATCAACATGGCATACGATGTAGTCGTTATTGGTTCGGGACCTGGTGGTTATGTTGCCGCCATCCGTGCCGCACAGTTAGGCCTTAAAACAGCAGTTATTGAAAGAGAAAGCCTTGGTGGCATTTGTTTAAACTGGGGTTGTATTCCTACAAAAGCATTATTAAAAAGTGCACAGGTTTTTGAATATATAAAACATGCGCAGGACTTTGGCATTGAAGCCAGCGGCAAACAAAACTTTGAAGCGGTGATTAAAAGAAGCCGCGGCGTTGCAGATAAAATGAGCAAAGGCGTTGCTTTTTTGATGCGCAAAAATAAAATTGATGTCATCAATGGATTTGGAAAATTAATAGCCAAAGGTAAAATTGAAGTGACCGCAGCCGACAACAGCAAGCAAACGATAGAGGCCAAGCATATTATCATTGCCACTGGTGGACGCAGCCGTCAATTGCCTTCTATGCCTATTGACGGTAAGAAAATCATAGGCTACCGCGAAGCCATGGTACTTCCTCAACAGCCCCAGTCAATGATTATTGTGGGCAGCGGCGCTATAGGTGTAGAGTTTGGCTATTTCTACAACAGCATGGGCACCAAAGTAACCATTGTAGAATTCATGCCGAGAGTTGTTCCTGTAGAGGATGAGGAAATTTCAAAAGAGCTTGAAAAGAATTTGAAAAAGAAGGGCATGAACATCATGACCTCATCTGAAGTAACTAAAGTAGATACTTCGGGCAATGGTGTAAAAGCCACAGTAAAAACAGCCAATGGGGAAGTAACCTTAGAAGCTGACATTTTATTAAGTGCCGTAGGAGTTACTGCTAATACAGAAAACATTGGTTTGGAAACCTTAGGTATTAAAACAGACAGGGGTTTAATTACTGTTGACAAATATTATCAAACCAGTGTTCCGGGTATTTATGCCATTGGCGACTGCGTTCCTGGCCAGGCTTTGGCTCACGTAGCTTCCAAAGAAGGAATTATTTGCGTGGAAAATATTGGTTACAACGAAAAGAAATATAATCACCAGCCTGAGCCATTGGATTATGGCAATGTGCCAGGTTGTACTTATTGCTCTCCCGAAATTGCATCTGTAGGTTTAACTGAAGCAAAAGCCAAAGAAGCAGGTTACGAAATTAAAGTTGGTAAATTTCCGCTTAGTGCTTCGGGCAAAGCTTCTGCAGCCGGTCATCCCGAAGGCTTTGTAAAAGTGATCTTCGATGCTAAATATGGCGAATGGCTGGGTACGCACATGATCGGTTATAATGTAACTGAAATCATTGCCGAAACGGTTGTAGCCCGCAAGCTTGAAACTACTTACCACGAAGTGTTGAACAGTATTCACCCCCATCCCACCATTAGCGAAAGCATTAAAGATGCAATTGAAGTGGCTTATGGCGAGGCGATACATTTATAATTAATGATAGACGGTTTATAAAAAAAGAGGATTGCAATAAATGCAATCCTCTTTTTTATGTAACTAATTTTTCTCTTAACAATTTTTTGTCGAAGAAATATCCGTTTTCAACGAGCCGCAATAGGCTCAAACAAAGGCCTGTATTATATTTGCTCATCCTCTGAACCTTGTAAACCATCTTTTAGAATGAAAAAATATTTCTCCGAAAGAAACGCTTTGACTGTAATGACCAGCTTGTTTTGCCTGGTAATGACCATTGTTGCCGCCACCAAACAATCGGTATGGGAAGCGGTAGCATTTGCTTTAGCATTTAGCTTTTCTGTCGAACTGCTTTGTCACAGAGTAAAAGAAAGAAAATAATTTTCTTTCTTGAAAGAGCCATCGTCTAAAATAGCCTATTTCCTTTCTCTATAGATCTGTAGGCCTTTGAAAAAAAGCTGTCAACTTTTTTATTGAATTCGTCTTTATAAATAATGGGCGTTGAATGTCCCGAATTAGGTAATATCCACAAATAAGATCTTGGAATGTTTGCTGCAATAAGCAAAGTATGCTCAGGCTTTATTACATCATGATCTCCACCAATAATTAAAGCCGGCACCGTAATTTTTTGAAGATCGCTTAATGCAATGTGAGGCTCCTCTACCAGCAAACGCATGAGTTTCCACTCGGATTTTTCTTTTTCACTTTTATCACTCTTATTTTTTAATAAAGCATAAGAAGGTAATATCATTTGCTCTACATCATCAAAAACAGCAGTTGTATCGGGCCAAAGATTAGCACCTGTTACTGCCAGTTTTTTTACTTTTTCAGGATGGCGAATTGAAAGCAACAAACCATTAATGCCTCCATCGCTCCAGCCAATAACATAAGCCGAATCTATTTTCATTGCATCTAACAAAGCTGCATAGTCATCCGCCATCATTTCATATGATAAGGAATCGCTTTTATCTTCCGATTTTCCCTGTGCACGACTATCGGCTACAATTACTTTATATTTTTTTGAGAAATAAGGTATTTGATTAGAGAAGTTACTGATAGAACCACCATTACCATGAATAATAAGCAAAGGTTGCCCTTGCCCATAAGTTTCGGCATACATTTTAAAACCACGAAGGGTATAGTACTTTCCAACCGTTTTATTGTTGCCATAAGGAATGCCTGTTGTGTTTTTGGTAAGTTCGGCAAACTGCATTTCAAAATCTTCCTGTGCAGAAATAACTTGCGTTGTTAGAATAGACAATGCAAGAAAAAAAAGAACTCTCATGGCAGTAATATTTGTTATTCAAATATCGAAACATTCTATGAAGTTCTACACTACAGTTTTTTTGGCAAAACCTAATGCCCAATAACGACCAGATAAAAGGAAGCAATAACAACTCTGAAAGCTCATACGTCCATGGACAACTTATTCTTTTATAGAAGCATTAGCACATTTATTTGACATATCAACCGTTCATACATCTATAATGTTAATAAAAACTAAATATGGTCAATTGATTTTGGTTATACGAAATTGGTCGTATATTCGTAAGGAAATTATTTTTTATGGCGGCCAAATACGTTAAACCAACAGAAAGTGAATTAGAGATCCTGAACATTCTTTGGCATAAAGATGTGGCTACTGTTCGTGAGGTGCACGAAGAGCTGGCCAAATCGAAAGATGTTGGATACACTACCACGCTAAAACTCATGCAGATTATGCACGATAAGGGTTTGGTAAAGCGGGACGAGTCTATGAGGACCCACGTTTATCAACCTGCCGTAAACCGGGAAAAGACCCAAAAACACCTTTTAAATAAAATGATCGATTCTCTTTTCGGAGGATCATCAACTCAATTAGTTTTGCAGGCACTGGGTAGCGGCGACCAAAAGGTTTCTGCTGAGGAGTTGGAGAAGATTCAGACTCTTATTGACAACCTGAAAAAACAGTAAACCATGGCCAGTTGGAGCCAGTCTCATTTCCTGCAATCGCTGGGATGGGCAACACTTAATAGTTTTTGGCAAATGGCATTGTTATGGTGCCTTTTCCTTGCTGCTGCTACATTATTTAAATTAAGTTCTCACAAAAAATACCAACTTTCCGTTTTCGCCATCATTACCGGATTTGCCTGGTTTGTACTGAGCTTTGTTTTCTTTTATAAAAGCAGTCCCGTTTCCACTATTGCTATTTTTGACCGAACCGTAAGTGAGTCCAATAGCCTTTTAAATATATTTCTCATTTCTGCTTCTGTGGCTTATTTGAGCCTGCTAATTTTTCCATCTTACAAACTTTTTAAAAACTGGCAGTTTGTGCAGCGCATCAAAAAAGAGGGTTTACAGAAGGCAGATTTAAATTATCGTCTTTTTGTTCAAAAGATCTCTGGCCACCTGGGCATTGGCAAAAAAGTATCGGTGTATATTTCTGAAATTGTTAACTCGCCGGTAACGGTTGGCTACATCAAACCTATAATTCTTTTACCTATTGCAGCACTCAATAATTTATCTACGCAACAAGTAGAGGCTGTATTGCTGCATGAACTCTCACATATTAAACGTTACGATTACCTGGTAAACTTTATTATCAGCATCATTCACACGGTTCTTTACTTCAATCCCTTTGTAAAACTTTTTATGAAATCCATTGAAGTGGAGCGAGAAAATTGTTGCGACCAGTTAGTATTGCAATTTGGATATGATAAAGTAGGTTATGCTTCTGCCCTGCTTACACTTGAAAAATTTTCTTCACGTGGACAAGTATTGGCTATTGCAGCTACCGGAAAAAATTATTTGTTGAACAGGATAGAAAAAATTGTTGGTATGGAAAAGAAAAAGGGATTTCAAGTAAGGCAGTTTGCCGCTGTGCTGGCTGCCCTGTTCTGTATTGTTGCTTTCAATTCTGTTTTGATCATTAAAGAAAAAAAGAAAGCGGGCAACTATGCATTTGCTTATAGCAATGTAGGAAATCCATTTGCTTTATTCAGTGCCGAAGATGAAGCTTCATCTCCTGCCAATTCTATAACGCCCGCTCCTGTTACACAAACAAATCAAGTTGCTGTTATACAAAAGCATAAAGAGAAATCTGTTGAACGTGTTGCTATTGAAAACCAACCGGCTGAGCCGTCATTGATCGTAGAGCAACCTGGCAATAACGATTTTGTTCAGGTGGCGCAAGATGATGTAGATGCGTCATTGACGACAGAACAAAAAGAACAGGTATCTTCTACTGTAAAAGCAACTAAAAAGGTAATGACCAATCTGCAGTGGAAAGAAATTGAAGCACAGATTGCCGACGCCATGACCAAACGAGAGAAAGCCATAGCCAAACAGGAGTTCAAAAACGAAGTTGATAATCTTAACTGGCAGAACATAGAACAAAACCTGAAGGCTCAATACGAAAATGTTGACTGGAATAAGATCAACACCAATATTTCCAGTGCTTTAACTGTTATTACACTTGACAGTATTCAAACCAGCTACAATTTAATTCTGAGCCAACTGGAAAAAACAGAAAAAGAAATTGCAAAAGCAAAAGCCCCTTCTTCCTGTTCTCCAATGCCTGATGCTTCTGTAGATGAAATCAGGAAAGCAAAAGAAAATGTGCAAATAAAATTAGAAACATTAAAAGCACTGCGCTCTAATAAGAAAGTGATCAAGCTGTAGTAAAGTTGATTGGCTTGAAAAATTGTTTGTTTTACCTATCAACCGCTGCATACCATGGATTCCAAATAGCAAGTATCTCCATGGCGGTTACCCATAAGAAAAACCAATGATTTCATGAGTTCCTTTGCTCACTGTATTTATGGTGGTGTTTGCGTAAAATTCTAATAGCCGTCTCAATAACAAAAACCTCCTCCCCAAAATAAACCTGGTATTGTAGTTAATTCAAATCAAATTGTGGAGCAACAGGCGAAACCTATTGTAACGTTACCGATGGGATGGCTTTCACATTTCATTGATCAAAAAGCAATAGTCTGCCGTAGCAAATAATGTGTTACTAGTCTAAAACCCAATGTATCATCAGTAAACGCAACTTTTTGCAGAATAATTTGTTTGCACTCAATCCTAAAAATAATCGGCTGAATATCCATATGCCGACAGACAAAATAGAATAAATTTTGTGAATGTTTGCAACACTACTCTCGGCTGGTCAACGTGATCATTATTATAACCAACAGAGCGAAACAACAACTGGCCATAGCGTTTGTAAATTTCTATAGTAGCATTAGGCGAAAAAGTATTGGGAACAACTGTTTTCGTCAACATTTTTTACAGACACTTCGTCCAATGCAGTACAACCCTCTTTCGAAGTACCTGTTAATGGCTGATCATAGCGGGTTATTTAGTCCGGAAGAAGGCGTCCATATATAGAAAAAATATCAGCCTTACCGCTGTGTTAGAAAATCCTGAACCGAAGCAAAAAAGAAAGTCCCTATAACAAACAGTAATAAATTATAAAGTCTATACCTCATCTGTTAGTCTTCAGTAATAAAAGTTGACGACCTGTAATGTACATAAAATCATACTTTTTATGGAATCCGGAATAATGGGCAAATCTTCCATAGAAAATGATCGATTCAAAACTTCAGTTTTACAGAGCCTGGCAAACAATGAAAATACTGTTATTATGACATTTCGTTGGTTTGATACTTTTCTTCGGAAATTATTCTATTATCTCTTCGTACAGATTTTTTTACTACCTCATTGCCTGCCTAATGTTTCCTTTAACTGTCCCTAGAATCGCCTAAGATTTTCCATGAAGCTCTACATATCAAAATAACTAATGAGCGCATTTAAAGTGAATAATAATAAAAATTAAAAATGTGAATAGCAAACACTAACAAATATTTATTAATATATAAAATCAATTGACATTAAAAACAACTTATAGTGTGCTTTAAGCTATAAAACAACATATTAAATAGATATTTACAAATTATAAGCTTGACGTACTTATTTACTTGAATATTGAGCAATAATCGTCTCTTTAATAGCATATTTAAATTTCATATAAAAACTGTATTTTATTCATTTACAATAAATTATGTAAATAAATTAAACTAATTAAAATAGCTTTGATTTATAGCCGTTTAAAAACACGATTATCTATAAATATTAGCAAAAATGTTTTCCACAATTTGGCTGATTTTCCATGCATGATATTTGCTTACCTATGGCATGAATTGGAAAATTGCCTCCTCGCTCCTTTTAGGAATGGGTATAGTTTTTATAAGCTGCCAAAAAATTCAGAATCCTGAATTCAGAAGAATTGACCACCTGGGTATTAAGAATTGGAATTTTCAGGAAGCAATAATCGGCTTTAGCATTACCTGTTATAACCCTAACAGCTTTGGAGTTTCTGTCAAGGAGGCAGTCACTGATATCTACCTTGATAGTACCTATTTAG
>JBQCJM010000322.1:0-12929 GCA_051952715.1 Flavisolibacter sp.
GAAAAAGCACCTTGTGTGATTTTCATTGACGAGATCGATGCCATTGGCCGTGCCCGTGGCAAAAACATGATGATGAGCAATGATGAAAGAGAAAGCACACTGAACCAATTGCTGGTTGAAATGGATGGCTTCGGTACTGATTCAGGAATCATTGTTTTAGCAGCTACCAACCGTCCCGATGTGTTGGATACAGCGCTACTACGCCCAGGCCGCTTTGACAGGCAAATCACTATTGACAAGCCCGATGTGAAAGGTCGTGAAGCTATATTTAAAGTTCACCTCAAGCCTATTAAGGTTTCGGAAAAAGTGGATATACATAAACTGGCCGAACAAACACCTGGCTTTGCCGGCGCTGATATTGCCAACGTTTGTAATGAAGCAGCGCTGATTGCTGCAAGAAAAGGGAAGAACGCTGTTGACATGAGCGACTTCCAGGATGCCGTGGACAGGGTAATTGGCGGCTTGGAGAAAAAGAATAAGATCATCTCTCCCGATGAAAAAAGAATCATTGCTTACCACGAGGCTGGACATGCCATTTGCGGATGGTTTTTAGAACATGCTTATCCTTTACTGAAAGTAACCATTGTGCCAAGAGGCACAGCAGCGTTGGGTTATGCTCAATACACGCCTAAAGAGCAATATTTATACAATACAGATCAACTGAATGATCAAATTTGTATGACTTTGGGTGGACGTGCCAGCGAAGAGATTTTCTTTGGAAAAATTTCGACCGGCGCACAAAATGACCTGCAACAAATTACCCGCATTGGTTATGCCATGGTTACAGTATATGGTATGAATGATAAAGTGGGCAATATCAGCTTTTACGATCCCCAGCAAGATAATTCTTTCACCAAACCTTACTCTGATGAAACGGCTAAGTTGATTGATGAAGAAGTAAGAAAACTGATTGATGACGCTTATGCAAGGACGAAACAGTTGTTAACGGAGAAAAAGGCCGAAGTTGAAAAACTGGCAGAAGCTTTATTAGATAAGGAAGTGTTGTTCCAAAGCGATGTGGAAACTTTAATTGGCCCACGTCCTTTCCATGATAAGCATTTGCTGGATGTGGAACCAAACGATAAACATCCGGAAGGCGGCATCAGCGAAGGCGTGCCACCTTACGATCCAAATGTTACAAACCAGGCACCTGCACCTAAATAATGACTAATTCAACAGCCAAGAATAATATTCTAAAAAAAATACGCATGGCGTTGGCACATCCAACGCCATTGCCTTTTCCTAAAAGCGAAGGAAACGAATCGGTTTTTCAGCCACAGCAACAGGACCTCGTCGTTGAATTTGCGGAACAGTTTACTGGCTTGCAGGGTAAATTTATTTTTTGCGAAAGTGAACAGGAATTACCTGACCATTTTGCCAAGCTTTGTTATCAAAATCAATGGACAAAAATTTATTGCAGTGAACAAAAATGGCAGTCCATTATTCAGCCTAACAGTTTGTATGCTGATATTGCTACTTGTGAAGCGTCTGTAACAAGTTGCGAATTTTTAGTGGCAAGAACCGGAAGCATGGTCTTAAGTTCTGTGCACCAGGGCAGAATACCGAGTGTGTATGCGCCTGTGCATGTTTGCATTGCTTACACATCGCAACTGGTATATGATATTAAAGATGGACTGGCAGCAATGAAAGACAAATACCGCCAGTATCTTCCTTCTCTCATCACGTTTGCCACAGGCCCCAGCCGCACTGCCGATATTGAAAAAACTTTGGTCGTTGGCGTTCATGGTCCAAAAGAAGTATATTGTTTTGTAATTGACAACCAGCAATAGTTGTTCTCAGCCAATGCACATTCCGCCCCACAAAAAAGTATTTTTCCTTTCCGATTTTCACCTCGGCGCACCAAATGCGCAAAGTAGTTTACAGCGGGAAAAGTTGATCGTTCAATTTTTGAATGAAATCAAAGACCAGGCTTATGCCATCTTTATTGTAGGTGATATGTTTGACTTTTGGTACGAGTATCGCAAAGTAGTGCCGAAAGGCGGCGTACGATTGCTGGGCAAGATTGCAGAGCTATCGGATGCGGGGATAGCCATTCATTTTTTTGTAGGTAATCACGATATGTGGATGCGCAATTATTTTCAAAAGGAATTAAATGTGCCTGTATATTTTGAACCCAAAGAATTTGAATTTAACAATAAAAAATTTCTGGTAGGTCACGGCGATGGATTAGGCCCCGGAGATCACGGCTATAAGGCTATGAAAAAAGTTTTTCGTAATCCTGCTTGTCAATGGATGTTTGGCATTTTGCCTCCTTTCATTGGTGTAGGGCTGGCTAATTACTTCAGTAATAAAAGCCGGGCTGCCACAGGTAGCAGCGAAGAGGATTTCTTGGGTGAAGACAAAGAATGGTTGCTCATTTACAGCAAAGACGTACTGCAAAAAAAACATTTTGATTTTTTTGTGTTTGGCCATAGACACTTGCCCATAGATTTTCGTCTCTCCAATAATAGCCGCTATATTAATCTTGGTGAGTGGATGAACTTTTGCACTTATGCTGTTTTTGACGGTGAGGATATGCAATTGAAGTCGTACACGGGAAAAGAAAAAAAAATCTATAAAAATTGGTAAGAGCCTTTTTACAAATATGGTTTGCTTTTTTACTTGTTCAGCCATCCTTTGCTCAACAAAAGGATTCTTCTTTTACATTAATTAAAACATACACTGGCGACATTGCCGACGCAGCTATTGACAATCTCGACAATCTTTATATCATCTCTTCAACAGGTCAAATAAAAAAATTCAATGCTAATGGTGATTCGGCCGGCACTTATAACCAGGTCAGGAATTTCGGAAAACTATTTTCCCTGGATGTATCGAATCCATTGAGGCTGCTGCTTTTTTACAAAGACTTTTCTACGGTTGTTTTGCTGGATCGTTTTTTGGCTAACCGTATTACAATTGATCTAAGGAGATACAATATTCTACAACCAGGCGCCGCAGCAACATCGTACGACAATAATATTTGGGTGTTTGATGAGTATGATAATAAATTGACAAAGATAGACGAGCAGGGAAACAAATTATTGGAAACGCCAGATTTTAGAACCGTTTTCGAAGAGACTATTCACCCGCAAAAAATAATCAGCGATAACAATCTTGTGTACCTGGCCGATACTGCTAAAGGTGTTTTTGTTTTTGATAATTATGGTTCGTTCAAGAAAAAAATTGCGGCAAAAAACTGGCAAAGCATTGCTGTAAAAGAAAACTACCTGATCCAAACACACAACAACGAAATTGTTGTTTATAATACTGCTACTTTTATTGATGCAAAGAAAATCATTCCTTCGTCTTTTCAACCATATATAAAATCCTTCTCTACTGCCACCAAACTGGTAACTTTTTCAAACGACTCTTTGCGGATTTATCAATACAGGTTTTGATTTTTTGTGAAGTGTGAAGCAGAAGGAGCTTCTTTTGTATCTTAAAAAGTTAGGTTCTAAGCTATCAGCGTTTCCATTCAACATAATCTATAATTTTATCCAAACGTTGTAGATGGATAATTTTTTAGACAGGATATTTCTGGCCAACGCGGTTCGTGATTATTTATGGGTGATCGGTGTCATACTTTTTGTTTTGTTTTTGAACCGGTTCATTTCAAAATACATAGCCATTTTGCTGTGCAAGGCTTTTAAGAAGGTATGGACAAATTTTGACCAGCAAAAATTTGTAAGCCTCATCATTCACCCCCTCGGAACATTTTTAGTGATCTCGGTTTCCATTGTGGCTTTATACAGATTAAATTTCCCACCGCAACTCAACATAACGCTGTATAAATATTCTATCCAGAAAATCGTTCTTTCCATTGCTATTTGTGTTCAGGTCATTGCTTTCATTTGGCTGCTTTTGCGATTAATAGATTTTATTGCCAGCGTTTTGGAAGTAAGGGCCAATAAAACGCTGGATCAAAGCGACAACCAGCTGATTGTTTTTTTTCGTGATTTTTTAAAAGTGATCATTGGCATCATCGGCGTAATGATGTTGCTACATTTCGCTTTCAATTATGATGTTAGCAGCCTGCTTACAGGCTTAAGCATTGTGGGAGCAGCTATAGCACTGGCTTTAAGGGAAAGCCTGGAAAATTTAATTGCTTCCTTTGTTATTTTTTTTGATAAACCATTTACCACCGGCGATAATGTAAAAGTGCAGAACGTGAGTGGCGCTGTAGAACGCATTGGTCTTAGAAGTACCAGAATAAGAACGGTTGATAAATCGTATGTAACAGTGCCGAATAAGCAGATGGTGGATAGTATACTTGATAATATTTCCTTGCGGTCGCAAATACGGGGCGAGATCAATTTATACATTCACCTGTGGACTCCTTCCGAAAAAATAGACCAGCTATTGAAAGAGACCAAAGCTTATTTATCCTCCATACCTGAAATTCAAAGCCACAATGTGCTTTTCAATGATATAAAGGGACAGGCTTTTATTGTGTTTGTTGAATTTTTTACACCGCCTATGGCATGGAGCCGGTTTACCGCTATTAAACAGCAAGTAAATTTTTTTATTCTGCAAACAATGGAAAAATTAGAGATGAGAATTACAGCGCCGTAAGAGTTTATGGTTTATAGTTTGCAGTTTGAAGTTGCCGTGGCCAATCTAAATTAGTTTGTGTTTACAACCCTTTACTCGTCTCTTAGGCTCTTGCTCTTTCAGAGAACTTAAACTACAAACCATAAACCATAAACTATTTTATTTCTTTCCGGCAATGATCTCGCCAAGGTCTCTATCAAACATTCCGGAATGTCCGTACTCTACAACACGGCCAATCTCTTTACCATTTTTCATTACAATAAATGTGGGAACATTTACAATGTTAAAGGCTTCTGATAAATGCTGAATGGTTTTTTTATTATGATCCACACCAAGTAAAGTAACCCTGTCCTGCGGCAAACCTGCAGCATCTGCCAGCATAAAAAATTTAGGTAAAATAAACTTAGTGTCGCCGCACCACGTGCCACCGAAGGCAATTATATTGATAGAGTCTCTGTTGGCCCTCAAAGCCTGCAAAGCATTTTGGTCAGGCGTGTAATCTTTTTGATTTTGCTGAAACCATGTAAACGATGAATCGGTAAGTAGTTCCTGTTTTGTAATAAAACCTTTGACTACTTTGTTTCCGTTAGCATCTCGGCTAACTTCGGACTGTTGCGCAAAAACGATTTCACTTACAAATAATGCTATAGCAAAAAATAAGATATTCTTCATACTGTATGATTGTAATTCAAAAATAAGATGGAGATGACAGCAAAAGAGTTGTGCAGTGTTAAATGCATGCTACAAATTAGCCTTTAACTGGAGTAAAAAAGAACGCATTTTTTGAAGCGACTGCACCATTTCGTATTTTTCTTTGGCCTGTTTATTCTTCTTCAAAAAATCTTTGGCGCCTTCCATGGTAAATTTTCTGCGGCGCAAAAGATCATGAATCATCTGCAAGTTCTTTATGTCTGTAGGTTTAAAAAACCTGTCGCCTTTCCTGTTTTTGCGTGGTTCTAAAATATCAAATTCATTTTCCCAAAAACGGATGAGCGAAGTGTTCACCTTGAACATAGTTGCCACCTCGCCAATAGAATAATATTGTTTTTGAAAAAGAATTTCATCTTCCGGTACTTCCACCAGGTCTACTTCTGCCTCAATATCTTTTAAAGGTTTTCTTCCGCGGCTTTGTTTTACTGCAGCAGGCTTAGATGCTATAACGGTTTGTTCCGAAGGTGTTTCTTTCGGTTCTTCCTTTGCCGGCTGAGAGGAAAAATCAAATGTTATTTGTGGTAAAGGCTTATTCATTGCACGAGTATAAAAATAAGAAGGAATGTATTACGAACTTGTTGAGGCAGCAATTCACACAGGTAAAAGTGAAAGCAAACAATTTTCAATTTGTGCAGTTCATAACAAATAAAAAGCGGTCACGCCAAATGCGTGACCGCTGCCAAACTAAACTTTTAATCCTTCCTTAAAACCAACTTCCAATAAAAGATTTATCTACATCGCTGTTACTGAGTTTTCTTCTTCTGCGTCTTACATCCTTACGATGTTTGATAATTGTGAATATTATCATAGCTGGGAAAATAAGAATCACAAATAACATTACCATTGGATTTGAAATGAATGCTATAGAAGCCAAAGGAAGTAATCCTGCCATTGAAACCCATTTGCCACCATAAATTCTTCTCATTGGCCGCTTCAGCCTTTCTCCAATCAAATACATACCAGGCACGATCAATAAAGTCATAAAGAAAGCAAAGGCCAAACCAAAAATAATGGTCCACGACAACGGCTTCCAGAACACCACATTATCGCCGCCAAAGAAAATATGCGGGTTGAATTCTGAGAACAAAGTCACGAAATTAATGTTGAATCCAAAAGCTATCGGCATGAAGGCAAGTATGGCCGCTAGTGCCGTCAACAGCACAGGAATAATACGTGTTTTACCCGCCTGAATTACAGCTTCTTTTGTTTTTAAACCACGTGCCCGCAATTCATCGGCAAACTCAATAACCAGAATACCATTTTTCACCACAATACCGGCGAGGCCTACAATACCAATACCTGTCATCACCACCGAAACCGTCATGCCGGTAATGGCAAATCCTAACATTACACCAATCACACTGAATAAAATTTCCGTCAATATAATTACCGGTTTGCTGATGGAATTAAACTGCAATACCAGGATAAAAAGGATCAGCATCAATGCAATTATAAGCGCTTTTCCAAGAAAGGCCCCCGTTTCAGCCTGTTGTGCACCTTCACCCGTTTGCGCAATGGTTACATTATCGGGTTTATTCTTGAAATCATCGATATATGTTTTCAACTCCTTATTCACTGCATTGGCGGTATAGCCCTGTGTTTCCAATACGTTTGAAACAAGAGAAATAACCCGCTTGTAATTTTTACGTTTTACGCTTCCTAATGTGCTTGTGTAATCTACCTTCACCAGGGCAGACATAGGAATGGCTTTGAAAGCACCACTGGCCATGTCTCTAAAACTGATGTTCATGTTCAGCAGGTCGACAAGGTTTTTCCTTTGCAGCTCGCTATTACGCAATTGAATTTTATATTCTTCATCGCCCTCTTTTATTTTCGACACTTCTCTACCAAACAAAGCCGTACGAATGGTTTGTCCGATTTGTGCAGAAGAAATGCCTTCGCTTAAGGCTCTTTGCCTGTCAACCGTTAACGAAATTTCAGGATTGGTTAAATCAACATCCATTTTCAATTCTTCCACACCGGGCACACGAATAGAGTCGAGATAATTTTTCAATGACACGGCAGTTTTTATCAACGCATCAAAATCTTCACTGGCCACTTCAATATTTACAGGCGGTTCTGTCGGCGGGCCATTTTGTTCTTTGTTCACCGAAATTTCTGCACCCGGAATGCCCTGCACCACTTTACGAATGGAATCGAGATAAGGCGCTGTGGATTGGCCGTGGCGTTTTTCAAATTCAACAAAAGAAACTTGTATGCGTCCTCTCTCCGGCCGTGTACTTCTGTCGCCGCTTGTTGGGTCGGCAGCACCGATAGCGATGTTGGTAATAACACTTTCTACAACAGGATTTTGTTTTCCGTTTTCCATATCTAATACCTTATACACACGGCTCTCCAAAGTTTTGGTTACCGAATCGGTGTACTCTACATCTGTACCAACCGGAAGTTTGAGGTAAACAAAAATTTGGTTAGGTTCCCCGTTCGGGAAAAATACAACCGGTACTTTTCTTATACCAAACAATACAACTGAGAATATCAGCAATCCAAAAGTTGCCACTACTAACCAAACAGGCCGCCAGCCTTTCAATGCCCAGCGAAGCGCAGTTTCATAACGATCCATTAATCTTGGCAACACCCGGTTTTGAAAACCATGAATAAGGTCTTCAATAAAGTATCTATTGAGAATGGCAAGTATAGTAAGGAACAAAATCAAATTACCGAGGAAGGTAGCGCCGCTTATATCCAAAAGTATTCCGGCTGCTACAGCAATCCACAAAGCAGGTTTTTTGAAGATAGCAGATTTGGCCTGCTTCTCGCCTTCCGGATGATTCATGAAATCCACTGCAAACACAGGGTTCATAATAAAAGCTACCAGCAACGATGCAGCCAGGGTAAAGATCAGCATCGTAGGCAGGTAGACCATGAATTTACCAATAATGCCCGGCCAGAAAAGCAAAGGGAAAAATGGCGCCAGCGTAGTTAGCGTACCAGCCAACACCGGTATAAATATTTCGCCTGCTGCCATCATTGCCGATTTTTCGGAAGTGATCTTTCCCTTGGCTTCCATAAAAATGCGGTGTGTATTTTCAATCACCACAATGGCATCATCCACAATAATTCCCAATCCAAAGAGCAAGGCAAACAGCACAATAAAATTCAGTGTTACATGCGAGCCGATAATTAAATCGGCACCGGGCAAAAACACAAAGGCAACGAACATGCTCAATGGCACCGAAAGCGCCACGAAAAAGGCGTTGGTTACACCCATAAAAAACATCAGGATGATAAGCACCAAAACAAACCCGATAACAATAGAATTTACCAGGTCGTTGAACGAAGTTCTTGTGGCCTTGCTTTGATCGCCGGTGATCACGACGTTCAAATCTTTTGGATAATAAGTTTTCTGCAGATCGCTTACTACATTTTTTACGGCATCTGAAGTTTCAATTAAGTTTTCTCCGGAACGCTTGATAATGTTCAGCGTAATTACTTTTTTACCATTCAGCCGTGCATAGCTTTCGGTTTCTTTTACGGTATCTTTTATCTGCGCTATATCTTTTAAATAAATGGGTGCCCCATGTGCATTCCGTACAATAATGCTTTGAATATCTTCAGCCGTTTTTAATTGGCCTTTCAGCTGCAGGTTTCGTTTAGTATTGCCAACGGTTAACTGTCCGCCAGAAATATCCATGTTCTCTGCAGCTACCGCATTGGCAATATCATTGAAAGAAACATCAGATGCCTGCATTCTGTAATTATCTACATTGATCTGAAATTCACGTTCCGGTGCGCCTACAATATCAACGCGGTTGATCTGCGATAGTTCTTCTAATTTATCCTTTGTATCATCAGCCATTTTTTTCAAACGCATCAGATCATAATCACCGCTGATGTTAACATACATGATAGGTTGGTCGGAAAAACTTACTTCTAAAACAGAAGGTTGTTCTGTAAGATCAGTAGGAAGATCCTGCTTGGCCTTATCTACCGCATCTTTCACTTTTTGCAGCGCTACATCCGTTTGCACATCGGTATTAAATTCTACTACAATGGCAGAATAATCCTGCACCGAAGTACTGGTTACTTTGTTGATCTTGGTACCGGTAATGCCTTTGATCTGTTTTTCGATAGGCTGTGTTACCAGGTTCTCAATATCTTTTGGCGAGTTACCTACATAAATCGTTTGCACATAAATAGTAGGGATCACGATATCCGGAAATTGCTCCTTTGGCAATGTCATAAACTGGTACACCCCAGCCAAAGTGATGAAGATCATCACTAAGTAAATGGACGTTTTATTTTTGATACTCCAGGTGGTGGGTTTAAACTGTTTAAACTTACCTGTAAACTTTTCTAATGCACTCATTTTTTTAAATTATGGCGTCTGTTAATTCCTTTCCTGGCTAAGGGTTTGAAAGAGAGCAAGAGGCAAAAATGAAATTGAAGTTTTTCGATTTCCTCTTTATCTCGTTTTCTCTTTTCTTCTCTTAGCTTTTATTTTTTGTAGCAAGCTGCCGAACTACTATTAAATTTCGCTTGCGTCGCACTCTTGTACAATTCGTTCCTTATGCAACAAATAGAAAACAGCAATCAGCATATTGTTTTCAAATTGCTCACTTCGCCTGCGTTGTAATCAACTGCCCGTCGTACAAGCCTTGTGCACCTTCTGTAATTATCTTGTCGCCAGCCTGCAAGCCGCTTTTTACTTCTAATTGGTCGTTGTACAATTCACCAACGGTAATGCTGCGCTTGCGGGCAATCAGTTTGCCATTTTCAGTAACAGCCACCATTACATATTTTCCTTTCTCATCGTTTTGCAAGGTACTCACCGGGATAGTGAGGGCATTTTTGTTGCCGTAATCTTTAATATGCACCTTGGCCAATTGGTTGGGCTTCAGGTTGGCATTGGAAGGAATTTTTGCTTCAATGGTAAACGTCCTGGTGTTGGGATTGATGATCTTTCCCGCTACATTTACTGTAGCGGTAATGGTCCTGTTATTCTCTTCAGGAAGAATAATTTCCAACTGGCTTCCTACCTCAACACGTCCTAAATAACTTTCAGGAACTTCAGCCGTTACTTTCAAATCGTTTGTGTTGACAATTCGAATTTGCGGACCTGCAGCACTGGTTCCAACAAAGGCTTCACCCACTCTTACATTTACCTGGTCGGCTACGCCAGATACCGGTGCTGTAACATTGGTCAAAGCAATTTGCTTTTGCAGAATACCAATTTGCTTTTGCAAACTTTCAACCTGCGTCTTTGCATTCAACACATTTTGATACGTACCAATACCCTGATCGAATAAATTTTTAGTGCGGCGGTATGTATCTTCTGCAGCAGCTAATTGTACATTTATTGGTTCTATTTGCTGGCGTATCAATTGATCATCCAGCTTAGCAAGTAACTGTCCTTTTTTTACGTACTGGCCTTGTGTTACGTATAAAGCTTTTACAATGCCGCCTTGTCCGTTTGGCGGTGCTACATAAGAAATATTTTGTGCATCCACTTTGCCCTGCAATTCTATGTAATGACTAAAACTTCCAGGTTCAATAGTAGTTACAGCAACCAACTTTGGATTTTCGGCTTTGGCTGCGCTGGTATCAAGCTTGGCTACTTCTGCTTCCAGCTTGGCTATTTGCCCGCCTATATCTTTTTGTTGGTTTTTTAATTTTTCAAGCTGTGCTTTTTTATCATTCAGCTCGCCCGCCTGATCTTTTTTAGCATTGCCGCATGATGCCAGGAATAAAGCCAGAATTATGATTCCTAATAATTGTCTTTTCATGAAATAAATTTTATAGTAAAGGAGTTGATTTATTAAAGTTTTCCAAGTGCATACTGATAACTGACTTTGGCTACAGTGGCATTGTACAATGCATTGAAATAATTTGATTGTGCGGTTTGAAAATCCGTATCGGCCTGCAATACTTCGAAACTGCTGCCCAGACCTTGTTCAAATTTAAGCTTGGTAGCATTATATACTTTTTCAGCCAATGCAAGGTTGCGTTCCTGAATATCTAAATTGAGCAAAGAATTTTTCAGGCTTTCTTTGGTAACTACCTGTTCAAGGTCAATAGCCTGTTTAACATTGTCAATGGTGTTCTCCATTTTTTGCGCATTCAATCTTGCTTCCTGTATTTTATACTTCCGTTGAAAGCCGTCAAAAATGGGAATGTTCACACTTAGTCCTACGTAAGAACTACTTAACCAAAGGGTGCTGGGGTTGGTAAAGAATTTTTGCCCCATGGCATTTACAGTGTAATTGCCTACCGCAGAAACTGTGGGCAAGTAACCCAGCTTGTTTCTTTTTATATCCAGGTCAAGAAGCGCTTTGCTAATGTTGAGCGTTTTTATTTCAGCACGATCCTCATAGTTGAAGCTTTCGTCTAAAATGCCTTCTTTAATACTTTCAACTGTCAGATCATCTTTTAATACCACAGTATCTTTTTGCGAAATGCCCATGGCAAATTTCATAGCAGCATAAGAAATGGTTACTGCATTATCAACAGTGCTCTGCGTGGTTTTCAAATTGTTTAATTGCACTTGTACTTTGTCAAGGTCAAGTTTTTCCGCAAAGCCATTTTTATACATGATAGAATCATCATGATATAATTTTTCTAAGCGCTTTACGCTTTCATTTAAAAAATACAATTGCTTCTGTGCAATTAAAATGGCATAATATCTTTTATAAGCCGAATCTTTTACTTTTTCTTTTGTTTGCTCAATAACAGCCTGGTTATAATCCAATGCTGTTTGCCTTGCCTGCAAACCCACAAATACATCAGGCTGAAACAGCAGTTGCGAAATGGTAGCGCCAAGGCTTAGATTCCACGGTTGTTGAAAGCTTACCTGCTGTAAAGTAGGTTCAGGCACCTTGGTAATAGGCCCGTTGGTACCGCTAACACCTTCATCTTTCAATATTTGGTACACGGCTGTTGAGGTGGCATCTGGAAAAAGAAGCTTTGGCAACTTCATGTAATATTGAGCACCTGCATTGCCTGTTAGTTGTGGAAAGGCCTGTCCTAAAATTTCGCGGTTCTTCGCCACTTGTATTTGATAATCAAGCTGCGCATTTTTTAATTCCACCACATTTTTATAAGCTAGGTCCACCGCCTCTTTCACTGATAGTTCATATTTCTGTTGCGCCTGTGCTAAACCGGCCATCAACAAAAACATCCATCCTAATAACACCTGTTTTTTCATCTATTTATTTTTTGGTTCGTTGATTTTTATATTTCTGAATTAGCTTTTGCCCCTTAACGGTAGAAATACCATTTAAAAAAACTTCAAGTAACTGCTGCTCTATATGCACTAAGTGCGAACGATTATTCGGAAACACTTCGGGATCAAAAGCAAGCATGATGCTGTAAATACGGTATCGTGTTAAAATATCGATATCAATATCTTCACGATACAAGCCTTCCGCTACACCACGTTCAATATTACTTTTGAGCATTTGGTACATAAAACCGTTCTTATGCTCTTTAAATTTTTTAAAACAATCGGGATGATATTTTT
Source organism: Flavisolibacter sp. (assembly GCA_051952715.1). Classification (GTDB taxonomy): domain Bacteria; phylum Bacteroidota; class Bacteroidia; order Chitinophagales; family Chitinophagaceae; genus Flavisolibacter. Next base: position 12,743 of record JBQCJM010000322.1, read on the forward strand.
CCATATCGTACAGCACAGCAGGATTCATATTGGCAAACATATCCTGCACCCTATCGAAAGAAAGAAAAACTTCGTGCAGGGCATTTTCAGACGCTTTGCGCCCCTCACCACAGCGAAGCTTGTTGTCCTCCATAATGGCCGAGAAAACACCGGTCACTAATTCATCTTTATCAACATAATACTGGTA
>JBQCJM010000323.1:0-2515 GCA_051952715.1 Flavisolibacter sp.
AGCTTCATTTTATTCAAACCCTCTATGTTGACAAAGGCACAGAAGGGTTGAAAGCCTTCATGGAAGTCAGAGACTATACAGCAGACTTATGGGTAAGCCTGATTCGCAGCTATCCCAAATTCTGGAAGTCTATCCGACCGAATACCCTTACTGTAAAATCAAAGGCAAAAGAAATTGAACAGAGCATTCAGAAGCTAAAAAAGCTGTACCCTGAGTTGAAAGAAGCCAAAATGTATTTTACGATTGGCGGACTTCGTTCCGGTGGGACAACCATGAATGATAAGGTGCTGATAGGAGCAGAAATCGCAACAGGCGATGCTAAAACCGACGTATCGGAATTCCCCACGACGTGGTTGGAAGGTGTATTCAAAAGTCAACAGTCAGGCAACCTCGTTCCCTTAAATATTCACGAATATGTCCACACGCAACAAAACGGAGAACCACAAAATCTTTTGGGGCAGGCAATCAGCGAAGGTGCCTGCGACTTTATTACAGAACTGGTAATGGGCAAACCTTTACAGAACAATTACTTGGTTTATGGGAGACAGCATGAAGAAGAATTAAAAGAGCCCTTTAAGTTAGATATGTTTACCCCTGCTTACAGCAACTGGATGTACAACGGTTCAACCACCAAAACCGTGGCAGACTTGGGATATTTTATGGGTTATGCTATTTGTAAGGCTTACTACAACAACTCACCAGATAAGAAAAAAGCAATTAAGGACATCATTGAATTGAATTATTCAGACACTGCTGCCGTTGAAAACTTCCTTGCAAAGTCAAGGTTCTACACGGAACCTATCAACAAGGCAGAATTGGTACAAAGATTTAAAGCCAAACAACCTTACGTTTTTAGACTGGAACCTTTTGCTAATGGCGACACGTTGGTAGATGCAGCAACTAAAGAAATGAAAATTGTTTTTTCAGCACCGATGAATAAAAAAGGGTATTCCATCAGCTTTGGAGAAAAGGGCAAAGAATATTCACCCATTGCAGGTGTAGTCGGTTTTTCCGACGACGGAACTTCTTTTACACTCAAATTGGACATGAAGCCCAACCACGAATACGAGTTTATCATCACTGACAGGAGTTTCAAATCTGCCGAAGGTTATCCTTTAAGACCTTACAACGTGAAGTTTAAGACGAAATGAACGGCATACAACAGCAGTTTGCTGCTATGCTGGCAAAAGAATATATCATCAGCAACAAATCCACTCATCATCGCCTGTCCTGCCAGACCGTTCTCTGATGAGCAATTCAATAGGTTTCGTATTTTGTAATTCTATTGGGCTTCAGTTGCCAGGCAGACATTTATAAAATTCCAGCACAGCAGCAAGCCCTGTTCGTTGTAGGCAATTTTTAACAGCATTAAACTACTAATGAAATTCAGTCCATCAATAAAGACTATTTTGGTTCTTTTACTATGGCTTATCTGTATCTACAAAGTTTATGTTGACTTTGACAGGGAGTATTTATTTGACAGCCTAATTCATAACGCCTTCATCATAATTGCCAGTGTAGTTTCGGCTTTTGCATTCAACTCCGACTACTCTCAATATAGACAACAAAAAAAGCTGACCTCATTTACTTCAAGTACAATAGCCATTTTGTGCGTCATAGGACTTCTATTGACAACATATTTTCTAAAACGGCAAGACCAGACACAAACAATATATTATGCAATAAGAAATACTGGCGGCTTAGGACAAATCACTCTTGATTTCAGAGAGAATAATACATACAAATTAGGAAGGCATCATTTTATGTCAGCAGAATATCAACGGGGATACTATACAATTAAAGACAGCATTATTTATTTAGACAAAATTTATTCTTCAGAGCAAATAATGAGTGACAGATTTTTATTCAAAACAAATCCAAACTTTGACTCAACAAAAAATGGCAATGTGCTAAAAATGCTGTTTGGAACACCTGAGGATGACGCAACAGCTAAAACAGTTCTTTATCAAATAAATCAAAGCGGACGGACAATAGATTCAACCATTTCATTTAAAGTCGTTCAGAAGCCTTTTGACTAAAACTGCCTACAACATTGGGTTTTATGCAAGTTGGGCATGACCAGCAAACATCAACAAATTGCAAAGCCAGGCTGTAGTTCGGGCCGGACAAACAACTTTCAACTTTAGTTCTTAAATTCAACTTTATATTTTTAATTAGAAGCGGTTGTGGGAGGACGGAATTCTAATTCCCAAAATGAATAAATCCCTGACCGTTAGCGGCAACTCTATGACAATAGTGCAACTTTCAACCGACAGACATAAAATGAACAGACCGAAGAATACAAACTATACTTTTACCGTTACATAGACAACATTGAAAAAAGCAGTCAACATATTTCTTTTAGCGTTTTACTCCTTCGGGACTTTCTGTTTGCCGTTGGGTGACTTTTCGGTGCTGCAAGACATACCCAAAATGTATCACCACTGCAAAGCGACAGAGGACAAAGACATGACACCGCTTGACTTTATCACCGACCATTTAGTAAACATTGACG
>JBQCJM010000324.1:0-6247 GCA_051952715.1 Flavisolibacter sp.
AAGAATGTTTATCACATCCGGTAGCAACGAGCTACTTAAGAAAAAATATAAAAAAAGAAATTGCTGCTGCATTGCACATTCCTGCTTCTACACCTTTTTGCATTGGCGCCAGCGATGGTTGCCTGGCTAATCTTGGCACATCGTCATTACAAGCACACGTTGCCGCCATCACCATTGGCACCAGTGGTGCAGTCAGAGTAACAAGAAAAAAACCGCTGATAGATGCTGCTGCTATGAGCTTTAATTATTTATTAGATGAGCATACATTCATTTGTGGTGGTCCCACAAACAATGGCGGCAACGTTATACAATGGCTGTTGAAAAACTTTCTATCACAGGAAGGCGCAACCGATAAAGATTATGAAAAGCTTTTTACCAACATCGAAAAAATACCTGCAGGTTGCGAGGGACTGATATTTCTTCCATACCTGTACGGTGAAAGGGCGCCGCTTTGGGATGAGCAAAGTTGCGGTGTTTACTTTGGTATAAAGCCTCATCATACGCAATCACATTTTTTGCGTGCCGCAGTTGAAGGTATATGCTTTGCGTTAAAAGATATTTTAGTTGCCCTTGAAGAGGACGCCGAACCTATTGTTCAAATCAACGCCAGCGGTGGTTTTGTGCAAGCTGGGGCCTGGGTGCAAATGTTGGCGCATGTGACAGGTAAAAAAATTTTACTTCAACAGGGCGAAGATGCTTCTGCCATCGGCGCTGCCTGGCTCGCTTTAAAAGCATTAAAAATTATTACTGGCTACCACTCTTTAGAATTTCAGTCTGGCAGCATTATTCTGCCACAACAAAAATTGCAGGACGCCTATCAAAAGAATTACACTGTGTTTAAAATGCTTTATCCTAACCTTAAAGCAACCATGCATTTACTTTAGCCTGACTTCAAAACCCAAATAAACTCTTTGTTTTTAACTCAGCTAACAATGGCTTGGTTACCGTAAACACAAAATAACAAAACACAGTACCAGCATGTGTTTTAGCCATATCTACCACCCTTGCAAGGTGTAAAAACTTTTAAAATTTAGTTCAGAAAAGGATGCTGGCCTATCTATCTTTCAGTTTATAGATGCACGAGCATCTTCTCTTCTGTTTTCTTTCTGAAAAATTGCCATGCAGTTACCAGCAAAAGAAATCACAACGAAAGCTGCTAATGAAAAGCCTGCTATTAAATAGATTTCGTCGTTTGCGAAACGATAACGTTTTTAATTTTTTTTGTAACAGTTCTTTATTTATACTGCATGAAGCATGTATATTCGCACAAACGAAAACATCCTTCATGTTAAAAAGCAGCATACATAATGTCATCTCCGCAATAATTATTATTGTGGTTGTCATTATTATTCCTGCACTGCATGGAGGTGGAATTTAATTGTAAAAAGAAACTCTAAATACAAAACCCGCCTCCAAAAAGAGGCGGGTTTTTTTATGCACCATTATTAAAATTTAGGTAGCAATCACATGAACGAACTAAATAAATACAGCAAAACGCTTACACAAGATGAAACGCAGCCTGCAGCACAAGCCATGCTCTATGGCATTGGTTTAACAGATGAAGATTTGAAAAAAGCACAAGTAGGCGTAGTGAGCATGGGTTATGATGGCAACACCTGCAATATGCACCTGAACGATCTTGCAAAAATTGTAAAACAAGGCGTTTGGGACAGCGATTTGGTAGGATTGATCTTTAACACCATTGGCGTTAGCGACGGCATGAGCAATGGTACTGATGGCATGCGCTATTCATTAGTAAGCCGTGATATTATTGCCGACTCTATTGAAGCGGTTTGTGGCGCTCAATATTATGATGCAGTGATTGCTTTACCCGGCTGCGACAAAAATATGCCGGGCTCCGTTATTGCTATGGGTCGTTTGAATCGTCCCTCTATCATGGTGTATGGCGGCACGATTGCACCTGGCCACCACAACGGGCAAGACCTGAATATTGTTTCTGCCTTTGAAGCTTTAGGACAAAAAATTGCCGGAAAAATTACTGAAGAAGATTTTCGTTGCGTCGTAAAAGCATCTTGTCCCGGTGCAGGCGCCTGCGGTGGCATGTACACGGCCAACACGATGGCTGCCGCTATTGAAGCCCTGGGCATGAGCCTTCCCTACTCTTCCACCAATCCCGCCATTAGTGAGGAAAAAAAGAAAGAATGTTTGGAAGCTGGCAAAGCCATCAAAAATTTATTAGAAAAAGATATTAAGCCCACAGATATCATGACACGCAAAGCATTTGAAAATGCTATTACTGTTATCATGGTTTTAGGCGGCTCAACAAATGCGGTGCTACACTTAATAGCCATGGCAAAAAGTGTTGATATTGAATTAACGCAGGATGATTTTCAAACTATCAGTAATAAAGTTCCTGTATTGGCTGATTTTAAACCCAGCGGAAAATATTTAATGCAGGATTTGCACCAGCATGGTGGCCTTCCTTCTGTAATGAAATATTTATTGCAACAGAATTTGCTGCACGGCGATTGCCTAACCGTGACAGGGAAAACAATTGCTGAAAATTTGGCTTCTGTGCCCGATCTTGATTTTTTGGAACAGGATATTGTTCATCCTGTTGAAAACCCAATCAAGCCAACAGGCCATTTGCAAATATTGTATGGAAATCTTGCAGAACGTGGCAGCGTAGCCAAAATCAGCGGTAAAGAAGGCGAACGCTTTGAAGGACCCGCAAGAGTATTTGACGGAGAGTTTGAATTGATCAACGGCATCAACTCCGGAAAAATTAAACCAGGCGATGTAGTAGTGATAAGATATGTAGGACCCAAAGGTGGCCCTGGTATGCCCGAAATGTTGAAGCCAACTTCTGCCATCATTGGTGCAGGCCTGGGAAAATCTGTTGCATTAATTACAGACGGAAGATTCAGCGGTGGCACACATGGTTTTGTAGTCGGTCACATAACTCCCGAGGCTTATGATGGTGGAACGATTGCATTGGTGAGGGATGATGACAGAATTGAATTAGACGCAATAAATAATACCATTACTCTTAATGTATCAAATGAAGAATTGTCAAAAAGAAAAGCGCAATGGAAACAACCACCATTGAAAGCAACGAAAGGTATTCTCTTTAAATACGCACAATGTGTGAAGGATGCAAGTGAAGGTTGCGTGACAGATGAGGCCCCATACCGGCTTTCTTCAGTAGAGAAGGCACCAATACAACAGTCCTTGCTTTCTGAAGAAAATAAATAAAACGCAGTGGTTGCGTTAAGACAAAATGACTTAAAATATTAACAGGCTTTAGCCAAACAAAAAACTTAAGTATGCAAACCCTGGAAGTAGAAAAAAAGAAAACGGCAAAAAAAACAACGGAATCGTTAAGTGGAAGTGAAGCTGTATTGCGGGCTTTGATTGCTGAAGGTGTTGACACCATATTCGGTTACCCGGGTGGCGCCATTATGCCCATCTACGATGCGTTGTACGACTATAACGACCAGTTAAAACATATCCTTGTCCGCCACGAACAAGGCGCCATTCATGCAGCACAGGGTTATGCCAGAACTTCAGGCGATGTAGGTGTTGTATTTGCTACCAGCGGTCCCGGTGCTACCAATTTAGTTACAGGTTTGGCAGATGCACAAATTGACAGCACGCCTGTTGTTTGTATTACCGGGCAGGTGTTTGCACATTTGCTGGGCACCGATGCCTTCCAGGAAACCGATGTTGTCAACATCACTGCTCCCATTACCAAATGGAATTACCAAATAACAGATGCTACTGAAATCCCTTCGGTACTGGCCAAAGCATTTTATATCGCCAAAAGCGGAAGACCAGGACCAGTATTGATTGATATAACAAAGAATGCACAACTGCAACTATTCGAATACAATGGATACGAAAAATGCGATCACATTCGCAGCTATCGGCCCAAACCAATTGTAAGAAAGGAATATGTTGCAGAAGCTGCCAAATTGATTAACGCTGCTGAAAAACCATTTATCATTTTTGGACAAGGTGTGATTTTAGGAAAAGCAGAAAAAGAATTCAAAGCTTTTATTGAGAAATCAGGTATTCCAGCCGCATGGACAATTCTTGGTGTAAGTGCTATTCCTACAGATCATCCGCAAGCTGTAGGCATGCTGGGTATGCATGGCAATTATGGTCCTAATTTATTAACGAACGAATGCGATGTACTCATTGCTATCGGCATGCGTTTCGACGACCGTGTTACCGGCCGCCTGGATAAATATGCCAAGCAGGCAAAAATCATTCATCTCGATATTGACCCTGCCGAAATTGATAAAAATGTAAAAGCAACCGTTCCGGTTTGGGGCGATTGTAAGGAAACATTACCACTTCTTACTGCAGCTATAGAACACAAAGTTTATCCGCAGTGGTTGCAGCGATTTAAAGACTGTCAAAACAAGGAAGAAGAAAAAGTGATTTATGATGAACTAAACCCAACCGGCGAAGTACTGACTATGGGTGAAGTGATCAACCAGTTGAACGAGCTCACAAAAGGCGATGCTGTAATTGTTACTGATGTAGGTCAACACCAAATGATCGCTTGTCGCTATGCAAAATTCAATCAATCGAAAAGCAATGTTACCAGCGGTGGTTTAGGTACTATGGGTTTTGCTTTACCTGCTGCCATTGGCGCCAAATATGGTGCACCTGAAAGAACGGTTGTTGCAGTTATCGGCGATGGCGGCTTTCAAATGACCTTGCAGGAGTTGGGTACCATCATGCAGTTCAAGCCTAACGTAAAAATATTGATTCTTAACAACCAGTTTTTGGGCATGGTGCGTCAATGGCAGCAATTGTTCAATGAAAAACGATATTCATTTGTTGACATTACCAGCCCCGATTTTGTGCAGGTAGCCAAAGGCTTTGGCATTGCAGGAAAGTCTGTTTCAAAAAGGGAAGACGTAAAAACTGCATTGAAAGAAATGCTGGAATACGATGGCAGCTTTTTACTGGAGGTGATGGTAGGAAAAGAGAACAATGTATTTCCAATGGTACCACAAGGGCGTGGTGTATCTGAGATTGTGTTGAGTGAGGAGGAGATATAATGCCCTGTCCCCCTAAAGGGAGACTTAGGGTAAGTCAATTTTACTTTTTCAATTAGTTCTTTACATAAAGAGGGATTGTGTTACCGGCAGATGTACTGCTATTAAGTTTCTGTTGCGTCGCACTCTTCAACGTTCAGAATATAGATTCAACAAGATTTGAAACCTGCTTTGGTAGCAACCAAATCTATCAAAGCAACAAACTTTAAATTTCAGATGATAACAGATAAAACAAACAACGCCGGCCTGGGTTCCCCTTTTAGAGGAACAGGGGGCAAGCAAGAATATACTATAACAGTTTACACCGAAAACCAGATCGGTATTATAAGCCGCGTTTCAACTATTTTTTCCAGAAGAAAAATAAACATTGAAAGCCTTAATACTTCTCCCAGTGAAATTGAAGGCATTCACCGCTTTACCCTTGTAATACAGGAAACAGAAGAAGTTGTAAAAAAACTAGTACGCCAGATAGAAAAACAGGTTGATATATTAAGAGCATTTTATAACACCGATAATGAGATCGTTTGGCAGGAAATGGCGTTATATAAAGTTTCTACAGATGAAATAGCCGAGAAAGTAAAAGTGGAACGCCTGCTGCGGGAATTTGGTGCCAGGGCTGTGGCGATAAGAAAAGACTATACAGTATTTGAAACCACCGGCCATCACGAAGAAATAGACAAATTGGTGAAAGTGCTGGAGCCTTATGGATTGATTGAATTTGTACGCAGCGCAAGAGTAGCCATCATTAAAGAAAGCATTGGCTTCCACGACAGGCTGAAAGAATTCGAAAGAAAAGAACCTGGTGAAGATGTAGTAGAAAATGAGTTTCTGGATAAACAGGAAGAAGTGTTTTCGATGTAAGAAAGTAAATAGGTAATGGTTGATAGTGAAAGTAACCATAGCCGCCGAATAGAATTATAAAACGTACAAGTGAGTGACACAACAGACGTTCAATAGTAGCAAAACAGTTGGATAAATAATAAACAACCTAAAATCAAATAACAATGGCAAAATTAAATTTTGGTGGTGTAGAAGAAAATGTAGTAACTCGTGAAGAGTTTCCACTTTCCAAAGCACAACAAGTTTTAGAAAATGAAACCGTAGCGGTAATTGGTTACGGCGTTCAGGGTCCGGGGCAAGCATTGAACCAAAGAGATAATGGCATCAATGTAATTGTAGGACAAAGAAAAAATTCAAAAACATGGGATAAGGCC
>JBQCJM010000325.1:0-12372 GCA_051952715.1 Flavisolibacter sp.
AGGTAAATTCTGCTTCAAAATTTCCCCACTTGTTTCAGAAGGAAAAACTTGGGCTGGAATTGATCAGGAAACAAAACATCATTAAAGTGCCGGGTGTAATTGATTGCTTTGAATTTAAAGACAATCAAATTTTATTGTTAGAATGGATTGATAGTGGTGAACGAACGGAAAGTTTTTGGCAAAAATTCGGTGATCAATTGGCTGCCTTGCATCAAATTACTAACAACCATTTTGGTTTGATGGAAGACAATTATATGGGAAGTGTGCCGCAAAGCAATAAGCCTTCAGGTAATTGGATTAATTTCTTCGCTGAACAAAGGTTACAACCACTTGTAAAAAAATGCAGTGATAAAGGAATGTTAGCGAATCGGCATCAAAAACAGTTTGAAACTTTATACAAACATCTGTCAAATATTTTCGATGAAGACCACAAGCCTGCATTAGTTCATGGCGATTTATGGAGTGGCAATTTCATGTGTAATCAGTTTTCCGAACCTGTATTAATTGATCCGGCTGTTTATTATGGTCATCCATCAGTTGATACGGGAATGACAACTTTGTTTGGTGGTTTCCGCACTGCTTTTTACGAAGCTTATCATCATTCTTCACCCTTTTCTAAAAATTACAAGGAACAATGGCGGGTTTGCAATTTATACCCGTTGCTCATTCATCTTTATCTTTTTGGTAGTAGCTATTTGGCACAAATAGAGCAAAGTTTGGACAGGTTTTAGCGATTCTATTTATATTGGCAATCTATCTTTAGCAAATGTTGTCGGTAACTATATTAGGAAATAACTCGGCCGTTCCGGCTTTTAACCGGCACCCAACCAGCCAGGTGGTGTCGCATGATGGTAATAATTATTTGGTGGACTGTGGCGAAGGCACGCAAATACAAATGATCAAATACAAGATTCGCAGGGGTAAAATATCTCACATTTTTATTTCTCATTTACATGGCGATCATTATTTTGGTTTAGTGGGTTTGCTCAATACTTTCGGGCTGCTTTCTCACACGCAGGAACTGCACGTTTACGGGCCTGCGCCTTTGCAACAGATCATTGAAATGCAGATGAATGTTGCGGATACCACCTTGCCTTATCCTTTGTTTTTTCATACACTTACAAAACCAGAAATTTTGGTGGATAATGAAAAAATAAGGATCAGTTGCTTTCCCACCACGCATCGCATCGAATGTTATGGTTTTTTGTTTGAAGAAAAGGAAGGCAAAAGAAAGTTGTTGATTGATAAAGTACGCAAGTTGAACATCCCTGTAAGTTTTTATTCGAGCCTGCAAGAGGGGTTCGATTACATTACGCCCCGGGGACAACGAATCAGCAATGAGGAAGTTACGGCTGCTCCGCAGCAAGGGAAAAAATATGCTTTCTGTGCAGACACCCGTTATGATGAAAACATGATTCCTTATATCAAAGGCTGTGATATGATCTATCACGAAACAACTTATCACGATAACTTTAGGGAGAAGGCTTTTGAACGTTTTCACTGCACAACCAGGCAGGCAGCTGAAATAGCAAAGAAAGCCGGAATAAAAAAATTACTGATCGGTCACTTCAGCTCTAAATACAGCACTTTAGAACAATTTGAAGCGGAAGCAAGAGAAGTGTTTCCTAATACAGAATTAGCTATTGAGGGAAATACCTACGAAGTGAACTAAAGATAGATAACAGTTGAACATTCTCAGTCGCCGACCAACAGTTATTTTTTCAAGGTCCATTCATAAAATGCAGGGAACTCTTGTCTCCATGTAGCTTCATTGTGTTTTCCTTCAGCCCGGATAACACTTTTCATTTTTGCTTTAGAATGTTCGTGCATTTGCTCAAAAACGTTCAGCATGTCGGGCACCATGGTTTCACTTTCCTGCTGACCAGCGTAGAAATAAATTTTACCTTTTACTTTTTTTGCTTTCTTAGCATCAATATTTTTTAATTGCGGATTGATCCAAAAAGCGGGAGAAAAAACACCTGCAGCGCCAAACTTTTTTGGATATTTTAAAATAGCATAAAAAGAAATCAATCCGCCCATAGAGCTGCCAGCAACGAAATTATGCTTACCACATTTCTTTGTGCGGTAATGTTTGTTGATGTATGGCCGCAAAGTATTCACCAAAAAGTCAACATATTGATCACCTTCACCTTTACCATATTTTTCCATATCGTAAGGCGCATACTCATTCAATCGTTTGTCCCCACCATGGTCTATGGCAACAATAATTGTTTCCCCGTATTTTGCTCCTAAAGTATCTAAGGCTTCATCCACCCCCCATTCGCCAAAGCCAGAGGTAGCTGCATCAAAAATGTTTTGACCATCCTGCATGTAAAGCACCGGATATTTTTTTCTTGAGCTGTTATAAGAGTGTGGCAGATAAATCCAGATGCGGCGATGGCGATTCAGTTGCGGAATAAAAAAAGCTGTATCTATAATGTGAACATTGGCAGTGGCTGTATGTTGTTTTGCTTTTTGGGGAAAGTGGTCTGCCCAATTTTCAATTTCAATATTGATAGTGGTATCGCCATCAACAAAAACTTTTCTGTTCTCTGTTGGAAAACCTTCGTTGCCCGATTCCACGGTTTCCCAACTCCCTTTTGTCAATTTATATTCAACAGTGCCACGGGGAAGTTCAATTGTAATTTCAGGCTTTCCTTCAACCGGCTTCAACAACAATTTTTCATCTCCCGGGTTCCAGCTATTAAAAGAACCGGTTAGATAAATTTTTCCGTTTGACAAATGGTAAGCCGGCAATTTTGTTATTACAAAATGCACTTTATACTGCGCCAATAAGGTACAGTAACTCAGCAAAAGGCCAATGCAAAGAATGGTCTTTTTGTTTTGCATGATGATTATTTCAGTGTAGGCAAGTAGCTCTGCAATTGCTTTGTAATGCCCTGGCTTAATGGTACTAAAGGCAGGCGCAGATAATTTTGAATAATGCCCAGTTCAGCTAAAACGGCTTTCACGCCGGCAGGATTATTCTCTGCAAACAACAATTCATAGCCTTGTAATAATTTACCATTCAGTCCACGAGCTGTGGTATAATCATCATTCAATGCAGCGTCTACCATTGTAGAAAATTCTTTCGGGAAACAATTGGCTGCCACGCTGATAACGCCTCGCATGCCGCAAGCTATTTGTGCCAATGCTAAATTGTCATCGCCGCTTACTACCAAAAACTCCTGTGGTTTATCCCGCAATATTTGCATGCATTGCAACATATTGCCGCTGGCTTCTTTAATGCCATGAATGTTATCCACTTCATTTGCCAAACGAATCGTTGTTTCTGCAGCAATATTACTTCCCGTGCGGCCCGGAACGTTATATAAAATAACAGGCTTTGAAGTGGCGCCTGCTATTGCTTTGTAATGTTGGAAGATGCCTTCCTGCGAAGGTTTGTTATAATAGGGGCTTGCAGAAAGAATGGCTGCTGCTTTTTCCAGAGGGAAATCTTCAATTTCCTTAATAACTGATTGGGTATTGTTGCCGCCAATGCCTACAACAACAGGTACTCTGTCCGAAACGGTAGTGAATGTTTGGTTAATGATATCTATTTTTTCTTCCTTGCTTAGCGTCGGTGTTTCGCCTGTGGTGCCAAGTGTTACTATATAATTAACACCTTCTGCAATTACAAAGTCAATTAATTTTTGAAGGCTGTCATAGTCAACTGTCCGGTCTTGCTTAAACGGTGTTACCAATGCTACACCGGTTCCTTTTAATAAATCTCTTACAGACATACCCTGTTTAAAGTTTAAAGTTGGTAGTTTCTTTTACTTCATCATTCCTTGTTTCTTGCTCATTCGTTCTTTGCCCCGAAGCGGGTAATTCATCCCAAAAGCCCATTTTACCAAATTTTATAATTCTCTGGTTGATGCGTTCTTCAGGTGAAATAGTTTTTAGCTCCCGCAATACATTTACTAAATGTTCTTTCAAAATTTGTGCTGCTTCTGCATAATCCCAATGTGCGCCGCCGGCAGGCTCCGGAATGATGCCGTCAACAAGGCCAAAACCTTTCATATGTTCGGCCGTCAATTTTAATTGTTCTGCTGCTACTTCTTTTTTATCCCAGCTTCTCCACAAAATAGAACTGCAGCTTTCCGGAGAGATGACCGTGTACCACGTATTTTCCATCATGTAAACTCTGTCGCCTACACCAATGCCGAGTGCGCCGCCCGATGCACCTTCGCCAATGATGACACAAATTACCGGCACCTTCAGGCGTATCATTTCATAAATATTGCGGGCAATAGCTTCCCCTTGTCCCCGTTCTTCAGCTTCCAGACCCGGATAAGCACCCGGAGTATCAATCAAAGTAATGATGGGCTTGTTGAATTTTTCTGCCAGCCGCATCAGGCGCAGCGCCTTGCGGTAGCCTTCGGGGTTGGCCATACCGAAATTGCGAATCTGCCTTGTTTTGGTATTGATACCTTTTTGCTGGCCAATCATCATTACGGTTTCGCCGTTCAATTGCGCAAATCCACCTACCATGGCCTTATCATCCTTTACATTCCTGTCACCAAACAATTCCACAAAATTGGTGGTCATGTTTTGAATGTACTTCATGGTATATGGCCTGTCCGGATGACGGCTTAGTTGTACCTTTTGCCAGGCAGTAAGATTTTGTGTTACTTCCTTTCTCTTTTCCAGAATATTACCTTCCAGATCTGCGATTGTCTTGGAATGGTCTATTTTTTTTTGTTCCGATACATGTTTTAACCGCTCAATTTCATCAATTAAATCTTTGACCGGCTTTTCAAAATCGAGGAATTGTCTGTTTGCGTTTGAGGGCATAGGCTCATAAGATTGGCGCTAAAATTAAGCAGGAATAAGGAATTTGAAACCGGAAATTAAAATTGGTAATTGCAAACCCCGCTGCCATTCTTTTATTTCGTTGCCGCTGCGTTGCAGTTTTTGTACGCTTTGCAATGCTATTCAGCAGCGTTTCCATTAAGCGTTTGTATGGCTTTTTCAACATCCATTGAGCCTTCGAACACAGAGATCAAATTGCCTTTTTTGTCATACATGGCAAGGAAAGGAAGATTGTGCATAGCATAGAAAGAAGGGGTCAAATAATAAATATCTTTTCCGACAACGAGGTTAGGTAGTTCTTTCAGTTTATAATTTTCTACGAACTCGTTCATCTGCCACAGCGGATGAAAAGTGATCATAACAACCTGGATGTTTTTAAGTTCTTCTTTATGCGCTACTAATTGTTCCGCCTCGTGCTGGCAATGGCTGCACTCAGGGCTAAAGATCATTATCAAAACGGGTTTGCCTGCAGGAATATTTTCCTTGGTGTATTTGCTTGCGCTATCGCCCAATAAAATTTGAATGGGAGGAAGGGTTGGATATTTTTTGTACGGAGGCGTAGTTGTATCTGCTTGTGCAAATAATGAAACAGACAAACAAAGAACTACCAGTGAAAGAAGATATTTTTTCATGGAAAAGTTTTTTTCAAAAATAACAGTAAGGTTGTAAGTGTGGTTGTAATGTTTTGTTGAAAAATTTTTGTTGTGCAGTTTAGAAAAATTTTCCAATCCTTATGTTGGCCCTTCTCCCTTCTTCAGAAAAACCATAAGTAATGCCTAAAGCAATTTTATTGAAGGGAACCATCATAACGCCGCCACCATAACCATAATGCCATTTAGTTGAATTTTCGCTTGTCTGCCATACACGTCCCTGATCGAAGAAAGCTAATAAGCCAATTCTGCCGCTGAAAAAATAACCTTTTACCGATGGCAACCACCGAAGTTCGTTTTGATCATAAAAAGAAGATGTGCCGTAAAAACGATAGCGCCAAAAGCCACGCAGTGAATAAAAGCCACCGATATTATTGTATTGATAAAATTCAGGATGGCCTATAAGCGTGGCGCCACCGGTTTTTATAGCAATGGAAAAAGATTTGAACAAGGGTAAATAAATATTTATAGATGATGTGCCTTTGGTTATATAGCGATTGTTTTCTTTAATGTTTTGTGTATACGAGGCCGCCAATTGAAAATTGATGCCTTTTGTTGGTACTACCGGATCGTTAACATTTAAATAAGTGTAGGTTACCTGGCTTCCGGCAAATTGTTTAAAATGGTAAACAGCTGCAGGGAGAAAGCCTTGGGATTTGGAAGAATACCGGCCCTTGTTATCAATAACTTTTACAGCGTTGTATAAAAAATCAAGTCTTAAGTTATGATGACCGCGAAAAGTTTGATCAATGCCAAAGCTGCCGTACAAGTTTTTCAACCGGAGCCAATAATAGCTAATGTCATTGGTTGCTGCAATGGTTTCGTTTCCCAAACCAAAATAATTAAAGCGGCGCACTGCATCATAGCCTGCGTTTAAATTAAAGTTCCATCGCCCAACCAATTCTGTAAAGATTGCTTTGTAATAAGGGTTCAATGATTTTTCGATAATGGAATAATTAATGCCAATAGAATGTTTAGCCCTGAAAGAACCATCTCTTGCCAGATCTTTGGTTAACGAATAGCCAAGGCCTACATAAAACCTGTAATAAGTGTCATAATAAAAAATGGGTTTGATGCCTCTCGAATTGTTGCGGAAAACATCATACTGATAGTTATTGACAGAAGGAAACTTTGACAAATGCACTTTGGTTTCGGCAGATGTGCCAATATTATTACCGGGATTGTCGTAAAATTTTGTTTTATGTCCCCAACCCCCTACATAAGAAATGTCCAGCAACGAATCTTTTTCCGGCCCGCCAATCACTCGTATTTTAATTCCTTTATTTACAATGCCCGAAACATAAAAAATATCATGACCGCTTACGCCGTAAACACGTATTTGTTTCGTTTCAGCATTTAAGAACTTGCGTGAGTAAATAGCTACTTTTCTTTTTATCTCACCTCCTTTGTTGATGCGATAAATATTTACAGAAGTTTCATCATTGTTTAGCCGTTTTATTTCAAACAGTTCGTTTTGACGGGTGCCAGGCACTTCTACGTCTTTAGCAAGAAAAGCATAATAAATCGTAGCATAGTCAACTAAATGATCACGCCGTGATTTTAATTTCCTTATAGTTTCTTCAGATGATATTTTCAATATTTCAGGTGGCATTTGCCTTACGGCTGCTTCAATTATTTCGTCAGTTAAATTTCTTTGTAAAGCTTTGGCAGAATCTATCCATGTTTGTTGCGAAAGCTGGTTTGTAAAACGCTTATCTATGGTATACGCCGGGTAATTGTACCACTTTACATTTTTAATATTGTCATCAAACGTCTGCAGTTCTTTAAACCTCCCAGCAACAATAATCAGGCGTAGCAAAGTGCCTTCAAATTTTGCATAGGTTTGATCTCGGTCTTTGGGAACCGGCCTGTATATTTTAAACGTGCCGCTATCAAACTTGGCCCATCGCCAATTGTCTTCATGCCGTCCCCAGTCGCCAATAAACATATCGAACAATCGTGTTTTTAGATAAGCGTTCTGATCCATCAGGTGGTCATTCTCTTCCAAAATTTTTTCCATCATTTTTTCTGTGCTTACAATGTCTTCAGGTTTGCCAAAGCTTTTTTCACTGATTTGTGTTTCATCCGGCCGCTCTTCTAACAAACAAAGCATATTGGCAAAAGAAGCATTGTATTCACCCAATCTTTTGCTGTAAGGCACAATAAAATATTTTGGATTAGTATGGTATACACCTGCGGCATCAGCCATTTGCGGAACAGTTAAAGCGGCATAAGGATGGTTGGTGGCAATTTGGTCATTGGCCAGGTCTTCAACGAAAGTGCCCTGGACAATTTGGGGTAAGGCGCCGAGATAAGTTTTATTGACACTTCGCAACATGTAACGTTTGCCATTACCGCCAATCAAGTGAAGTGATTTGGTTTGCCGCCCACCGCCTTCTTTTACGGGTGTAAGACCGCCGAAAGCAGAATCAAGGTTAAGCACAGGAACAGTCACGGCTGTTGTCCATTCCTTTCGATAATCCTTTCCCCAAAGCAGTTGGTGCAATCCGCTTCTTTTGTATTCAATTCCCGCAATAACTTTTTTTTGAAAAGGTGAGATGGAATCAATAACGGTAGTAGTTTGGGCTTTTAATGAATAAATGTTTAGAAAGCCTATTGAAAAGAAAGCCGGTTTCAATGCCTTCCCAATAAAGCAGGTAAAAAGACCTTTTACTGACATATTTCTTTCAAACGGAAAAAAATAGTGCCAACTGAGGCCGAAGAACCCAGTTCGTTTTTTTCAGCGCCTAATTTCCTTACTTTTGCCGCCTCAAATAAATTTTTATAAGCTCATAGCGCATAGCTATTAGCTCAAAGCTTATCATTATGGCATCTACAGCAGATATCAGCCGTGGTTTGATCATTAAACTCGACGGCAGCCTTTATAAGGTAGTGGAATTTGGAGAAAATAAAACAGCCCGTGCAGCCGCAAAAGTATGGGCTAAATTGGCCGGGGTTGATAACAACCGCAGTATCGAAAAAACATGGAATAGTGGTGATGCAATTTATCCTGTCCGTGTGGAAAGGAAAGAGTACCAGTATTTATATAAAGACGATACGGGCTACAACTTTATGGATAATGAAACCTTTGAACAGGTAGCCGTGGCAGAAAACCTGATTGATGCACCACAATTTTTAAGGGATGGCGATGCTGTTTCTGTTTTATTTAATACGGAAACTGAAACGCCTATGAGTGTGGAGCTTCCGGAAAAAGTTGTTGTAAGAGTAACTTATAGCGAGCCAGGTTTAAGAGGTGATACAGCTACAAGAACCTTAAAACCTGCTACTGTGGAAACAGGTGCTACTGTAATGGTGCCATTATTTGTAAATGAAGGTGAATTGATAAGAGTAAATACAAAGACAGGCGAGTACGTAGAGAGAGTGAAAGAATAATGGAAAATTTAAGTAGGTGTAAATCATTAAATACTTTGGCGTCTTTATTGGCGCCTTTTTTTAAGGCGAACACTGAATAATGCGCTTGAATGATGAACTGTTATAATTCCCTATCTTAGCCCACCTGTATTAACCAAAATCATAATAAATTGAAACAAATGGATTTCAAGCAAATTCAGGAGTTGATCAAAATGGTCAACGATTCAAATATTGGAGAAGTCAGCATTGAACAGAAGGAATTTAAAATAACCATCCGGCAGAAAGAAGAACAAATTACACAGGTAGTCGCTACATCGGCGCCAATGAACTATCAACTACCACAGCAAGGCCAGCCACAAGCCTTACCACCCATGCCTACTGTAGCACCAACCGAAAAACCGCAAACATCACCTGCACAGGCAGCCAATACGGTCACCATAAAAAGTCCGATGATAGGAACTTTTTATCGCAGACCATCACCTGACAAACCAATTTTTGCAGAAGTAGGTGATGAAGTAACTCCGGGCAAAGTGGTATGCATTATTGAAGCCATGAAATTGTTCAATGAAATTGAAAGCGAGGTAAAGGGAAAGATCGTTAAGATCCTGGTTGAAGATGCTTCTCCTGTTGAATACGACCAGCCGCTTTTTTTAGTAGAGCCGAGCTAATTTGAAGATGTGGCAATTTGAAAATTTGAAAATAATCTTTCAAGTTGCTTATTTAATTTTCAAATTTTCAAATTTTCAAAATAATAATTGTGTTTAAAAAAATACTAATTGCCAACCGCGGAGAAATCGCCTTGCGTGTGATACGTACATGCCGTGAAATGGGTATTAAAACGGTTGCTGTTTATTCTACTGCCGACAGAGACAGTCTGCATGTGAAGTTTGCCGACGAAGCAGTGTGTATAGGCAAACCACAAAGCAGCGACTCCTATCTAAATATTCCGCACATTATGGCCGCGGTAGAAATTACCAACGCCGACGCTGTGCATCCTGGTTATGGATTTTTGGCTGAAAATGCAAAATTTTCCCAGATATGCGCCGATCACGGAATTAAGTTTATTGGTCCTACAGCGGACATGATCAACAAAATGGGTGACAAGGTCAGCGCAAAAGAAACCATGATCAAAGCAGGTGTGCCCGTTATTCCCGGTAGCGAGGGATTATTGAATAGTTTGGATGAAGCCAAATCCATTGCCAAAGAAATGGGTTACCCAATTATTCTAAAAGCAACAGCAGGCGGTGGTGGAAAAGGAATGCGTATTGTGTGGCAGGAAAGTGAAATGGAAAAAGCCTACAACACAGCTAAAGCCGAAGCAGGAGCCGCATTCAAAAACGATGGTATTTACATGGAGAAGTTCGTTGAAGAACCACGCCATATTGAAATACAGGTAGCCGGAGATCAGTTTGGTACCGTTTGCCATTTGGGTGAAAGAGATTGCTCTATTCAGCGGCGCCATCAAAAGTTGGTAGAGGAATCACCTTCGCCATTCATGACGCCGGAATTGCGTACCAAAATGGGCGAAGCAGCAAAGAAAGCTGCGAGTGCCATTAATTACGAAAGTGTTGGCACCATTGAATTTTTGGTTGATAAACATCGCAACTTCTACTTCATGGAAATGAATACCCGCATTCAGGTAGAGCATTGCGTAACAGAAGAAGTGATCAATTTCGACCTTATTAAAGAGCAGATAAAAATTGCCATGGGAGAGAAGATCTCTGGTAAAGACTATGAGCCCCAACTCCATGCAATTGAATGTCGTATTAATGCAGAAGATCCATACAACGATTTTCGCCCATCACCCGGAAAAATAACGGTGCTGCATCAGCCGGGCGGTCATGGCGTACGTGTGGACAGCCATGTATATGCAGGCTACGTAATTCCGCCTTATTATGATTCAATGATAGGCAAATTAATCACTGTTGCACGAACAAGAGAGGAAGCAATCGATACTATGTACCGGGCTTTGAGTGAATATGTGATTGAGGGCATTAAAACAACAATTCCTTTTCATTTACAACTAATGCAGGACGAAAGATTCCGGGCCGGTGATTTTAATACCAAGTTTTTAGAAAGCTTCAAATTGCAATAAATAAAAAACCTCTCAACTGAGAGGTTTTTTATTCCAATATTATTAACATTACTCTTTGTGCTTTCCACCATTTTTATGCGGATTGCCTTTACCTTTTTCCCAGCCTAAGTGTTTGCCATTGTCGTGATGGTTATTGTCATCATCGTAATGATAATTTTTGTTTTTCTTTTTGCTGTATTTGCTGTATTGTCCATTGATCCGGCGAATTTTGCTTGCTCTATCATTTTCCAGCTGACGAATGGCCCTGTCTTTTTCTGCCCGTGATAAATATGGATTATTGCGTATCGACTGGATCTTTGTATTATATTCTCTGTTCACCTGGTCTATCTGCGCTTGTCTTGACCCGTTAGGGTAATTTTTAGGATAGGATTTTGGGTAATTCGTTCCATTGTTACCACCGCCTAAAATAACATCGCGGGAATTTTGATCAGGCGAGGTTTGTGGGGAGTTTTTGGGTTGTCCCAAAATAACTCTTCTGGCCTCATCTCTTGAAGTTTGTGCATGCAATGCTGCAAAAGAACTTACAGCAATCATGAGGGTAATGATCTTTTTCATAGTTCAGTTTTTGTTACCACTAATATCCTCGAAAAAAAGTGCCAATGGAAATTTCTATACAGAAGGAATTGTTAAAGCAAACGATAAAGACGATGTTTTAATTTTTCTTTATTAAAAAGACAATTTCGATGAACTTATTGACATGAAAATGATTTATGGCAGGAAAGGTTGACTTTGAAATAGTCAAAAGCGAAGGATACTGTTTGTCAGGATAAGGTCAGGATAGTCTATTGCTTTTTGAGATTTTTTTATTTGAGTCTCAGAAGATTGTTTTTTGATGCGCAGGCAAGCTTTGGCACATAATTTCTTATCACAGGCATTTGAAGTATTAACGCCAATGCCAGCGCTTATAAAACAAGCAGCAATTATTAAAAAGGCCGCCTTAGAAAATACCTGTTTCATAAAAATTATTTACAGTTATCAATAATCTGTGTAAGCGTTTGTTTCATTTGCACAAGTTCTTTTTCGGTAATTCCTCTTAAAGCTTTTGCCCGATTTTGTTTTACCACTTTTGAAATGTTTTTAATTAATCCCTTTCCGTCTTCGGTTAAGCCCAAACTAAAACGTCTTCTATCTGAATTATGCGTTTCTCTTTGCAAATATTTTTTCTTTATTAGCAAATCAATGATCCTTGTTATGCTGGCAGCATCTTTAAAAACTTTTTCTGCAATCTCCAACTGACTTATATCCGGCCTTTCGGCAATAGCATTTAAAACAAGCCACTGATCAATCGTTATATCCAGCCCTTCTTCCACAAATCTCTTTTGAGCAAACTGTCTGTAGGTTTTTATTGTTTTATCCAGCGAATAAAAAATTACCCTGTCTAATTTTTCCATGGTTCGGTACAAATATAGCCAGATTTATCAATTATTGATATATCAATTA
>JBQCJM010000326.1:0-17456 GCA_051952715.1 Flavisolibacter sp.
AATAAAATATTCTTGGTGGCTTCGCTCATATTACGCAGGTCGTTGGTTGCAATTAGTGGTGACGCCATCATACTCCATAAACTCATATTGCTTTGGTATTCGGTGTCATTACAACCCGTGCCACCCAAGTCGCCTGCAGGCCCTTTATTACCACGCAGGCCTACGATCAACATATCAGGATCGTTCCAATAGCCAGGACCAGCATAAGGAAATAGTTCTGCATTGACATCTAAGATTGACGTCAGACTTTTCCATGAATCACGAACATCGTATGTAGTGCGCCACAATTGTCCGCCTGCATTTGCCGCCCATTGCCAGGGTTGTCTTCGGCCCCATTCGCAAACGCTGAAAATAATATCACGTCCGGTTTTACGCAGGGCATCGGCCATTTTCTTATAACGAATCTTTGCCGTAACAGAATCTGAAGGCGCATTGCAATAATCGTATTTGAGATAATCAATTCCCCACGATGCAAATGTTGCAGCGTCCTGTTCTTCAAAATTCAGACTGGCTGTATAACCTGCACAGGTAAGTGGCGCAGCATCGCTGTAAATGCCCAACTTCATACCCAAACCATGAATGTAATCGGCCAAGGCTTTGATGCCGGAGGGAAACTTTTTGGAATAAGGAATGATGTTATTCTTATTATCCCTTCCACCCTGCCAGCCATCATCAATCATAATGTATTGATAACCGGCTGCAACCATCCCGGAAGCCTTCATTGCATCGGCCATTTCGCGAATGACTTGTTCATTAATATTTTCGCCAAAATAATTCCAGGTCATCCAGCCCATTGGCGGTGTAGACGCCAATACATTTCCATTGGTGCCCTTTACCTGGGCGTTGGATGAAAAATTTGCAAACACTAAAAGGAAGAAAAAAATGCAGGAAAAAAATTTATTCATGAAAGCCGCTTAATTGGTAATAAAATAAAGTTTTAGCATTGCAAGAATGCGCAGATAAACCAAAAAATAAAACTAAAGAATATCCTTTCCCAGCCTTCAGTTTGTGCAAACGTTTGCATTCACAATTTGCAGTTAAAGCTTCGACATCATAAAGTACTACCAATCAAAAGTCATTTCATTATCACGCCTAATTCTGCCGCACTAACATACTTATCTTCGACGACTGATTTACCAATGAACTTGAAATAACGGCAGCTAACAGGTTTGTTTAAGTTTATTATCTGCTCAACCGGGTTAGCCTTGATGTTAGCAAATTCGCCTTGGGCAACAATTTGCCAGCTCTTTGCATCATTGCTTATTTGCCATTCGTAATTTTTGACAATACCCCATGAACCTGTTTGTCTTGGCAGATAAGTAAATGCTTTCACAACATTTTCCTTTCCCATATCGACAACAATTTCCTGTGGCGGTTGTTTCGTTTCTTTTTCATTCTCCCATGTGTGCCATATGGTTTGGGGATCATCGTCAATGGCATAAAATGCCAGGCCATCCTTTTTATTTTCATAAGAAGCATAGTGTATGCTCCAATCCTTTTTGCTCAATCCAAAGGCATGAGTTGCTACTTGTCCCATTTCGTTTTTGCTGTTTACGGCTCTTGCTTTGACAAGGCCTCCCAGCGGTAATGCAAATGCATTTTTGTAAGCAGGCGATTGAAGGTTAGGTTCAGTGCCATTGGTAGTGTAGCGTATTTGATGGACGGGTTCTGAAGTAGTAAGGGTGATATTTCCGTCTTTACTTCTTTGTATTTGTGGCTGTGGCAATTGTTCAGGCTCTTTAAATACCCCAATATCACTTAGCGCAATGCTAACGGGAGATTGCACAATGCGAATGCGTATTTGATTTGCTGTAATGAAATTGTGTAAACGAATTAAACGGTTCGCACCAATGCTGGTAGCTTCTGCCATTTTTTCCCATTCATTGCTTTGCAAAACATCTATTTCTACTTTTTCAATGCGCTGGCCCAACTTAATGTTTTCTCTCAAACGAATGATGTTGAATGTAACCGGCTGCTTCCACTCAAGAGTTACGGTTGCGTTGGTTACAGCATCATCTGTTGCCCAATAAGAATAACGGTCATCATCAAATAAATTTTTTACACCAAATAATTTCTGATTGTTACTTCTGACATTGCTTGCTTTAAGAACAGCCGTTTTAGCGAGATTGCTGGCAAACGTATGCTGCAACATTTTTCCAAATGCCTTTAAAGATGCCACATCATTATCGTTCAACAATCCTCTTGTATCAGGCGATAGGCCTAAATCAAGGGACGCACTGCGCCCCACACTTTTAAAATACAGATCAAAAAGCTGTGAAGGCGTTTTTACTTTATCATCTTGCCCGGGATGATAAAACCACCCTGCCCGCAAGGGCACATCACATTCCGCCGGCTTCCAATAAAGACCGTTACGAGTGCCTTCCGGCGATTTCCAATATTTTACTTCGCCGGGTACAGCCACCTTTTTCCCATCCAAAGGCTCGGGTGTAAAAGTTTCCCATGAAGTTTCTGCTGCCCACCCGTTTTCATTGCCTACCCAGCGAACATCTCCTACATCGTTGAATATAACTGCACCGGGTTGTAGTTGATGTACTAATTGAAAGGTAGTATCCCATCCATAATAAGTGGCCCTGTCAATCTCTCTTTTTTCTTTGGCACCACCATAATATCCGTCTCCACCATTGGCACCATCAAACCAGGTTATAAAAAGCTTTCCATAATTGCTATATAATTCTTTTAATTGTTCACGATAGGTTTTTACATATTCGTAAGAACCATACTGGGGATTGTTCCTATCCCACGGTGAACAATATATGCCGAATTGCAAACCGGCTTTCCGTGTTGCTTGCTCAAATTCTTTCACCATATCGCCTTTACCATTTTTCCATGGGCTTTTGCTGATGTTGTATGGTGTTGTTTTCGTTGGCCACAAACAAAATCCATCGTGATGTTTCGCAACAAATATTAATCCTTTAAAACCTCCGGCCTTAGCTGCGTTGACAATTTGTTCCGGATTAAAATTGGTTGGATTGAAAATTGAAGGATCAGCATCGCCATAACCCCACTCTTTGTTTTCGAATGTAGTTGGTGTAAAGTGCACCAGCACATACATTCCAACTTCCTGCCAATGCAATTGCTGCTTCGTGGGCAGTGCCCCGTAAGGTTTTGGATATAATGATTGCTGCGCTGAAACAAACTGATAGAAAAAACATGCAAAAACAAGAGTGAACTTCCTCATCTCAACAAAGTGTATTATTTTTTGATTGCTGATTTAATTTCCTCGCTGATGGGATGATTTGCCGTGAAAGTATATTCCATTAGCTTTGCAATAGTTTGCGCAAATTGCCTTTGGTACAGCTGCGCATCCGACATCATTTCGCTACCTGATGGCGTATTGGGCCCCATTACGGCAAACCAAATTTGATAAGCATCTTGTATAGAACTGCCATGACTTGTCCATTCCTTTTTAATCATATCGCCACGACCATGATCTGTAGTAACAAATAATGTTGTTTTGTTTTTGTATTGCGGATCGCTTTGCACAAAATTCCATATCTGTTTGATCCACGCATCTACCTGGTGTGCTGCATCTAAATAATTACGGTATTGACCGCTGTGGGCCCACTCATCGGTTTCGCCATAAGCAATGTATAATACTTTTGGTTTTTTTGTTTTTAATTCTTCCAACGCAGCATAATGCGTGAATACATCTAAACATTCATCTTTCAGCCAGGGCTTGTAAGAATCAGCCAGCATATTGTTAATCAATTTTTGTTGGGCCGTTGGTGTTTTACCTCCGCTTGCATCAAATGCAGAAATCACGGGAATGCCGCTGCGCTTTTCATTTAGAATCCTGTCAAATGCATCCCATGCACCGAAGGCCGCCACCTTGCCTTTTAGTTTTGGCTGCTGATTAAAAAATTCTAACACCGTAACATTAGGATTGGGTGGATATTCATTTGAATTCACAGCTGTGTCAGCATAGCCAGTCATAATTTCGCTGTAGCCCGGATAGCTGAACCAATAAGGGTTTGCGTTATTTACTTTATTACCCAGAGTTCTGTTGCCATAGAGCTGCCCATGAGCAGAAACTGTTGACCATACAAAAGGCAACAATTTTTTTCTTCGTTCCGTTGCATCATTGCTCCAGTATTTCTCATATAAATAACTGCTATCACCCTGGTTAAACCTTTTGTTGTTGGCAATGGCGGAATCCATGCCTTTAAATACCTCCTGCCAGCGGAAACCATCCGTAGTGATGATGATGATATTTTCCGTTTGCTGCCCCAGGCAGAAGTTTGTAACAAGAAGGAAAGAAAAAAGAATGTATTTTTTCATGAGCAAGTTTTAGCGAAGGTGTTTAATTTTTTTTGTACTAAGCTGCATTACTATTATTAAGCGTCTGTTGCGTCGCACTCTTGTACGCCTTGTAATGCTATTGAGCATTACGAGAACAGTAACGCAACGAACACAAAGAAAACGTAAAATATCGCAAAGATCTTTCTGCGCTTCTCTGCTAACAATTCAGCATCCTTTGGTTACTAAAAAGCTTACTTTCTTTAAATAACGACCAAAGTGATCTCAAACATCAATGAAATAAAACGTTTGACGGCAGCATTTCTTTTTTGCCATCTTCCAGCTGCCAAAACACTTTCAACTCATTACCACCACCGCCATCATAATAAACCACTTTTATTTTGTGATAACCTTTTCTCAACGCCGCCTTACCGCTTTGTTCTATAGAGCCATGATCACCATCGTTGTTGACAACCTCCGCGTCATCAATAAACAGCTTGCTGCCATCATCGGATTGTGTGAAGAAATTGTAAATGCCATCTTTATTTATTTTGATATAGCCGTCAAACTTCAGTGCATATTTTTCAGGACGTTGTTTTACAACTTCTGAAATTTTATCAGCAACACCATTTTTAGCAGCAGTTGTTGTATTAACGGATTCCAGATTTATTTTGCCGGAAGGCTCAAAATACTGGTATGCTATTCCACGCTTTGCATTCGATGGTTTTACAGCTTTCATCCAATCGTAGCAAACAACGTTATGACTTATTGTGTTGCTGGCCAAACTTCCATGTTGAAAGGCTTTGGCTTTTATAGCAGCTGTTTTATCAACAGTAAATGGCTTTAGGTACAATAATGAATTTATATTTGGTTCACTGCCATCAATTGTATATCTGACTTCCACACCGTTTGCCACATTGAAACCAATAACCGGCTGTAAAGAATTTTTTTTGTACGATATATTCATTTGCGGCCTGGCTGCAAACTTTCCGTAGTTAGAAATTTTTAAAACATAAGCATACGGCGCTTTCATTTCGTTGGGATTGTATTCAGGCAAATGGATAATGGTGCTGGTGTCATCAGTACTCCATGAAAGATCTTTTCCTGTTGCCAGGAAACTGATTTTGCTTCCACCTTCAGACAAGTCAACTCCTTTCAATACTAATCTTCTATTATCAGGATACTTAGGAAAAATAGCGTACAGCGAATTTGTTGTTGAATTGTACGTATAAAAAACTTCTTTTACTGCGTAACCCGGATCAGGATCAACCGTGAGTTTTAACATCACGTCGCCACCGGTCTTCCAATCGTCTGTAGCTTGCTCGTTTTTATATTTGTAGTCTCTTCTTCCTTCACTCCATTGCGATGGTGTTTTCCAGCGAACCGTGTTGTAAATAGCTTCGCCATTGATTTTCATCCAATCGCCGATCTGCAGCAAACGTTCCTGCATAATGGGTAGAATTTTGCCATGCTCATCGGGGCCAATATCTAATAAAAAGTTTCCCCCACGACTAACTTTATCTATCAATGCAATGACCAGTGACTGCGTGGAATTATAATCCCATGCGTCTTCTTCACGATTATAACCATAACTGAAGCCCATGCCGCGGCTTTCTTCCCAGTAATGGTCTTCAAAATCTAAATCGGGTTGATATTCGGGAGTATAAACCAATCCGTGTTTAAAACGAACGCCGCTACCCCAGCGATCATACGTAACAATTCTATCTTTTACAGGGCTTTCGTTGTACAGCCATGCCAAAAATTCTTGCGACTTCCAGGTTTCTGCAGGTGCATCCCAACCGCCATCCGTCCAAAAAACATCGGGCTGGTAACTGTTGATCAAATCTTTCATTTGCGGCCATGTATGCTTTGCTGCAAATTCTTTTGGATCTTTTTTCCATAGGGGATTGAACCACTCGTACAAAGAATAATACATGCCGGGATGCACAGAAGTTTTGCGAACTGCTTTGAATAAATCGCCCAGCAAATCTCTTTTTGGCCCTACATCAACAGCATTCCAGGGAAAACCCCACGTTTGATTGGCTTCTTTGCTGGGCCACAACGTAAAACCATCGTGATGCTTAGATGTAAGCACAATGTATTTGGCGCCTGATCTTTCAAATAATTCGGCCCATTCATCAGGATTGAATAATTCGGCTTTGAAATCATTAGCAAGGTCGTAGTAAGTTCTGTTGCCAAACTTTGCATTATGAAATTTAATGCGGGAGGAATCACCGTTCATTAATCCGTTTTGATACCATTCCGAATAATTGCCCTTGGTGCAATAAGCAGGTACGGAGTACACGCCCCAGTGAATGAAGATGCCAAACTTGGCATCCTTAAACCATTGCGGAACCGGTCGTTTATCAAGCGATTGCCAATTGGGCTGGTAGGTCTGCGTATAGCTTATCCTGCACAGCAGCAGCAATGTGCATCCCACCAGTAGTTTTTGCAGAAGACTTTTTTTCATTCTCAAAATTTTGCGCAAGGGAAATCAATAAAGTTTTGTATCGCGAATTAGATGCTGTTGATTATTTCTTAAACATTTTGACATCGCAGCTAACATTCATTAGGCATCGATTCTATATTACTTTATGGCAAACTTCGATTGCAAGCGGATATCGCCTGATGATGCACCGATCATTACATCCACTTTCCCTGCTATCACATCCAAACTATCTTTGCTTTCGTTGTAATGCAAAATATCTTTTGATGCTAATGTAAATACTACCTGCTTTGCCTCTCCTTTTTTCAAATGTACCCGATGATAACCCTTTAGTTCTTTAATGGCTGCCTGTCCTTGCTGATGAATGTACAACTGCACTACTTCATCTCCATCTCTATTGCCAGTGTTTTTTACAGTAAGTGTAAGATCTATTTTATCGTTTTTCCTCCTCAATACAGGTGCTGATAGCCGAAGACCGCTATATAAAAACTTTGTATAACTCAGTCCATAACCAAAAGGATATAAAACCGGTTTCTCGCAATAACGATAAGTTTTGCCTTTCATGTCATAATCATCAAAAGCAGGAATATCATTGATGGATTTGTAAAAGGTAACAGGCAACCTTCCTGCTGGATTACAGTTTCCAAACAAAACATCCGCAATGGCTTTCCCTGCGCCTTCGCCGCCGTACCAGGCTTCTAAAATACCATCAATGTTTTCGTTTTCCCAATTAATGGAAAGAGCACTACCATTCATCAATACCAATATCAAAGGCTTTCTTGTCTTCTTCAGTTCTTTCAGCAAAGCTGTTTGCACAGCAGGAAGATCAAGATTTGTTTTATCGCCGCCTTTAAATCCGTCCACGTTTATTTGTAATTCTTCTCCTTCCAGCCGCGGCGATATGCCGCCAACAAAAACGATAACATCTGCTTTGGCCGCAGCATTAAGTGCCGGTGCAAAATCAGCGTTGCGATCATAATTTATAGTATCAATAACATGACACCCTTTTTGATATAAAATTGTTGTAGCACTGTTTACACTGTTTTGTATGCCTTCCAATGCCGTAATCACATGCGCCGGCTCTCCATTGTAATTACCTAAAGGCACTTCGGCGTCATTGGCATTAGGCCCAATCACTGCTATTGTTTTTATACGCTTTGAAAGTGGAAGGATATTGTTTTTATTTTTTAGTAATACAACTGACTCTCTTGCCATTTGCGCTGCATATTGCTGATGGGCTTTGTTGTTAACAATGCTGTAAGGAATGGATGCATAAGGATTGAAAGAATCATCATCAAACATTCCAAGCTTGAACCTGGCTCTTAACAACCGTGCTACAGCTGTATCTAACTCTGGTTCCTTCAACAATCCCTTTTGTATAGCAGGAATGACTGCACTTGCATAACCCATGCAATGATTGTCAACACCGGCTCTAATGGCCTGCGCCATTCCTTCCACAGAATCTTTTGCTGTGTGATGAAACATAAACATATCATAGACAGCGCCGCAATCAGTAGCAATAAAACCCTGGAAGCCCCATTGCTTGCGCAATACATCACTCAGCAGGAAAGGATTGCTGCAACAAGGCTCACCGTACAAACGATTATAGGCACACATGAATGAATACACCTTTGCATCCTGCGCCAACATTTTGAAAGCAGGCAAATAAGTCTCCCAAAGGTCTCGGTGTGAAGGCCGTGCATCAAACACATGCCGGCTTGGCTCGGGGCCGCTATGCACCGCATAATGTTTGGCCGTGCAAACCGTTTTAAAATGGTTAGGATCGTTGCCTTGCATGCCTTTTACAAAAGCTGTACCGATAGTGCCTGTGAGATAGGGATCTTCGCCATAAGTCTCATGACCGCGGCCCCAACGGGGATCACGAAAAATATTGATATTGGGTGAATAAAAAGTAAGGCCTTCATATAAGCCATGTTTACCTTCTTTTATAAACTGATGATACTTTGCTCTTGCTTCATCACTTACCATTACAGCCATTTTATAAATGGCATTGCTGTCGAAAGTAGCTGCAAGCCCAATAGGTTGTGGAAATGACGTGGCCAACCCGGCACGAGCCACGCCGTGCAGGGCTTCGTTCCACCAATTGTAGGCAGGTATATGCAGCCGCTCAATAGCTGGCGATGTATTGTTTATTTGCGATGCTTTCTCTTCCAGCGTCATTCGCTTCAACAAATCCTGCACACGAATCTCCGTTGGCAAATTCGGATCAAGATAGGCTGGTGTTTGAGACCAAAGTTTGCTTAAACACAATAACGCTACGAAGCAGAAAGCTATTTTTCTCATTATTGAATCCGTTAGTATTAAATCATTTTATTTTACAATCACTTCATCAATGAACAAATGTGTTGGTTGTCCGGCGCTTTCGTGCCATGCAGGCAATACACCACCATTTTTTGCAGTAACTCTTACATATCTTGCCCTCACATTTACATTGGCACCCAACTCCTGTATGATTGGCCCTCTTTCATCCATTGAAATTTTATTTTGCACTGAAGCCAAAGGCTGAAAAGTTTTTCCATCATTGCTTGTTTCAAAGATCACTTCTTTGGGAAAAACAATCCAGGGGCTTACATCCTGCAATACATGTACGCCAACATATTTCACCGGGCGAAGTTTTTGCAAATCAACCACCGCCACAAAATCTTTAGCGAAATAGCTTTGCCACTCGCCGGTTTTCCAATTCGTGGTTCCAGTGATGCCATCAATCAAGGCATCTTTACCACCTGCCGTGTACATAGGATTCACTTCACTTAAAACTGTGATTGTTCTGTCAGAAGGCACTTTGTAAAATGTTTGTATAACAGTTGCACTTCTCGCACCATTGCTCTCTCCATAAAATTCTACATTGCAGGTATTATTTACAGTAAACGGTTTTGTATAGCGGACAAAACCGGAAGTCTTTTTTTCTTTCTCCACTACACGATAAAAAATAGCAGCATTCTTATCGAGAGATTTCATCACTACCGGCAAAGCAGTTTTGAATTTATTGGTGCTCATATCAAAGAAAGGAACCGCAACAAAATTTTTATCCTCTACAGAAGAATGCGGAACATCCTGTTCTTTTATGCCTCGTGTTTTGTTCGGATGATCACTCATTTCAAAAACCAATTCACCGCCATTTTCAATATCGCTGTGCTTAATAAATGTTGCAGGATGTGATTTGCCATTTAGCAAAACATTATTCACATAAAAATTTTCAGCGCTTCTGTTTTGAGCTTCGATAGAAAAGGTTTTTCCATTCTCTAAATGAATCTTCACTTCATCAAACTGCGGCGTTCCCAAGGCATAGATGCCGCTGCCGGGAGTGACCTCATAAAAGCCCATGGCACTCAACACATACCAGGCACTCATTTGTCCGCAATCCTCATTGCCAATTAAACCATCGGGGTCGTTTTTATAAAACTCGTTGCATATTTTATGAACCAGTTCCTGCGTGCGCCAGGGTTTACCTGCATAATCAAAAAGATAAGCCATGTGATGACTGGGTTCATTGCCCTGCGCATATTGACCAATCAAACCAGTAACGTCCGCCTGGTCGCGACCACTTAAACTTTGTGTTGTAGTGAAAAGTTCTTCGAGCTTTTGACCAAAACCTTCTCTTCCGCCATAAAGTTTAATCAATCCATCAATGTCCTGCTGCGCAGTAAAGGAATAATGCCAGGAGTTTCCTTCAGTGAAAAAATTATTGACTTCTGTAGCGTTGAATGGCGAGAACCAAAAGCCCTGAACTTTTCCGCGAATGTGTTTGGTGGATGGATCGAAAAGGTTTTTATAATTCTGCGAACGCAAGGAATATTTTTTATACACCGAATCATTGCCCAGCCATTTTGCCAACTGCGAAATGCACCAATCATCATAAGCATATTCCACCGTCTTTGATGCACTTTCATTATCCCTGTCATTGCTCACAAAGCCAAGCTTTTGATATTCATCCAAGCCAAAGCGACTGCTTTCCGCATAATCACACATGGCTTTCAATGCCAGCTGCGCATCAAAATCACGAATGCCTTTTTGGTAGGCATCCACAATCACCGGAACGGAATGATAACCGATCATGCAAAAGGTTTCATTGCCACTCAACTCCCACACAGGCAACATGCCGCCGTATTGGTATTGCACAAGGAAGGTATTGATCCAGTCATTCGTTCTTTTCCGGTTAATGATCGTCATCAGCGGATGCAGGGCACGATGCGTATCCCACAAAGAGAAAACAGTATAATTGGTAAACCCTTTTGCTGTATGCACTTTCAGATCAGTGCCCCTGTATTCACCATTCACATCAGTATAAACATTTGGATTTAAACAGGCATGGTACAAAGCGGTGTAAAAAACAGTTTGCTGGTCTTTTGTTCCGCCTTTAATTTCAATCTTCCCCAACTCGTTGCTCCATGCTTTTTCAGCCTTAGCTTTTACCTGTGCAAAATTCCAGTCGGGAATTTCAGTATGTAAATTCAGTTCGGCATTTTCCATGCTTACTCCCGAGATGCCAACCTTTACATGAATTTTTTTATCGGGAGGCAAATCAAAACTGAAATAAGATTTCAAATTTTTCCCGTTTGCAGATTTGATTCCGGTTTGCAAAACATCATTGACGGCAATGCCATATTCTTTTATGGGGCGATCAAACTTAATGTAGAAAAACAAAATTTGATTTTGCGCCCATGACCGGCTTCGCCGCATGCCTCTTACTTCATGATCATTCACCATTTCCAAAGAGGATTCAAGCACTTCATCACGATGCTTCAGGTCAAGCAAAACTTTTCCTTCCGAAATAGTATTTGGAAAACTGTATTCATGCATGCCCGAGCGAACGGAAGTAGTTAGTGCTGCACGAATATTGTTTTTATCAAGCAATACTTCATAATAACCCGGACTTGCTTTTTCATTTTTATGCGAAAAGTGAGAAGCATATTCCGTGTTCTTCCACTTTACATCGCCGGTGAACGGCATGAGCAATACATCGCAATAATCGGCAATGCCCGTACCGCTTAAATGCGTGTGCGAAAAACCATAAATGATAGAATCGGAATAATGATAACCGCTGCATCCATCCCAGCCTTCCAACCTGGTATCCGGACTCAATTGCATCATTCCAAAAGGCATGCTGGCGCCGGGATACGTATGCCCATGTCCACCTGTTCCAATGAAAGGATTTACCAGTGAAGCATAATTGGTTTGTGCGGTTGCGATCATTGTAAATGCAAGAGAGAAAAGGGAAAGAAAAATGCGTCTGGTTGAAAATGATTTCATGTTTGTATGCAGTTTAAACAGGTATTTAATTGACTACCCGTATTCTTTTATTGAATTTTAATTCACCGTTGATAAAGACCTTGAGGTAATAACGTTGCGCCGGACGGTATGACAGATCGTAAGCGAATGTTCCTTCTTTTAAATTTTTATACCGATGTTCTTCCACCAACTGTGCACCCTCATCAGTAATTATCTGCACAGTCACATCTTGCGGCTGTCCGCTAAAATAATCCATTATCGTTTTACCGTTTGTTCGTGTAGGATATAAGCCAATAGCAGGTTCGGTATTCATCTCACTCCATTGACTGGCATCATTGCTCACTATAAAATTGTACGTAAGCTCACTGCCAAAATCGGATTCAAAATTTTTAAGCAGGTTGCCTTTTACATCCTGGAGACGAGTATAACCTCTGCCACCATTGGTATTGAACCAAAATTCGAGGCCATCTCCTGCCGTATCTTTTACATGCAATTGGTAACACCCTTCTGCCAGGCGAAACGTGTCTCTGAACAATTTATTTTTCTCCGTGCTATCAAATAAGTGCTGATGCAAAAGATCACCATTGCTGTTAGTGAGTATATACGAATTCTGTTGCGGTTGATTATTGGTTCTAAAGATCAACACTACATCGTTTGCATGTACGGGAGCTTTTTCAAAGTGAGAAGCCATAGTGTTATCTCCGTCAAATTCATCTGTTTTTCCATTGGGCTTTGATAATGAAACCAAAAAAGTATTCTCACCTTTTGCAGCATCAATAACGCCAGGCAATTCTATTTCAGTTTGCTGATTGAAAGAAAGCCTTCCTTTCCATAAATAATTTTTAATACCATAGCCAACCGTGTGATAAGAGAGCAATAACTGCTTCACTTCACTTTTACCATTGTTCTTCACCACGATTTTTGCACCGCTGCAAGCCGGATTTTTCCGGAGGTAAGTTTTTTTGGCAGAGGGAACAATAATGTCAACAATGCCGGCATCATTTTTTGTTACCGCTTTTTTATATTGAATCAAATAAGCGGTAATATTTTCAACAGCTTCGGATTTGGGGCTTTCATAAGGTTCCATATTAATATCGATCGTATTCTGTTCTTTCAGGGGAAGCAAATATTCGTCTGGAATTTGCAAATAGCCAGGGCACCAATTAGCCCTGTCCAAGATCCATGTACCGGCTTGTGGATACAACGGATTATCGCCGCATTTCTTCCAGATCGGTCTTGTGTCAATTAGATTTCCGTTAAAAACAATCTCTCTTTTCTTACTGCAAAACTCGCCGCATTCATCTGCTTCATTATCGCCATGACCTGTTTGATAAACTTTCAATTTTGCAAACGATGCATTTTTTTCACGAGTAAAATCAACAGGCTTTAAGAAACTTTCAATCGGTGCAGCACTATCGCCATATTTAAAAGCACCACTGTAAATTTTTTGAATGCTGATGGGTTCTGCCACCGGCTTTCCTTTAATAATTTCAAAATCCAAAGTAATTAACCAGCCTCTATCTTTATTGTTCTCATAGCCGGTATGATTGTATTCAATCTCCACGCTATCCCGCAACAGCAAGCTAAAGTCTGTAACATCCAGTTCCCAATCGAAACGCCAGTCTTTGTCAAAAGCGCCACCATAAGGCGTAAGCATGCGGGCCATTTCAAAGTCTTTATCAGCACCGTTCACGCCACCCAATCTCTTAATGCTGATAAAGTCCAGGTAATCCCAATCGGCACAACGCATAGTGTCAGGGCAGGCAAATTTTACATGCAACACTATTTTACGGATAGGTGTTTGCACAGATGGAAAAACACCCCAGCGTTTGTATTCATTAAATCCTTTTGATGGATTGGTAACGATGGTTTCTTTATTGTGGGTGATGACGTGCAGTGTATCAGAAGCTTTTACTATTAAAGCCTGAATTAGAAAAAAAGTGAAAAAAATTTGCTTCATTAATTAATAAACTAAGTGAAAAAGATAGCCCTTATCGAAATAAGGGCTATGGTTTAACAACTGCTATATGAGAAAACTGACTGCTATTTTTGAGCCCACCACAACGGCGTCAAAACTTCATCAGGGCCGCCCAGTGCATCCACTGCCTGCTGATAGCCATTCACATTACTATTTTGAAGGCTGGATGGATATTTCATTCTTTGTGAGAAGAACTTTTGGCTGCTAGTCATATAATTGCTGCTTGTAAGTTCCGGAAGCGTTTGTATAGGGCCTTCGAGCACCACATTTTCGAAAAATGGCAAACCAAGTCTTCTATGATCATTCCATGTTTCCAATGGCAACCATGGCGTTTGCGCAATAAACTTCTGTGTTATAATTTTTGTAAGACGGTCGTTTCTTACAGTTCCGTTTTTGTACAAGTTATTGACAGGATAATTAATGGCCACGGTACCGGGAGTGCCTGTTAAACCATCTACATAATTCATCGTGTGGGTATTTCCCGGCTCTGTTGTATTATCCCAATTTACAGACGTTCCATTATGATTATAGTCTGTAGAAGCAACGTAAGCATTGAGGTAACTGGAAACGCCCCAGTACTCAAAGCTTTTGGCAATACCAGTTTCGTAAGCGGCTTTTGCATTTACGGGAGAAGTCCATCCTCTTTCAGCGCCTTCAGCCAACAAAAAGTATGTTTCCCATGGGCCAAAAAATACACGTTTGGCATTTTGTGTTCTGAATTGATTTTTAAGTGATGGCGACATACCAGTAGAAGCGCCTATATCTACTCCCTGGAAAAGCGTATTGTGCCAGTCGCCTTTTACGCCCCAGTTACCATCTGGTGTAGGGTTCCAGGTGTATTTGGCATCAATTGTTTTAATGGTAGCGCCGCTCATATCTTTTATCTTCCCTGTTGTTGTAGCGGTAACGGCTCCGCAGGTTCCGCTTGGAAATGAAGCATCACTGCTATTACCCGGCATATAAAAAATCTGGTAGGCACGGGGATCAATCGAATAAGGCAATCCATCCAACCAATAAGAAGAGAATGGATTGTTTGTTTTTGTTGTTAACTGCACAGGATAATGTTGCCCGGCATAGTCAGCAGGTTTAATATTAGCGATAGCGGCTGCTTTACCTGCAGGATCGGAAATAACTGAAGGTATCTGGTCTTCTGACTTTATGCTTCCCAGGTTTACAACCAGGTTATTAAAAGTAACGGCTTCCGGCAATTGATACCAGCAACGGGAATACATACCTGAAAGATCGTCCCATCCTGCTTTTTCCTGTACCTGGAAGATTTGAGCTTGATCAGTAAGAAGATTACCACTGGCTGCCGCGGCTTCAAATTCAGATTTGGCTTTAGAAGGATCAACCTCAGATAAACGCATGGCAAGCCTAAGCCTTAACGAATTTCCATAAGCCTGCCATTTGTTGAAATTAAAACCATACGCCGGATCGTCATTGCCTACAAGTGATGGCACTGCTGCTACAGAAAGATCCAATTTGGAAGTCGCATCTTTTAATTCATCAAGAATATAATAGTAGACAGATTTAACATCGTTAAACTCAGGATTTTTTCCCTGGAAAGCCGTGGTTGGCATGGGTCCGAAATTATCACTCACCTCGCTTAACAAATAAGCTCTCCAGATTCGGGCAATCTGCATAAGATTATTTGTATAAGCCTTTTGTGTTCCAGCTGTTATCTGTTGGTTGGCCACGTCTATTGCACTATTGATAAAATTTAAAGCGCCGGATTGATTATTATAGTATGCTGTAATCCATCCATCGTTATAGTCGCCCCAGGTAAAAGTGGCACCGTCTGCATCGGCAATCTGGTGACCTGCAGCAACCCAGTACAGTACAAAGGCACGTTCGGAAACGTCGGGGTTTTGTTGTGCA
Organism: Flavisolibacter sp.; assembly: GCA_051952715.1. Lineage (GTDB taxonomy): Bacteria > Bacteroidota > Bacteroidia > Chitinophagales > Chitinophagaceae > Flavisolibacter. The sequence continues at coordinate 15,810 of JBQCJM010000326.1, forward strand.
TGCACAATGGAGTTATCTATAAAATATTCTACCTGCACCTGGTCTGCACTGGCTGCTACCGGATTGGTATTTATATCCGTTATTTTTTTACAGGCAGATAACAGCAGAATGGGTGTTATGAATAAGGTTGATTTTCTAATTATATGGTTCATTGCTTTTAAATTATTTGGTGATTGATTAGAACCCTAATGAAAGATTAATGTAGAATGTACGAGAAGTAGGTGCACTTCCATTTTCAAAGCCCACCGCAGGTGTTCCCGTGGCATAAACAGATTCTGGATCCAATCCGTGCATGTGGCTACTGATTAACCATACATTGTTGCAGGATACAGATACGATTGCTTTCTGGATGAAGCTGTTACCCAACATTCTTTTAGGGAAATTGTAGCTTAATTGAACGTTCCTTATCCTAACGTTGGAGGCATCATAAAGATTTGCTTCCGTGATACCTGTATTTCCAGAGCCAGCTACTGCAGCCCAATATTGCTGCGTAGAAATTTTTGCGGTATTTGCCACATATTCATTTGTGTTAGGATCAAGAACGACTCCTTTCACTACCATGGAATCTCTTGAGCCGTTCATTACGGTAACAGCAGCCGTGCCGCTTCTTTGCATGTTGTCTAAGGTCTGAGAAAATATCTTTCCGCCAATTCTTGCATCAACCAGTAGTGACAGGCCGAAACCTTTGTAAGAAAATGAGTTAGTAACTCCCAAAAGGCCTTTAGCCTGTTGGTTTCCCAGCCTTGAAACATCTGTAGTTCCCTTAGGAAGGCCGTTGTTAGTTAAAATAAGTTGGCCATAGTTGGCATCTTTAGGATCTGTAACTCTCAAAAATTGTGTACCGTAAATTTCGCCATAGGGCTGCCCTGCAACGGCTAAAATCTGGATATTGTCAAAACCACCTAACGGATATCTTTCTACATCAGGATAAATAGAAGGGACTGTGTTTTTATTATGAGAGAAGTTAACACCCAGCGTCCAGTTTAAAGTTCTTGGATTGCTTAAAATGCGGGCATCGGCAGTTACTTCTATCCCTTTATTTTGAATATTACCTGCATTAATTATTTTATTGCTATAACCACTTAACGGGTCCATAGGAAGACGAATCAACTGATTCACCGCATTTGATTTATATACAGACACATCAATACCTACCCTGTTTTTGAAAAACCGCAATTCAGCACCTGCCTCATATGATTTAATTAACTGGCTTTTTACACTGTCATTGAACAAAGTAGCACCTCTACCTGCTGTAGTATTTCCGTTAGGATCTGTACCAATATAATACGTGTTATATAAACTATAAGGATCCAAATCGCTACCCGCAGCTGCATAAGATGCTCTCAATTTTCCGTAACTGAACCAGGAAGGCAGTTTTCCACCCTTCTGGTCAATCATATCTGTAAATACATAGGAAAGACTTACAGAAGGATAAAAATAAGAGTTGTTTCGTGGACTTAGGGCTGAAGACCAGTCGTTACGAAAAGTGCTGCTCAGGTACAAATAGCCATCGTAATTTAATTCTACCGATCCATAAAGCGAATTGATTTTCTTTTGACTGAAGGCCTGGTCAACTGAGGGATTACCCGAAGAGTTGTTTACTGAAAATAACTTTGGAACTCTTAACGTACCGGGGCTACCGTTGAG
>JBQCJM010000327.1:0-29535 GCA_051952715.1 Flavisolibacter sp.
ATGAAATAACAAAAGCAAAACCGCCATATAAAAAAGCCAACCTGAAAAATTTGATGGAGGTGGGGTTAGCCATAAAAGCTTCGTGCGGTTCTGTATAAGCAAAAAATAAAATAAGCACTGTCCAGGCGGTTAAAATTGATATAACAAGATTACCGATCAATACCTGCCTTTTAAATGAAGTGGAATAAAACCAAAGAAGTGCCACGCAAAAAAGATTGGCCAGCACCAAATACCATTTCGAAAAGCCTACAGCCACAACCGTTGAAAAAATTCCGATAAGGCTAAAAACAAAATGCCAGATAATAGCCCAGCGCCGGTTAATGGTTCGCACAAAAACATTTTTATCAGGCTTGTTCACCTGGTCAATATTCAAATCGAAATAATCGTTGATGATGTAACCGGCGGCGGCTATAAAAACAGAAGCAACTATCAGCCAAATCAATTTTTTGTAATCATTGGTTTGATATAATGGAGCATAAATGCAATAATAAAAAAGCAATTGGGTTAATATAATAAACACAAGGTTAGGCCAGCGGATCAATTTTAAAAATGCACTAACCAACTTCATACACAATTCAATTATCTTGAAGAAATATCGGTGTTGTAATTCCAGCGATCGTTTAATTTCAAAACCTTTTCTATCACCTCTCTGACGCAGCCACCGCCGCCTTTTGCTGCAGAAATAAATTTACTTATTGCTTTTACTTCTGCTGCTGCATCGGCCGGACAGCAAGATAATCCTACTTTTTCCAACACAGCAAGATCTGGCAAATCATCACCCATAAAAAGGATTTCTTTCCACGATAGATTATTTTGTTCAGCAAAGCTTTGCAGAAATGCTAACTTGTCTTTAACACCCAAATGCACTTCGGTAATACCTAAATATTGAAACCGGTTGCTAACAGGCCCTGACGCAGCGCCGGAAATAATTACAACCCTGTATCCGTTTTTTATGGCCATTTGCAAGCCAAGCCCGTCTTTGATATTCATTTGTCTTGCCTGCAGACCGTTTTCTAAAAGCAAAACAGAACCGTTGGTAAGTACGCCGTCAACATCAAAAATGAATGTGGTAATGGCTTGAAAATATTGAAGAACATTGTCGCCTGCTTCTGCCTGCGACAAAGAATTTAAGTCAACATTTTCTTTATTTAAGTTTTGTTGCATGATTATAAAAGAGTACAAAAAAACAATTTATTTATGAGAGCACGGATGGATAAAAATCCGTTTTGGACTAATTAGAATAACAATCATCTGTTGATATAGATACTTTCTGTAAGTAAAGCATACACCTTTTGTAATTGCGGATAAGTTTGCAACATGGCCAGGTGCTTTTCTATTGTTTCCCGGTCATTTCTTATAGCAGGCCCGGTTTGCGATTGTGATGGTGGAATTTCTTCAAGCCTTTCCGCCGTTTCTTTTATCAATGGAAGCAGTAAATTAAAATCAATATTTTCTCTTTTACAATAATGCTCGGCCAATGCATAAAGATGATTGACAAAATTGTTACAAAAGACGGCGGCAAGGTGTAGTTTCAACCTTTGTTCATCGTCGGCTTCTACAACTTTGCTGGAAATGCTATGGGCCAAAACATTTAATTCACTCAAGGTGGTTTCATCGCTTGCATCAATGATAATAGGTATCTCGGGTAAATGATCTATTTCTTTTTTCAAACTTTGTAAAGGATAAAAAACTCCAAAATGGCTGGTGGCGTTTTTTAAAACGTTTTTTGAAACGGAAGCGGCCGTGTGAACAATCGTTTTTTCAGAGAGGCGAAGCTCCTTTATTACTTCTTCAACTGCAATGTCCGATACAGCCAAAATATAAATGTCTGCATCTTTAATTACTACATTCCAATAGTTAGTAGATTCGGTTCCCAGTTCATAGGCAAGTTTGCTAGCCAACATGGAGTCTCTTCCAAAAACCTGGACGATGTTGTGTCCAGCTGCTTTCAACTTGCGTCCTAACACTGTTGCGGTATTGCCTGTGCCAATGATAACGATCTTCATCCTTTGCGTTTATAGTTCTTAATTTGTGGTTCGAAGTTCGCTGTTTTTATTCATCGCCATTGAGATGATGTAATTTACAATTCGAATCTCCAATTTTAATCGGAATGGGTATAGTTAAAAAATTGGCTATAAAATTTGTAAGAACAAAATTCAAGATTCTTTCTTCCGTTTATAAAAAGAAAGCAGCAGAAAAAGCTTTTCAATTATTTTGTACGCCACAGTCTCGCAACGAAAAAGCCTTACCGCCTGTTTTTGAAAAGGCCGAAAAGCTGCATTTCTCGTTTGGAGGCAATACAATAAAAGGTTATCGCTGGAATCATCCATCTGAAAAAAAGGTTCTTATTCTCCACGGCTTCGAATCAAGTGTTATCAATTTTGATCGTTACATAAAGCCATTAATTAAGAAAGGATATGAAGTGCTGGCTTTTGATGCACCTGCGCACGGACGCAGCTCAGGTAAAACCATCACTGTGCTGATGTATAAAAATTTTATACACCACATATACAATAACTACGGGCCTGTTCAATCTTTTATGGCGCACTCATTTGGGGGATTGGCGGTGAGCTTATTTCTTGAAGAAACGGAACATGATGAAACTTATAAGCTGGTATTAATTGCGCCGGCCACAGAAACCAAAACCGCAGCAGATAATTTTTTCAAATTTTTAAAGCTGGATGAAGAAGTAAGAAATGAGTTTGATAATTTAATCGCTGAAATAAGTGGTCACAAGCCCGAATGGTTTTCTGTGGCACGGGCCGCCGGCCATATAAAAGCGCAGGTATTGTTTTTGCAGGATACACAAGACGAAATGACACCAATATCTGATGTAAAACCGATCATGGATAAAAATTATCCAAATTTTCATTTCATAATTTCAGAAGGTTTGGGACATAGAAGAATCTACAAAGACAGCGATTCGATTAAGACGATCATAGATTTCTTATGAAAAGGATGCTCTCGTTTTTTCTTTTTGTTCCAATCTTTTTTTACAAAACAAGGATTCTATGCAGCAGATGTATACATATTTAGCTTTGGGCGATTCTTACACTATTGGAGAATCGGTTTTGTTACAAAAAAGTTTTCCTTATCAATCTGTGCAAATTTTGCGCAGGCAGAACTATAATTTCTCAGCTCCTGAAATTATTGCTAAAACCGGTTGGACAACCGACGAACTGGAAGAAGGAATAAAAGAGCACAATTTTTTATCGAAGTATGACTTTGTGAGTTTGCTGATCGGTGTTAACAACCAATATCGTGGACGGGATGTAATGGTTTTTAAAATGGAGTTTGAAGAATTATTAAAAAAGGCCATAGCGTTCGCCAATGACAAACCGGCTCATGTAATTGTTCTTTCCATTCCCGACTATAGTGTCACGCCTTTTGCTAACACAAAAAACTGCGAAAAAATTGCTAAGGAAATTGATGTGTTCAACAATATTATCCATGCCGTTTCTATTCAGTATAAAGTGCAGTGCATTGACGTTACAACTGGCTTCAGAAAAGCTATAAACACACCGGATCTCATTGCCCAGGATGGTTTACATCCTTCAGAAAAAGAGTACAAAACATGGGCTGAAAAAATTGCAAAAATTATAGCACAGCAATTGAAATAAGAGCTTGCAACTTTAAGTTTGCAACCAGCAATGAAAACAGGAGTTTGCATTTTTTTAATTAATTGCAAACCATCAACTGCAAAACCACGAGCTTAGGTTAATTAATCTTCTTGTCTTATAATTGCATGTTCGCAAACCCGGATTTTCGGGCAAAAAATTGAAAGAAAAGAATTTATGCCGAAGAATTTGTTGATCGTTGAGTCTCCAGCAAAGGCTAAAACTATAGAAAAGATTTTGGGCAGTGACTTTGAAGTAAAAAGTTGCTACGGCCATATTCGTGATCTTGAAAAAGACGATATGGGCATTGATGTAAAAAATAACTTCAGACCTCGTTATATTGTTCCCGAAGAGAAAAGGAAAGTGGTGAGTGATTTAAAACAACTGGCAAAAAAAAGCAGCGAAGTATGGCTGGCAACGGATGAGGACCGCGAAGGAGAAGCTATTAGCTGGCACTTGTGCGAAGTGTTGGGACTAAACCCCGAAACGACCAAGCGCATTGTTTTTCATGAGATCACTAAACCCGCTATTCAAAAAGCGGTGAAGCAACCCAGAACTGTGAATATGAATTTGGTAAATGCACAACAGGCACGCCGGGTTCTGGATCGTATTGTCGGATTTGAATTAAGCCCCGTGCTGTGGCGCAAGATCAGCATGAAAAATAATTTAAGTGCTGGCCGTGTACAGAGCGTAGCTGTAAGACTGATTGCTGAAAGAGAAAGAGAGATCAACGCTTTTACACCGCAAAGCAGCTTTAAAGTTGAAGCCTTTTTTTCTTCTGTTGATAATACAGGAAAGCAAATTTCTTTTAAAGCTGAAGGGACAAAGTTTTCGAAAGCCGATGCGGCCGAACAATTTTTAAAAGAATGCATCGGCGCTGATTATACAGGTAAAGATATACAGGTCAAGCCAACCAAACGTACGCCATCTGCGCCTTTCACCACTTCTACCTTGCAACAGGAAGCCAGCCGTAAATTAGGTTATGGTGTAAGCCGTACGATGTTGTTGGCACAAAAGCTTTACGAGAACGGGCATATTACTTATATGCGTACCGACAGTGTCAGCCTGAGCGAAACGGCTATGGATGACATTCGCAATAATATTGTCAACAGCTACGGACAGAAATACCACCAGGCACGCCGTTATAAAAACAAGAACGAATCTGCACAGGAAGCACACGAGGCTATCAGGCCAACTTATATGGCTAACACAACGGTTAGCGATCCTGACCTACGACGATTATACGAATTGATTTGGAAAAGAACGATGGCTTCACAAATGGCCGATGCTGAATTGGAAAAAACAGTGGCTAAGATCAATGTTTCTACTAACAATGCGGAACTTACTGCACAAGGCGAAGTATTGAAATTTGACGGCTTCATTAAGGTCTATCGGGAAGATGTGGATGATGAAGAAATTGATGGTGATGGTTCAACACAGGAAGGCATGCTACCGCCATTAAAAACTGGACAAGATCTGTTTTTTAAAGAAATGAAAGCCATTGAACGCTTCACCCGGCCGCTACCCCGATATACGGAAGCTTCATTGGTAAAAAAATTAGAAGAACTCGGTATCGGCCGTCCATCAACCTATGCCCCTACAATCTCTACCATTTTAAAAAGAGGTTATGTAGAAAAACGGGATAAAGAAGGTGTGCAAAGAAATTACAGCGTTTTTACGCTGAGTCATGACAAGATTTCGAAAAAAACGGAAACAGAAAATACCGGCGCAGAAAAAGCAAAGCTCTTTCCAACCGATCTTGGTTTAGTAGTGACTGATTTTCTGAAACAGTATTTTGATGACATCATGGATTACAGCTTCACGGCAAGGATTGAAGAAGAATTTGATGAGGTGGCGCAGGGCAAAATTCGCTGGAACAAGATGATCGACGATTTCTACAATCCCTTTAAAGAAGATGTAGATAAAACCATTGAAACGGCCGAACGTGTACGCGGTGAAAATGAATTGGGCACCGATCCGCAAAGCGGTAAGCCTGTTATTGCCCGCATGGGACGCTATGGCCCCATGGTGCAAATAGGTGCTACCGAAGACGAAGAGAAACCACGTTTTGCAAGATTGAAGCAAAATCAAAGTATTGAGACTATTACTTTGGAAGAGGCACTCGATCTATTTAAGTTACCACTAACATTAGGCGAACACGAAGGACAGGAAGTTTCCGTTAATACTGGACGGTTTGGCCCCTATGTAAAATTTGGTGAACAGTTCATTTCGCTGCCCAAAGGTGTTGATCCTTTGGAAGTAGACATGGAACAGGCCATTGAATTTATTAACCAAAAGCAGCAGGCCGATGCTCCTATTGGTCATTATGAAGGACAGCCTGTAACAAAAGGCAAAGGAAGGTTCGGGCCTTTTATTAAATGGAATAATTTGTACGTCAACGTTCCCAAAGCTTACAACTTTGATGCATTGACACAGCATGATATCAACGAGTTGATTGAAAAGAAAGTAGCCAAAGAAGCCAACCGTTTCATTCAGCAATGGCCTGCAGAAAAAATTTCTATTGAAAATGGTCGTTGGGGCCCATTCATACGTTTTGGCAAAAAGATGTTGAAACTGGGACGTGCAGCCAATGGTGAAAAATTAACCGCTGAAGAATTAACCAGTATTCCTTTAGAAGAAGTAAAAAAGATGATTGAAACACAAGTGCCTGGTGCATTTGCTAAAAAAACAGCGGCAAAAAAAGCGGCACCAAAGAAGGCCAGTGCGAAAAGGGCCGCTCCGAAAAAGGGAACAAAAAAATAAAATGGTCATTTAGCTATTGTGGAGAATGGAACAAACAAAAGAAATATCAGCCTTACTTACCCTGATTGATGATCCGGATGAAGAAGTGTTTGGCGCTGTGTCGAACAAGATCCTTGATTTTGGAAGGACCATCATACCTAACCTTGAACATCTTTGGGAAACCACGCCTGATGAGCAAACACAGGAACGCATAGAATTAATCATTCACCGCCTGCATTACACCGATCTTACAGAAGACTTCAGGCAATGGAGCCTTGCAGGGCATCATGATCTGTTGGTTGGTTCATTGCTCGTGTCAAAATTTCAATATCCCGATCTTACCACCAGCGCTGTTTTGTTGGAGGTGGAAAAAATCCGTCGCAACATTTGGCTGGAGTTAAACAATTATCTCACACCACTTGAGCAAATACGTATTGTTACGGGCATTTTGTATAGTTATTATAGTTTAAAAGGCACTGAAATTGGTTACACCGATATCAATGAATTTTTTATTCACAAATTGCTGGAATCGAAAAGAGGTAACCAGCTAAGCAATGGCATTTTATATCTCATTCTTTGTGAACTGCTTGATTTACCTGTAAAAGCCATTGGCGTTCCCAAACAATTTGTACTGGCATATTTTAAACCGGGTTATAGCAACGAGGGAAACGATTATTTAAGTAAGATTGAGTTTTTTATTGATCCAACCAGCGGCATGGCCTTCACACAAAAGGATGTTGAAAATTATTTTAAGCGTATTTCTGTTCCACCGGTCGATGCTTACTTCAAACCCTTATCAAATAAAAGGGTGATACAGTATCTGCTTGAAGAAACTTCAAAATGCTTTGACAATGAAAAGGACGCTTACAAAAAAGATGAATTGATGGAACTTGCTAGATTGTTGGATTAAATTAACTGAATCTAAATTGAAATTTATTAAAGACATTGGAGGTTTTTAAAACTTCTGATGTTTGTGCAGTCCAAAAAATGAATGTTGAAAAAACACTACTATTAAGTTTTCGTTGTTTCGCCTGGTAGCTATCGGGTCAGTTTTGCATTCAGCACAACTATTTAGCAACATGAGATCTCTTAGCATATTAACGAATTATCAAACCATCACATTAAAATGATCTCCTGGGCCGATTTTGAAAAAATAGACATTCGTGCAGGAACAATTACTCATGTTGCTGCATTTCCCAAAGCCCGGAAACCTGCGTACCAGTTAACTATTGATTTTGGTGAATTAGGTATCAGGCAATCATCGGCGCAAATCACTACATTTTATACCATGGAAAATTTGGTAGGACAACAAGTGATTGCTGTAGTTAATTTTCCGCCTAAGCAAATTGCCAATTTTGTAAGCGAATGCCTGGTATTAGGCATTTACGATGAAAACAAGCATGTAGTTTTATTGCAGCCACAACAAAAAGTTTCGAACGGTTTAAAAATAGGGTAATGCAGTTGTACACAACCTTTCTCTCCTCTCCGCTTGGGTTTTTAAAAATTCAATGTTCTGACGAACATGTAAAAGCTATTTTATTTACAGAAGAAGCTTCGGCGGAAAATGACGAACACGAATTACTAACAAAATGTGCTAAACAATTAGAAGACTATTTTGAAGGAAGCAGAAAACAATTTGATTTGCCGCTTGGCCAGGATGGTACAGCATTTCAATTAAAAGTTTGGGATTTACTATACCAAATTCCTTATGGCAAAACCATCAGCTATAATCAACTGGCTAAACAATATGGCGACCTGAAAGCTATAAGGGCCGTAGCTTCTGCCAATGGAAAAAATAATCTTTCCATTATTGTTCCCTGCCATCGTGTAATTGGCAGCAATCAATCATTAACGGGTTATGCCGGTGGTCTTTGGCGTAAAAAATGGCTCCTGGAACATGAAGCAAAATTTCATTCAGGAGTGCAGCTGCTCCCCCTGTCCCCCTGAAGGGGAGACTTAGGTTACAGAGGTTTTTTTTGTTTCAATCTTTCTTTCAGTATAAACCTTCTTTGGTGTTTTGTAGATTTTTGAAAAGCTTATTGGGTGAAAAGAAAACTGTTTTCATGCGCTGACAAGTTATTGTTTGAAAAAGCAGCCAAACTTCGCAGCCAGCCAACATTTGCAGAAGAACTTCTTTGGAATTATTTAAGAACAAAACCTTATGGTTTACATTCAGAAGCCAATATCTTTTAGCAATTACATTTTTTTATTTTACTGTCATGCATCCTGTCTAGTAATTGCGGTTGAGGTTTCCATTCATCAAGTGCAAGAAGTAAAAAATAATGATGAACAAAGACAAAAGCAGTTAGAAGAACAAGGATTGGTGTTTCTTAGATTCACCAACAATGAAATAAAACTGCAATAAGAAAAGCTCTGCGGCCTAAGTCTCCCCTTCAGGGGGCACAGGGGGCATTATCTCAACTCTTCACTTGTAAAAGCTAATGGCAATAACCGGCTTGCACTGTCAATAACATACACAGGGCCTGTCATGCCTCCTAAAATTAATTGCACCGGGTGATTTACACGGCTTTCAAATTCCTGTAAAGATTGTCTGCAAATGCCGCAAGGCGAAATAGGGTGATCGCTTTTTTGATGCTCGCTTTTATAGCTGATGGCAATTGTTTCTATCGGTACCTTAGGAAACACCGATGAGATGGAAGCCAGCAATACTCTTTCTGCGCAGAGGCCTACTGGAAAAGAAGCGTTTTCCTGGTTACTGCCGGCAATGATCTCTCCATTAGCCATTTTAGCAACAGCGCCTACCTGAAAGTTGGAATAAGGAGCATAAGCCTGCGCTGTTACTTCTCTTGCTTCGTTCAACAGCCATTTTTGTTCTTCGGGTAATTCGTCAATGCTATCGTAAACTGTATAATTAAATTCAAACTTTTTTTCTTTCATAGAATGTTATTAGAGACAAAAATGCCTTTCAGTTTGGTTGAAAGGCATTTAAAGATAATATCTATTTTACTATTTTAAACAACCTGCTCCAGCGTGGGCCATTTTCCCAACTGAACCATATCAGCCAGGCTTTACCTACTACCCTGTCTTCGGGCACAAAACCCCAGTAGCGGGAATCTTGTGAACCCTGGCGGTTGTCACCCATCATCCAGTAATAATCCATTTTAAAGGTGTAGGCATTCACTTCTTTGCCGTTTAAGAAAAACTTGCCATTACGCATTTCAAAGTCATTGTGCTCGTATACACGAATGGCTCTTTCATACAAGCTATAATTATCAGCAGTCAGTTGCAACGTAGCGCCTTTTTTCGGAATCCATATTGGCCCAAAATTATCGCGGCTCCAGTTATGTTTATTGTCGTAAGGAAACACGGGGCCGCCGCCTGCCATATAGTTTGGCGTGGGAACAATTTGTCGTGCAATACCACTTTTTAGCATTTTATTTTTTGCATCTTCGGTCATGGTAATGGAGTAAGCATTTGGTTGGCTGCCTTGCATAAACTCGCCTTTATCAATATCCACGTTGTATTGCTCTTTCATTACATCTGCATCCAGCGTTACCCCATTCGTAATAACGGTATAATTGATCAGCGATTTCGGTGGATTAGGTTCTTGCTGGCCATTAATAAACACTATATTATTCCTTACTTCAAGCGTATCGCCTGAAACGCCGGTACAACGTTTAATGTAATTATCTGTTTTATCGGGCGGATGGACAGCAATGGGATATTGATCCTGGTTCGATAAAATAAATTTTCTTCCCGTGGCAGGATCGCCATTAAAATCAGCGCTTCTAATCACATCATAGTAAGGACGGGCCGATTGAAAGTCGGGAAGGTTGATCACCGTATCGCCTGCAGGAAAATTAAATACCACCACATCGCCTCTTTTTACCGGTGAAGACCACCAGCGGATATAAGGGAGTTCAATTAACTCGCTGTACGATTTTTTATTTGTGCCTGGAATATAATTGTGTACAAAAGGAATAGAAAGTGGTGTATTGGGGATGCGGGGACCGTAACTGAATTTACTTACAAACAAAAAGTCATTGATCAGCAAAGTCTTTTCCATAGAGCCCGATGGAATAGTATATGCTTCAAAAACAAAAGTGCGAATGAGCGTAGCCGCTACAATAGCAAAGATGGCTGCATCAACCCACTCTCTCCATCCTGGCTTTTTATAACGTTTAGCACCTTCGGGACCTATGTAATGAATTTTATCGCTATAGCCCAAATAAGGAAAATAAAAAGTGGCAAATAAGGCTGCCAATGTATGTTCCCAAAAACTAAAGCGGCCGAACAGTTTTACAAATTCAATAAAAATTCCCGGAGTGATGAACCAACCTACAACAGGAATAAACTGCCAGAACACCCAATGCTTGGGTCGTTTGGCCAAATCCTGCATTACCCAGGTATTGTAAAAAGGAACAAAAGCTTTCCATTGCGCCACACCGGCTTTTTGAAACATTTTTGCAGCGCCAAACGATGGTAGAAATACAAGTAATACTGAAATGAGATAAACAATAAAAAGATGATAAGCAGGCATTCTGTTGTTTTTAAACCAAACAAATGTATTTATTAATCAATCTTGCGGCTGCCAATGTAAGCAAAAGTTTCTCTAAAGTGTATAATTGGTAATAAGGTTTCACTTTAAATAATGCTTTCATTGCATGGGTCTCTCCACATGTGGTTATTGTACCAGCATATTCATTTTCACTAACCGGCTATTTCACAATACGAAACAACTTTATAATTGATTCTTGCCAAAGAGTTATAATTTTCGGCTTAATCATCAGATCATGGGATTAAAAATCGGGTTAACAGGTGGAATTGGATCAGGTAAATCAACCGTCGCAAAAGTTTTTGAATTACTGAATGTGCCGGTATATTATGCCGACGAAGCAAGCAAACGTTTGTATCACACCGATAAAGATTTAATGGCCAGCATAAAAAAACATTTTGGGGAAGATGTGTATACCAATGATCAATTAAACCGTTCCAAATTAGCGGAAGCCGTTTTTAACGATCCTCAAAAATTAGAGTTATTGAATAGTTTGGTTCATCCGCCTACCCTTCGCGATGCGGCGGAATGGATGCAAACACAAACAGCGCCTTACGTTATTAAAGAAGCAGCTTTGCTTTTTGAAACTGGTTCGGCTGCCGGATTAGATTACGTAGTTGGCATAAAAGCGCCGATACACATCCGCATTAAAAGGGTGATGGACAGAGACGGTATATCAAGAGAACAAGTGCTTGCCCGCATGAATCGTCAAATGGATGAAGCAATTAAATTGCGCCTCTGCGACTTCATCATTAACAATGACGAACAGGAATTGGTTATACCGCAGGTAATGGCTTTGCATGAAATGATAAGCAGGAAAGCTGCAGGCCTTGAGCTATAAGCTACGAGACTTACAACGATTGTATTTGCTTTAGCCCCGCAGCTATTAGCTCTGGAGATCTATTTCAATTTTGCCAGTGCTTCCTTAATTCTCGCCCAGCCTTTTTCAATATTGGCCATGCTGTTGGCAAATGAAAAGCGAACGCAATCAGGCTCGCCAAAGGCATCGCCCATTACAGAAGAAACGTGGGCAGTGTTCAATAAATACATGCACAGATCAGATGCATTTTTGATAGTAATAGTGCCATCAGTTTTACCGTAGTAAGCAGAAACATCGGGGAAAATATAAAATGCACCTTGTGGCTCAAAGCATTTGATACCGGGAATTTGTTTAACCAACTCCAACACTTTCTTTCTTCTTTCAGTAAACGCTTTCACCATTTCATGTGTTGGCCTTAAATCGGTAGTAAGCGCTACCACGGCAGCTTTTTGTGTAATGGAATTGGTGCCGCTGGTAAATTGCCCCTGCAATTTTTCGCAAGCTTTGGCCACTTCTGTACTGGCGGCAATATAACCAAGGCGCCAGCCTGTCATAGCAAAACCTTTACTCAAACCGTTTACAATAATAATGCGGTCTTTCAGGTCATCAAACTGCGCAATGCTTTCGTGTTTGCCTACAAAATTGATGTATTCATATATTTCATCGGAAATGATGAAGATGTTGGGATGTTTTCTGAACACTTTTGCCAGTGCACTTAGTTCCTCTTTACTATACACCGCACCTGATGGATTGCAGGGCGAAGAGAACATGAACACTTTTGTTTTCGGCGTAATGGCAGCTTCCACCTGCTGTGGTGTTACTTTAAATTCTGCATTGGCATGTGTGCGAATTTCAACCACTTTGCCCCGGGCCATTTTTACCAGTTCGGAATAGGTAACCCAATAAGGAGTTGGAATGATTACCTCATCGTTATCATCAACTAAAGCAAAAATGGTATTGGCAAGACTTTGCTTGGCGCCTGTAGAAACAACAATATTTTCCGGTTTGTAATCAAGATTATTATCACGTTTTAACTTGGTGCATACGGCTTCGCGAAGATCTAAATAACCGGCAACCGGTGTATAATGGCTCCAGTTATCGTTGATGGCTTTAATAGCTGCGTCTTTAATGTGTTGCGGCGTATCAAAATCAGGTTCGCCTAAACTAAGATCAATTACATCAATGCCTTTGGCTCTCAATTCGCGGCCGAGTTTGGCCATTTTTAATGTTTCAGGCTCGCTAAACCGGGTTAATAAACTTGATAGTTCCATGATTGCTTGTAAAAAGAATTAAAATTTTTTTTGGAGCACAAATGTAAGTAATAGAGTGTCTATTCTGCGTAGCCCGTTTCAAATTTGGCAAGATCGGGCAAACGTTTGCGCTTGCGTTGCAATTCATAACTGTAAAAAACTTTTCCTAAGTTTTTCATGAAAGGATAACCCACCGTTTCATAATCGTAATGATCGTCATTAAATATTTCATCAGAATTACAATAGATGTTGGCGCTCAACAGAAACTCAACGCTATTTTTAAAATCTACGATATACGCCACATCAGTTAAAAAACCATAGGCATCTCCTTCTTTATTAAAAATGCGAACGCCATCATTCATGCTTCCTTTTCCTCCGTACAACAATAGTTTGGAATAAGCATCAGTGTAAGTCGAATCATACTGGGGAAAATCAGATTCTGCAGGTTTCATAGACAAATACCTGTACAAAAAACTATAATCATCTTTCTTTAACTTAAACCTTTGGTGCCGATCGATTGATTTGGGGAAGAATACACTCATTAAAACAGAATGAAGATCAACCAAAGTCATTCGGTTCTTTCTTGAAAAATCAAACGGTTGATAAACTATTTGGCCACTACGGTAAAAACCCTTTCCCACAAAAGTATTTCGTGACTGATAAACCAGATTACTTTTTATCAAGGGTTTTTCATAAATAATTTTTGCTGTGGTATCATAAAACTTCACAGGATTAGAGTAACGATTTTCATCTTCTGTCATGCTTACATCCAGATGGTGAACGATCTGCGCACTGTCATAGCCCATTTTGTGAAGACGGTTATTGATGTATTCCTGTCCTAAAAATTCATATAAGCGGTTAAAGGCATCATTATCGCTTGCCAAAAAGATCTTTTTGATGTAATTTTCTATAGTTGGCCTGCCATCTTTACTCGAAGGATCGTTGTATACGGATGTTTGTCCCGGATAAGCGGCTTCTGTTATCATGGTGCTGCGTTTGTTAAGTCCGTGGATTTTTAATTCATTCAATTTTTGAAGCGCCAAAAAAGCGGTAGGCATTTTTACGGTTGATGCTGGATAGAAATACGGCCTGTCATCTACATTGAAATAATAATTTGTAAATCTTGGTTTATTATCAGCAGTGCGGTTTATCTGCGTATAAATGATTTTAATATGGTACTGGCTGTTATTCTTTAAAAGGCTGTCAAAGTATTGTGGATATTGCGAAAGCAGCCTCGAAATAAATGATGACTCTTCTGCTTTAAGAGGTTCTTTTTTTAACTGAACGGATGGTGTCTGGCTATATTTTGAAGGAACACAACCGATTAAAAAGAAAAGAGAAAAGACTAGTGCAGGCAACAGTATTTTGCATCTCATAAAGCTAAAAAAAGGCTAAAAGCCTTCAAACAGGCCATTTTAGCCGTTCAAAAGCGCTATAATTAAGGCCTGAAATTAAGGCGAAAAAACTATCTTTGCCCACTCTTAAAAAAAACCGTGTATGCAACTAAAAGGCTTAGTCCGCTTTTTTACCGTTCTGCTGGTCCTTTATTCTATTTATGAATTATCCTTTACCTGGATCGTGCGTAGCCACGAACATAAGATGGAAGCAAAGGCTAAGCAATTCGTGGCCCAAAACTATGCTACTGCTAATGAGACTTTAAAAGACTCTGTTTACAAAGCCCGTTTAAAAAGATTATTAGACAGCACTAAAGATGTAACCGTTACTTACGGACCTACCGGTGCTATCAGTTACCAAAAAGCCAAAGAAGAAGAATTAAATCTTGGTTTGGACCTGCAAGGTGGTATTAATGTTACCATGGAAGTAGAACTTTCAGGCCTGCTTCGTTCTATGGCTAATAACTCAAAAGATCCCAACTTTTTAAAAGCATTGGATAATGCCAATGTAAGAAAAGCCAATAGCAGTGCCGACTTTGTAACACTGTTTGTTGAGGAATATAAAAAGCTAAATCCAAACGGACGGCTTGCTTCTTTGTTTGCAACAGCCAACCAGGAAACGATAAAAATTACTGATAGTGATGACAAAGTAATTGCCGCTATTCGTAAAGAAGCCGGCGATGCTTTTGATCGCACCTTCCGTATTTTGCGCAGTCGTATTGACCAATTTGGTGTGGCACAGCCTAACATCAATCCTGATAAAGAACGTGGCATTATTACGGTGGAATTACCAGGCGTGCAGGATGAAGAACGTGTTCGCAAACTCTTACAATCTTCTGCCAATCTGCAGTTTTGGGAAGTATATAAACCCGAAGAACTAAACGCTTCATTTATAGCAGCCGATAAAGCTTATAATGAACTGATGAGTGGCGGGAACACTGCTGCTGCAAAGCCTGTGGCTGATACAGACAAAACCACTGTAAATGCTGATAGTTTAAAAGTTGTTGACACTTCTTCCGGCAAATTATCAGAAGTATTAAAAAACGATACAGGCAAGAAAGCTGCTGATACAAGTTTATCGGGTAAAAAATCTTTAATGCAGGATTTTTTCAAACCAGGTCTAACAGTAGCTGTAAATGACACTGCCGCTTTAAGAGAATATTTGAATAAAGAAGAGATCAGCGGTGCTTTCCCCGCCGATGCAAGATTTGCTTTTGGTATTCCTAACCGCGATGCTTCAGGAAAACTGGAGAAGGCTGTTCCTTTTTATGTTTTAAAAACAAATGGCAACGAAAAACCTCCTATGGGTGGTGAAGTAGTCACCAACTCGGCACAAACCTTTGACCAGTTCGGCAAGCCAAGCGTATCAATGGATATTAATACCATTGGTTCGCGACAGTGGGAGCAACTGACCCGCAGAAGCTACGAACAAAAAAGGCCAATTGCTATTGTGTTGGATGATGTTGTGTATTCAGCTCCTGTTGCTAATAATGGCCCCATTACCGGTGGCCGTACAGAGATTTCCGGAAACTTTACTGTAGATGAAGCAACCGACCTTGCCAACATTTTAAAAGCCGGTAAACTGCCAGCACCTGCCAAGATCGTACAGGAACAAGTAGTTGGACCGACTCTGGGTGAAAATGCCATTCACGGCGGTATGCTGGCCTTTGGTATTTCATTTATCGTGATCTTCTTATTGATGTTGGTGTACTACAACACCAGCGGATGGATTGCGAACATTGCCTTGATCCTGAACCTTCTTTTCACCATTGGTGTATTAACCGGTTTGGGTGCTACCTTAACAGCGCCTGGTATTGCCGGTTTGGTATTAACCATTGGTATGGCTGTGGATACCAACGTAATTATTTACGAACGTATCAAAGAAGAGCTGTCGAAAGGGAAGAATTATGTTCAGGCTGTAAATGAAGGTTATAAGCGTTCCTTGCCGCCTGTGCTCGATGCCCACGTTACAACTTTACTTACGGCTATTATACTTTTCTCATTTGGATTAGGCCCTGTGAAAGGCTTTGCCACCACGCAGATCATTGGTATTTTACTTTCTCTTTTCTGCGGAATTTTGGTAAGCCGCTGGGTATCTGACTGGTTTACGAATAAGAAGCGCCACATGGAGTATTTCACTCCTGTCTCCAAGCGTATCTTCAAACATGCCAGCTTTAAATTTATTGAGTATCGTAAAGTAGCTTACGTTATTTCATTCATAGTATTAGCTCTTGGTATTGGCGCCATTTTCCATGGTTTTGACCAGGGCGTTGAATTTAAAGGAGGCCGCAGCTATGTGGTAAGCTTTCCTAATGATGTAACTAAGGATGTAGAAAAGATTCGTGACGACCTGACCAAAGCATTTGGCGAAGCACCGGTTATTAAAACCATTGGCGCCAACAATCATTTGGACATAACGACTTCTTACCAAATTGAGAACACTTCATCGCAAACGGGTGCATTAGTTGAAGGCAAACTGATGGAGGGTCTGCACAATTATTTACCTGCAGGCACTACATTCGAAACTTTCGACAAGCAAAATGTGATAGGAAGAACAACAGTATTGCCAACCATTTCCGACGACCTGAAAAGTGGTGCAAAATGGGCAACATTCTGGTCGGTGCTTATTATTGCTATTTACATTTTCATTCGCTTCCGCGACTGGAGATTTTCACTGGGAACAATCATTGCCTTGCTGCACGACGTATTGTTAACGCTGGCTGTATTTTCATTCCTAAAAGATGTTGTTCCTTTCCCACTGGAACTGGATCAACACTTTATTGCGGCGATACTAACGGTGATCGGCTTCTCTATGAACGATACGGTGATCGTGTTTGACCGTATTCGTGAAGACAGCCGCATTATGGTAGGCGCAACAAAAGAAACTATCATCAATAAGGCTATTAATGATACATTAAGCCGTACCATTATGACGTCATTGACAGTGTTCTTAACGATCTTGATCCTCTTCCTTGTAGGTGGTGAAGTAACGAAAGGTTTTGCCTTTGCCATGCTGATTGGCGTGGTTACCGGTACTTATTCATCTATTTTTGTGGCAGCCCCAATATTGGTTGACCTGGGAGGTACAAAAGCATTAGCTTCTACAAATACAGATACTACTGAAAAGCAAACGGTTAAAACAAAACCGCAAACTGTTAAGCATTAAGATCTGAACCTGGAATTTAGTGATTAAAAACTAAGGAAAAACGGAACATTCGCTATAAAAAGTCCCGCAAAATGCGGGACTTTTTTTATTTATTGTACTGCTTACAGACTTGAAGAATTTAGTAAGAAGTAATAATGAAATTGTGCAGAATAGAACTGATGAAAGTATAAGTGTGCTGCGAAAAACCATTAGAGCCCAAGATGAAAGTAGCATTGCAGCTTGGTACAAAATAAAAAAGTCTTCCATAACGAAGACTTTGCAATAACGTTCTTTTGATGAAGCCATCGACCATAAGATCATAGCTCTGTTTATACCCCAAACGAACTTCCGCAGCCACAAGTGGTTGAAGCGTTAGGATTTTTAAATGTAAAGCCACGGTTGTTCAATCCGTTCTGCCAGTCTATTTCCATGCCATATAAATACATTTCGTGAGCTTTCTCCATAACAAAAGTCAAACCTTCGAAATCATATACTGCATCATTTTCTTTTTTTGCATCAAATCCCAAAATGTAAGACATACCTGAACAACCACCACCCTTCACTCCTACACGCAAATATTGTGTAGTATCGAAGCCGGGCTCATTCATTAACCGCCTTATTTCACTGATGGCACCATTTGTAAACCTTACAGGTAATTGAATCATAGTTTCCATAGAACAAAGTTATTCAACTCTATATAAACAATCTTTGGTTTGACTTTTTGATGACATGCTAATTGAAGTTGGCGGATGGCTGTTTCATATTATTTTTGTCACCTTAACAAATATCAATGGAAGTTACCACTGTCAGTCTCGTTCTTTCTATTATAGCACTCCTGATTTCTGTTTTTGTTTTTTTCCAGTTAAAAGACAAAGACACAGATTCTTCCAGTTCTTTTAGTACAAGACCGTTGCAATTGCAGGCTTATGAACGATTGGTTCTTTTATGCGAGCGAATGGCGTTGCCTAATTTGATCAGCCGCCTTAGCCAACCGGGTTTATCTGCCAGGGAAATGCAGGTTTTTTTAATTGAAACTATTAAACAGGAATATGAATACAATGCTTCGCAGCAAATTTATGTAAGTCAGCAAGCCTGGGAAGCGGTGCGAAATTTAAAAGATCAAAGCATGCTCATGATCAACAGCATCGCCAAAACGTTAGCACCCGAAGCAAAAGCCGTTGATCTGAACAAGCACATTATTGAAAATCTTATGCACGAAGAAAAAGCTGCGCTTCATACCCATGCAACAGATACTTTAAATGCAGAGGCGAAAAAAATAATGTAAATCCGGTCTTTTCATTCACCTTCTATAGCCAGGTTGCAGGAAAGGTTATCAGAAATTAAAACGATTGCAGCTATGAGTAAAAAAATATTTACTGATTCTGGTATTGAAATAAAACCCGTCTATTCCGAAAAAGATTTTACAAACTTTGCAGTGCCTGCAGAAGCACCGGGAGAAATACCTTTTACCCGTGGTGTGCAGCCAGATATGTATCGCGGCAAATTGTGGACGATGAGGCAGTACGCCGGTTTTTCCACAGCAGAAGAAAGCAACAAACGCTATCATTATTTATTGTCGCAAGGTGTAATGGGCCTGAGTGTTGCTTTCGATCTACCTACACAAATTGGTTATGATAGTGATCATTCCTTAGCAGAAGGTGAAGTGGGAAAAGTAGGCGTTGCCATTGATTCCATTGATGACATAGAAACATTGTTTCATGGTATTAAGCTGGAAGATGTTTCTACCTCTATGACCATTAATGCAACAGCTTTTATACTATTAGCCTTCTACGTAGCGCAGGCAAAAAAACAAGGCGCCGATCTGAAAAAAATTTCAGGTACTATTCAAAATGATATTTTAAAAGAATACGCGGCTAGAGGAACTTACATTTATCTACCCAAACCTTCGATGCGCATCATCACCGATATTTTTGAATGGTGTAGTAAAGAATTGCCGAAATGGAATACTATTTCTATCTCCGGATATCACATAAGAGAAGCAGGCAGCACGGCCGTACAGGAAATAGCTTTTACATTAAGCAATGGCAAAGCTTATGTGCAAGCAGCTTTGGAAAAAGGTTTAGACATTAATGTTTTCGGCAAACGCCTCTCCTTCTTTTTTAATGCACACAATAATTTGTTTGAAGAAGTGGCTAAGTTTCGTGCAGCACGAAGAATGTGGGCAAAGATTATGAAAGACCTTGGCGCCACTGATCCAAAAGCCATGATGCTGCGTTTTCACACACAAACAGGTGGCAGTACTTTAACAGCACAACAACCATTGAATAACATTTCGAGGGTTACTGTCCAAACGCTGGCAGCAGTGTTAGGCGGCACGCAATCGCTACATACCAATGGTTATGATGAGGCACTGAGTTTGCCCACCGAAGAAGCTGCACGAATTGCTTTGCGTACACAACAGATCGTTGCTTTTGAAAGCGGTGCACCCGACACAGTTGATCCTTTAGCTGGTTCGTACTTTATTGAGTCGCTAACGCATGAGGTGGAAAAAAATGCCTGGCAACTGATTGAAAAAATTGAAGCGATGGGTGGTAGTGTATCGGCCATTGAACAGGGATTTATGCAGGAAGAAATTGCAAGAAGCGCTTACGAATACCAGCGGCAAATAGAGACTGGAGAAAAAATTATTGTAGGGGTAAATAAATTCCAGGTATCGCAGGAAGAACCTATCCCGGGCTTTAAAATTGACGATGGCATTAGAGATCATCAAATACAAAAGCTGCAAAACTTAAAAAATAAAAGAGATAAAGAGAAGGTTGCTGTTTGCCTTAAAGTTATCAGGCAAAAGGCAGCAAATAATGAAAACCTGATGCCTGCAGTAATAGAAGCAGTGGAGAACTATTGTACGTTGGGAGAAATTGCAGATGAACTAAGGAAGGTTTTCGGTGAATACAAATAAGCCAAACTCAAAATTCTTACAAAATGTCAGCCTCTGCTTTTGTTATATAAGTATTTTTCAAAAAATGCTTCGCTTTTCAATACTTCAATTTTTGAAAAGTGAAAATCATTCACATCTTCTGTAATAATGCAGTTACACTTACTTTTTACTGCTGAATAATATTCAAGACCATCCTCAAAATCCTGCACAGCAGAATTTCTCAGTGCATTCCGAAATACTTCTTTATCTACTTCCGCAATATTGATATGCTTGCATAACAAATCAATTTTTTCCTTTGCTTTTGATGATCTGTATTTTTTTTCGGCAAAAAAGAAAGTAATGGCAAGACAAATAGGTGAAGTGTAGATCTCAAACCCTTTTTTATCTGCAAGTGAAAGAATTCTTGAAGCATGCGTGAATAAAGGATATTATTTGTTCAATACAGAAATGAGAATATTTGTGTCAACAAATAATTTCATTTCTTGGAATTATAAAATTCAGACTTGGCAGCTTTGCGGGTTCTTTTTTTGAGGTTTGATAAACCGCTTCTCCTTCAGTAACCTGTTGTACCCAATCTGATATGGGGAAATCTTCTAAAGATTGATAGTGTGATGATGTAACTTTTTGCAATAAAAATTCCATTAACCGTGAAAGGCTAATGTTGTTAGCTTCTGCAAACTTTTTCGCCTTTTTAATTAAGCTTCATTAAAGCTTAATGTTATTTTGGCGTCCATGTACCAAAAATATAAATTTATACGGCGTGTAAAAATATTTTGTATGTATAAAATATTCCTTCTAAAAAAACCTTCCGTGTCTCGTGCGGAAGGTTTAAAATTTACGTTTAAAGATTTTACATTTTATCTTTCGAGATCGCCTGGATAGAATCTAAATGTTTTTGCAGTGTGGGCAAAGTTTTTCCAGCCCAATTGCGCAGATCAGCATCTTTTGCATTCTTAGACTCATCCTGAAATTTTTTCACGTCTTTTTTATGATCATCCAGCATCATGCTTATGTAATGACTGTCAAATGATTTTCCATTCATTTTCTTCATTGCATCCACATGCTTTTGTTTATCTGAAGGCAAGCTATCGGGAATCATCAAACCTTTACTGGATGCCAGGCTTTTCAGTTCATTATTAGCTTGCGAATGATCTTGAACCATCATGGCACCAAAATCTTTTACTCTTTGATTCATGGCTTGTTGTTGAGCCAGGTTGCCCGCCTGAACTTCCATCATCCCTCCCATGGCAGCTTCCATTACAAACATAGAATCTTCCTTGCCTAAAGGTGTTGTATTGGTGTACGTGGTATTAGCAGTTGAAGAATTGTTATTCATTCCCGATGAATCGGTATTCATTGTTGTTGTGGTTGTGGTAGAGTCTGTTGTTGTTTCTGTACCGTGTGTGTTGTTGTCGCTGCAAGACCATACTGCTGCAGCTAATAACAAAGTGGCAAGATTTAAATAATTCTTTTTCATAAAAGATTTTTAGTGAAGCATGCATTGAAAATTTTATGCCACCGAAAACAAGCTTTAAGGCCACCTTCATTAAACGCTTTTGCCTTAGGCTTGCTTCATGTAGTGTTTTGTTCGAGGAATTATTTCTGCATTACAAAAAGGATTTACTTTGTTGCTTAGACCTTACTGTTATGAAAAAAATATTCATTTTTCTTTTGCTTGCAGCTTCGATAACAGGTTTCGCCCAGTCACCTTCCTTTATTACAGACAGCCTTGACAGTTATATTGATCGGGGAATGAATGATTGGGATGTTCCCGGACTTTCCATAGTAATCATAAAAGATGGCAAAGTAGTAACGATGAAGGGCTATGGCGTTCGTAATATACAAACGCAGCAACCTGTTGATGAGCATACGCTTTTTATGATAGCCAGTAATACCAAGCTGTTCACCGGAACGGCGCTGGCTTTATTGGAAACAAGAGGAAGACTTTCCCTGAACGATAAAATCACAAAGTATTATCCTGCATATCGTATTTACGACTCAACTACTACAAAACTGTTAACTATTCGTGATTTGCTTACACATAGGATTGGAACTAAAACATTTCAGGGCGATTTTACATTTTGGAATACAAAGCTGAGCCGTGAGGAAATTATGAATAAGATGAGGTTATTAAAACCTTCGCAAATATTCAGACAGGACTATGGTTATTGCAATAGCTGTTATATGACTGCCGGGCAAGTGATTCCAAAAGTAACCGGTAAGCAATGGGAAGAGTTTATTCGTGATACTATAATTGAGCCATTGCACATGAGCAATACTTTGGTATTATCGACCGGGGTAGCTCAGCAGCCCAACGTTGCAACGCCTTATACTACTTCTTACACCAATACCCTGCAACCCGTTCCTTATGACAATTGGAACAACCTCGCTCCTGCTGCCAGCATTGTTAGTAACGTTAGCGATCTGTCGCACTGGTTAATGGCACAACTTGATAGCGGATGGTATAATGGCAAGCAAGTTTTGCCATGGGCCGCTTTGCAAAAAACAAGAGATGTTAACATTATAACCGGCAGCCGTAAATCATCTGTTTTTCCCATGCATTTCCGGGGCTACGGTCTTGGTTTGAATGTAGCCGATTATAATGGCAGGCAGGTTTACTGGCACACCGGCGGCGCTGGCGGTATGGTGAGCAACGTATGTTTTATACCTGACGAAAAATTAGGCATTGCTATTCTTACCAACAATGACAATCAAAGTTTTTTTGAACTACTCCGTTATCAAATTATGGATGCATATTTAGGGATGCCTTATGTAAACAGAAGCCAACAACAGTTAGCTGGTTTTAAAAAAGGAATGCAGGAACAGGTAAGCGAAATTGCAGGCTGGAAAACAAGAGTGAAAGGTAACAAACCTGAGCTGCCTTTTGCCGCTTATGCAGGTGTTTATACTAACGAATTATACGGGCCAATCACGATTAGTCAGATAGGCAATAGTTTAAAGATAAACTTCAGCACCAAGCCCGATTTATCTGCTACGCTCAATTACATGGACAATGGTGAATGGCTGATGCAGTACAACAACATTGAGTATGGAATTTTTACCATTAAGTTTGATATTTCAGATAACAAGGTAAAATCAATTACAACAAAGCAGAATGAATTTGTGGAGTACGATCCTTATACGTTTATAAAGAAATAGAAGTTTTTTGATTCTCTTGCAGGGTTGGAAGTATTCTTCTCATCCTGCAAGAGACTACTCAAATTCTTCAAAACCTTTATTTAGCTTGATGCCTTTTGAACCGGCAAATTCGTTCACTGCATTTACGAAAGAAAAATTACTGATGATGGTTTTTATCTTTTGAATATCATTGGCAAAAATTCTGTCTTCTTCTGCAAAGCTTACAAACTCTCTTACATAATCGTGTGCAAATTCGAGAACGGCGCTGCTTTTCAATGGCCTTCTAAATTCAATGGCCTGGCAAGCACTCATTAACTCAATAGCCAGGATGTATTCAAGATTGTCAAGCACTTTTGCCAGCTTTCTTCCACTTATGCTTCCCATGCTTACATGATCCTCCTGCCCAAGCGATGTAGGAATACTGTCGGCACTTGCAGGAAAACACAATGTTTTATTTTCGGTAACCAAAGCCGCTGTGGTGTATTGAGGGATCATAAAGCCGCTGTTCAAACCCACATTGTTCATCAACAGCATAGGCAATCCCCACTTCCCTTCAAGCAGTAAATAACAACGGCGATCAGAAATATTACCAATTTCCGAAGCCGCAAAGCAGGCATAATCCAATGGTAAAGCTAAAGGCTGCCCGTGAAAATTACCACCACTTATGGTGTCGTCTTCACCTAATACAATAGGATTGTCTGTAACCGAATTACATTCAATTTCTGTAAGCTGTTTCAAATGCAGCCAGGCATTTCTTGATGCGCCATGCACCTGCGGCATGCAACGTAAAGAATAAGGATCCGGCACACGACCGCAATCGACATGGCTTTGCATGATCTCTGAGTTTTGTAAAATTTGCCGCAGTCGTTGCGCTACTAATTTGCTTCCACTGTAAGGTCTTAGTTCGTGCAGCCTTGCATCGAATGGAGCTTTAGTCCCGGTCAACGCTTCCAGGCTCATAGCGCCGATAATATCGGCCGCTTCCAGGCAATTATTCAGGCGTTGCACAGCTTTAATGGCGTATGCCAAAATAAATTGTGTTCCGTTGATCAATGCCAGCCCTTCTTTGGGCCCAAGTTGTATGGGCTTTAAGTTAAACTTGCTTAGGGCATCTTGCGTTTTATATCTTGTCCCTTTATAAATAACTTCTCCTAATCCAATTAATGGTAAAAACAGGTGCGCTAAAGGAGCTAAATCGCCGGAAGCACCAACACTTCCCTTTTCAGGCACTACAGGAATTATATCGTTTTGCAGATGCCACAAAATACGTTCAATAGTTGACAACTGCACACCCGAAAAACCCTGTGATAAAGCATGCACTTTTGTTATCAGCATCAACCTGGCTATTTCCAAAGGCACCGCATCGCCAACACCTACGCTATGGCTTTGTAAAATTTTGTATTGAAGCGTGGCAGCATCTTCGTCATTAATTTTTGTATTGGCTAAAATGCCAAAGCCAGTAGTAACACCGTATACTGTTTTATTGGCATCAACCATCTGCTGCACATGCTTTTGGCTATGGTTAATTTTTGCAACTACGCTTTTGTCTAAAGTGCCATGAAAGCTGCCTTCAGCCAGCATTACAGCCATTTTAACAGTAAGTTTATCCTTTCCGTAGAAAAAATGATTGTCCATAATTTGTGGTTCGAAAATAACTTTTATCTTACAGCTACAAGCCACCAATAATTCGCACTATGGAAAACCTGATATTTTTGCTTACTGCTTCACTTGTCATTTATAAATCCTCGAAAGCCCCAAGGCAAACGATCATCGGCAACACCAATTGTTCGGTGCTGTTTCCAGCCAACGCTGAATTTGATTTTACACAAACAGAAGAAGGCGATGAAATGTATTTTGCCGAGCATACCGAAAAAAAAGTAAGCTATGGCGTATTGTGTGCACAATTATCGGAAAAGCTACCGCTTGATGAAGCGCAAGACGTTATTATTACATACCTGAACCGTCTGCACAAGCCTTTTAATGCTTTATACAACACAGGTCTTGATCTTTGCCAAAACTTTCAAAGTGATAATTATGTAAAAATGATAGACTACTGGCAGGATGAAAATAATATAGACTGGAAGGTGAAAGGTTATACCGACGGACAAACTATTGCTGTTCTATATGTAAAAAATATCAATGAAATATCGGTAGACAAACAGGATGATTTTTTAGACAGTTTTTGCTTTGCCTGATAACCATAAATTATTTGGATTCTCTTATCTTTGCCGCTCTTTAAAGGTCCGGTAGCTCAGCTGAATAGAGCAACTGCCTTCTAAGCAGTAGGTCACAGGTTTGAATCCTGTCCGGATCACTTGATTAGATTGAAGGCAACTTTTACTTAAGTTGCCTTTTTTATTTTCCTCTAAAACCCGCTTCTGCGGCTCTATCGTCTACAATGAATTATTAGTACTTGAGGTTTGACCTTGCGTAGTTTTTTAAACGGCTTCTCCATCCGTGCTTTCGTTGGTTCTATTCTGCGAAAGGCGTCGTCCAGAATTCATTGCGTTTAGTATCATAGAAAAGGTGTATGAAAATTTCAAAAAGAAATTTAGCAGAATAAATTAGGATGACGTAAAGCAAACTTTATCATTTATGTCCTCTTATTTTTCAATATCGATTAATAGCGCATCCGTGTTCCATCCGTACACCTGAACTTTCTTTTTCACAATAACATCTTTATTGAGAAAATTGATTGTAACTGTTTTGCTTTCACCAGGCAAAATACTAAGGTAATTATCTGAGAAGAATGCAGGCAAAACACGTTCACCTTTTTGTGTGTTGATCAATGCTATACGATTAAAAAAAGCAACCGGGTTCTCTTTCTCATTCGTCAGCGTAAGATTGATGCTGGTAACCCTTGTTTTTTTAGCCGTAACTTTTAATTCGGCCTTTCTCATTTGCTGCAAAGCCGTATAGTTTCCATCTGTACCGGGAAGCCAGTATATATTTTCGCTCAATAATTCTTTTTGTTCAGAGAATAATTTCAATGAAACAAACACACCATCTTTTTTATTCAACCCTTTTAGAAAACCATTTATAGGGAATAATTTTTTGCTCATGCTTGCGCCTACTTCATTAAACATCAAACTGTATAAGCTGTCTTTTCCTGTTAGTATATCATAAGCTTTCACCTCTATCATTAAATTACGCCTGATATCAAACCCATTGTTTACTAACACCACCATGCTATCTGCAGGATTCATCATTATATGCAAAGGCTCGCTGCCTTTTCTCAATCCGTATAAACAGGCATTTACGTCCAAGTAATAATCATACATCTGTCCACGCAATGCCGTCCAGGGGTTTTGAGTTTTCCAAATAATAGAACCGGTGTACCAATCCCACATATGCGATGAAAATCCTTCCATCAATGCACGGTACTGGTCGTAGTTAATTAATTGTGCTTTCATGGCAAAATCTTTTGCATCTTTTGCTATTCCATATTGATCAATATAGTGCTCATAGGAAATGTATTTATGATAGTGCCACACAGAATCAACAAATGAAGGCGATTTAGGTGGAGTTAAATTTTCTGCAGGAATAAAACGTTGGAGAGAAGCAAAGTCTCCAACGCCTACAGATCCAACTTCCGAATTAAAGGGAAACGTTTTTTTGGCCCAGAATGTTTTGAGGTTTTGAATGGAGTAAGGACCGTCGCCATTGCCACCCATAGTGTTAAGCGACATACTATCGCTATTGGAATAATCAAACAAATAACGTGTGCCATCCAATAAAGGCAACAAGGAATCTTTTAATGGTGCCAAAATATCATCAGGAGGCGTAATTTCATTGCCACCACACCAAAATGCAAGCGATGGATGATTGCGAATAAGCTTTATCTGATCGGCTGCCGTCTGCAAGGCCAATTGATGATCGTCAGGATATTTTCTTCTTACCCATTGATCTTCTTTCTTCATTGGATCTAACCACCTGCCGTTGCAATCGCCACTAAACCAAAAATCCTGAAAGACCAATAATCCATATTTATCGCAGGCATTGTAAAACTCAGGACGTTCTGTAATGGCACCGCCCCAAATGCGAATAAGATTTAGATTCATGTCACGATGAAAACGGATTTCGGCATCGTAACGTTCTTCGCTAAAGCGAAGCATGGCATCTGAAATGATCCAGTTACCTCCTTTGATAAAAATCTTTTGTCCGTTCACTAAAGCCTGCATACTTCCTGTATGCACATTCCACTGAGTTGTAATTTGCCTTACACCCAATTGCATGTTTTCTTCATCAAAAACTTTGTCGGCGGAAATAAACTGTAGTTTGATGTTGTATAAATTTTGCGGGCCGTAACCATTAGGCCACCAAAGCTTTGGATTGTCTAAAGTAAAGTCAGGCAGTTGGACAAGCGAAGTTTTATTGGGAACAAGCGTTACGCTTTTACTAATAGTTTTATGATTGATTTGATATTGCAGCACACCACTTACCGGGTGGTGGGAAACATTTGTTAGCTCTGCACTTAATTGAATCGTTGCCGGTGCTTGCTTTGCGTCATAAGGCTTACGAACGCCAGGTACAAGTGTTACGATATGCGGATTGGTGATGTTAACAGCCTTTGTTTTTTCTATGAACACTTTATCCCAAATGCCTGTGTTACGGTCACGAATAGGTTGAATCCAATCCCAACCAGCAGTGTATTGCGTGGTTAAGTTTTTTGCAATCGTTCCATCACCACCCTGCCCACCATTTGGATTGCCAGGAACATCCGGCGGAAAAACCAAAATAGCTAGGCGATTGTTGCCATTTTTTGATAAATAGTTGGTGATGTTGTATTCGCTCCGTAACAGCATTCCTTCATGTGTTTTATCATTTATTTTTTTCCCGTTGAGAAAAACATCGTACTTATGATTCACTCCCCTCAGTTGCAACCAAACCTGCTCACCTGCTTTTGCTGTTTCTTTAAAATCTTTTACAAACCAGTAAGTGTAGTAATCATTGCCGGTGAAATATATATCCGGAATGTATTTATTGTTCATTCCGTAAAAAGGGTCCGGCACTAATTTGTTATTGAGCAAAGTTGTCAATACGGTTCCGGGAACTATAGCAGCCAACCAGTTCTTTACATTATAACTTAAAGACGAAACGACAGCTCCACTTTCTTTTACATTTTTAATATTGGTACAGTACCATCCGTTGTTCAGTTCATAACGATTTTGTGCATGTGAGCAAACAGCGACAAACAAATAAGCAATAAGCAAAAAAGTTTTTGACATCTTTCTATTCTTTAATTAAGTCAATGGCAGGAGCAATATACTCCTGCCATTGATAACTTTTAAGTTCAATTTTCAACGCACCTTGAATGTGCCTGTGTTGATCAATTGCTACCACTGAAAATATTACTAATACATACCTTATGGTTCGCTTCAATAGTTGTCTCCTCCTGCAGTTTTTGGAGTGATAAGTCCCAGACCGGAGCCTTTATACTGAAAGCTTATATGGCTAATAGAAAGTGATCCCCTATAATTCTATTGTTTCTCTCACTCTGTTCGTAAATTTTTCGCGGGGCTTGCCACTGCTGCTCTCGTTGTATGGAAAATAATGGTAAGCATGGTGATAACCAGTACTACCAGCGCCGATAATAAAAATGGCAACGGTGATAGTCCTGTGTTATAGGTAAATACCTGCAGCCATTTGTTCATGAACAGGTAGGCCACCGGAAAAGCAATAAAGCAGGAAACGCCTACCAGCACCACAAAATTTTTAGTGATCAACTGCACGATCTGCACCACGCCTGCTCCCATCACCTTACGGATAGAAATTTCCTTTTGCCGCTGTTGTGTAGTAAAAGCTATCAATCCCAGCAGCCCAAGGCAGGTAATGAAAATGGTAAGAAGAGAAAAAGCTGTGAATATCTTCCCCCGCTTTTGGTCGGCGGCATATTGAGAATCAAAATCCTGGTCAAGGAAAGTATATTGAAAAGGCAAATCGGGAAAAACTTTCTTCCAGCTTTTTTCCACCGAAGCAATGGATGCCGGAATGTTCCTTGCATCGAGTTTGAT
>JBQCJM010000328.1:0-15129 GCA_051952715.1 Flavisolibacter sp.
GGGGTTAGTAATGTGATCAGGGCAGGCTATAATCACCTGTTCCATTTCGGGCTCTACGCTTAAGGCGGTGTAGCCAATATCGTCGGGATCAACCGGCACTTTTCTATAAGCCAGTACGTCCAGTCCCAACTTATCAGCGCAACGGTTAAAGATATCGCGGCACTCTTCTTTTAAGCGAATGTCTATTGGAAAGAAAAGTACGCCTACGCCATATTTACCGAAAGAGGGCAGGTGTACACCCAGTTTGCTGCACTCGTCAAAGAAGAACTCATGCGGCACCTGAATCATAATACCTGCACCATCACCGGTGTTTTGCTCGCATCCGCAGGCGCCACGGTGTTCCATATTTTCCAGGATGGTCAGTGCATCTGAAATGATCTGGTGCGATTTGTGGCTTTTAATATTGGCTACGAAACCAATGCCACACGAATCGTGTTCGAAAGAAGGAGAGTAGAGACCAGTGTTGCTTGCCATATTTAATTGATTGCTTTGAGGCTATTACCTTATTAATATATTGTAGCAAGCAAACCTCTGATTATTAGCAAGCGAACTTTACGAATATACAAAATGGAGATTTACAAAATCACCAGATGTAAAAAAAAATATTCACGGCAAATGCACACTGAGCTTTCAGGGCTGGTCGACATTGAGAGGGAATTAATAGATTTTTTACAACCATTTATCTAATTATAAAAATAAATATATAAAATATAATTTTAAAAACGCTATTAAAAACATAAAAATTTTAAAAATATTTCGATTTAAAAATAGATTAGTATCTAAATTATTGAGCTTATTCATTAATTTATAAACATTGTATAAAATAATATTTGAAATTTTGTACGACCTTTCTTAGTTTTAATTTCAATTTTCATGGATGTGGAAGTTTCGAAAATAGAATGAACGAAAAAATAAATCCCCAACCCTTAAAAGAAAATGTAGGAAAATAGTATAGAAGATCGAAAAAGATCAGAAGGATAAACAACAAAGGTATTGCTTGCAACTATTAAGCTTCTGGAACAAGCTTAGGCAGGCAATACCTTCTTTTTTAACTTAAATACCAATACAATGTTACGAAAGTTTACACTGTCTGCCATTGTCATGTCTGCATGTAATGGTGCCTTTTCTCAGGATTCTACACAAACAGCAGCGCTAAGTATTTCAGGTTCTGCCGATCTCTATTACAAATTTGATTTCGGCAAATCAAAATCTAACAACCTCACTTCTTTTACTCACTCCCACAACAGTTTTGAATTGGGTATGGCCAGCGTAAAGCTGGATTATAAAGCAGCCAACGTCGAAATGGTGGCTGACTTTGGACTGGGAAAAAGAGCACAGGAGTTTTGTTATAATGACGAGGGGATCTTGCAGGGCGTAAAACAACTCTACATCAGCTATTCTCCCAACAATTGGTTGAAACTTACAGGGGGTAGTTGGGCTACGCATGTAGGTTATGAACTGTTAGATGCTTATGCCAACCGAAATTACAGCATGAGTTACATGTTTACCAACGGCCCATTTTTTCATACAGGAATAAAAGCAGAGGTAACGTATAAGTCAAATGGATTGATGATCGGCATTGCCAATCCAACCGATTTTAAATATGTACCGGATGGCTTTATCAGTAAAAAATTTTTGATTGCCCAATATAGTTACACTCCCGGCGATTATTTTAAAGCCTACTTTAATTATGTAGCCGGACAAAATGTTGATACCACCAAATCAAAGCAATATGATATTGTTTTTGCCAGCAAGTTAAGCAGCAAGCTCGGCCTTGGTTATAACGGCACCTACAACCGCACAAAAACTTACTTAGGCAATAAAATTTACGATAAGGATAAAAGTTGGTGGGGATCGGCGTTGTATATAAACTTCGATGCTTCCGATCGTTTTGGCCTGACGCTTAGGGAAGAATATTTCAGTGATAAGGACGGATTGAAAATGTACAGTACACAACCTGTCGGCGGCAATGTGTTCGCTTCTACTTTGTCGGTTAATTTAAAAGTGGATAATCTGGTTTTCATTCCCGAGTTCCGTCTTGACAAAGCCAGCCAACCTATCTTTTTAAATAAAAATAATAACTCAACAAAAACAGCTGTCAATATTTTATTCGCAGCTGTTTACCAATTCTAAATTTTAACTGACACTGATAAATTTTAAATCAATGAATAAGCTCAAACTCAAATCATCTGCACCATTTTTGATTCTTGCTGCCATTTCCATTGCTTCTTTGTTCACCCCTTCTTTACCCAATTTCGACAATGGGAAATATAATTCAGCTGATATTGCATGGATCATTGTAGCCACTGCTTTGGTTTTTTTAATGACACCGGGGCTGGCTTTTTTTTATGGTGGAATGGTAAATCGAAAAAATGTTCTTTCTACTATGATGAAGAGCATCGTGGCCGCCGGAGTCGTAGGTGTTTTATGGATCGTAGTTGGCTATAGTTTATGTTTTGGTGATGATATTGGTGGATTTATTGGCAATCCGCTAACACATCTTTTTTACAAAGGTGTTACTTCCGGCGAACCATGGAGTTTGGCGCTAACAATTCCTAAATCATTGTTCTCTATGTTCCAGTTGATGTTTGCCATTATTACCCCAGGATTGGTTGTAGGTGCTATTGCTGAACGCATGCGGTTTACAGCTTATGTTCTTTTTACTGTATTATTTAGTTTGCTGGTGTATGCGCCATTGGCGCATTGGAGCTGGCACCCTGACGGCTTTTTATTTAAGATGGGTGCATTGGATTTTGCCGGTGGTACAGTTGTACATATTTCTGCTGGTTGCGCTGCTTTGGCTGGGGCATTGGTTTTAAAACGCAGAAAGGTACATATTGAAAAAAGAGAGAACACACCTGCTAATATTCCTTATGTTTTAATTGGAACCGGGTTGTTATGGTTTGGCTGGTTTGGTTTCAATGCCGGATCGGCTTTGGGTGCCAACGCCCTTTCTGTATCTGCATTTTCTACAACCAATACGGCCGCTGCCGCTGCAGGTTTGTCCTGGATGTTTTTTGATGTAATGCGGGGGAAGAAACCTTCCGTGGTGGGTTTTTGTGTAGGCGCCGTAGTGGGTTTGGTGGCTATTACACCTGCAGCCGGTTTTGTGGCAGTGCCACAAAGTATTTTTATTGGTGTGGTTGCAGCCGTAATATCCAATGTAGCGGTGCACATCAAATCAAAATCGGCTTTGGACGATACACTGGATGTATTTCCTTGTCACGGTTTAGGTGGTATGGTAGGTATGTTAATGACGGGTGTATTTGCTACTGTGGCCGTAAATGCGGCAGGCAATAATGGCTGGGCCAATGGCAACTTTAGTTTCTTCCTTACACAGTTAAAAGCCATGGTTTGTGCGGTAGGTTATAGTTTTATTGTATCGTTCCTTATTTTCAAGTTGATCAATTTTATTGTGCCGTTGCGTGTTAGCGATAAGGAAGAAGAAGAAGGTCTGGATGCCAGCCAGCATAATGAAAAATACGTTCAGGGAACGTTGCTGGTAGCAACCAAAGAAGGTCTGGTGGAAGAAGAAGTTGTCAACTAAGTTGGAATAAATAGCAATATTATTAGTGCAAATAAAGCCAGGATCAGTCCTGGCTTTTTGATTATAGCTATGCATTTGATCTCATGATTTCAAGGAACAGTTTTTCTCTTTGTGAATGACGGTTATTTCAACGACGGTAAAAAATGTTTGATACTATCAAGAAGTGCAAATAAATTCTGATAGTTTTTAAGGACAATAAAAGCTTAGTAGCATTTTTGTCTGCTATATAATCGGTGAACTAAATCGTTTCAATTAACTGTCGCTTTTTTGAACTGATACATATCCATTCACATAATTTTATGAAGGGCAGGCAGACAAATAGTAGTAAATTCCTTGTGTGAAAAGATATGTGTCTATAGTCCTTCTATTATTCTTTTGCCTCTTTACTGTGCAGGCGCAAAATCTTAATGGTTTTTGGAAAGGCACGCTAACAATGACGGGAGGTTGTTTTCCTGTTAACAATATCGAACTGCAAATTCATGTAACAGATACGAGTGTAGCAGGCGATTCTTATCACTACATGGATATTGACAACTATGTGAAGAAAAGATTCTCCGGCACCTATTTCCCTGCACAAAAAAAAATTGTACTACAGGAGCAACAGGTTACCACTTTTAAAATAAGACCTGAGTGCAGGGTATGCATCAAAAAATATGAATTAAGTTATAGCAGGGAAGGGGAAATAGAGACATTATCAGGAGGATGGACAGGCGTTATTATGGGAACCAACATTAGTTGCGAAGCAGGCGATATTGTTCTGACACGCATTAAGGAATCGGCATTTAAAGAAGTGCCCGAAGTGGCTGTGGATACCGGAAAACTGCGCCTTGATTTTTACGATAATAATGAAATTGACGGAGACTCCATCACGGTAAAAGTAAATGGCAGGGTAATTCTGTCGCACCAAAAGCTTACAGCCAAACCCATTACAACTTATGTAATGATAGACCTGCAAAATACATTTCAGGAAGTAGAAATGATTGCAGAGAATGAAGGTTCTATTCCGCCCAACACAGCGCTGCTGATTGTTACAGCAGGTGAACACCGCTATCAATTATTTTTATCTTCCACTGAAACTAAAAGCGCTAAAGTGCGGTTTGTGTATGATGCAGTGCGGCGTGGAAGGCTCAATGCGGAGTTGTAAAAGATTATAGATGTCTGATGAAGATAATCCAGACTTGATCGTTCTTTCTGTAATTCATCTTCCAATGGCAAACTCGTAGTTCTACGAGTGTTTTTATCGTAACATTTCTAAATGAAATTACTTTTTTAAGTAAAAACCATAACCAAAAAATAGGGCATTAATGCAATTGTCTGGCATGTTATGTATGACTACTTTTGTGTCAGAAGTTGATTGATACAATATCAATCGTCCAATGTCCGAAAAACTAACTGATCCAATCCTAGCGAAAGACCAAAACCAAAAATCCAATATCAGTCAACTTCTTTCTTATCCTTGCAAACCAATGTCTAAATATCCATTGAATTCCGTTTAAGTCCGATCCTAAGAAATTATCCAGTTCCTTTGAAAACTGCAGGCGTCCAATAATGATTAACCGACATTAAAAAGACCAAGACCGCCTGAAAATATTATCCTTCCTGTTCTGCAGGAAGGATTTTTTTTGCACTTGCTTTATCACTATTCAATATAAATTGAATTAAGCGAAGCGGTATGATTACATATTCATGCCTGTTGTTTAGTTCATAGTTTAGATCGTGCATGGCGCCTTCCAGCAAATAGGTTCGCAGCATTACATCAATATCTTGTTTTTCATGCGGAATAAACGAAGCTTGTTGCGCTTTTTCCAAATAAGCGTCTAAAAAGAAATTGCTCATGTAGTGTGCCCATAAGGCTGCAAAATGCAATAGACTGTGCACTTCATTTTTCGGAACCTGGCCTGTTGTAAAAAATGCTTTGTGCGCCACGTAAAAAAAGGAACGGATCATAGATGCCACATCCCGCAAAGGCGAACGCTTCAACCTTCTTTCGCTATAGTTGCGGTAGGGATTGCCACCAAAATCATGAATGGCTACATCTTTTCCCGTTAATAATATTTGCTGAAGGTGAAGATTGCCGTGAATGCGGATTTTTTCTGCGTCTAATTTTTTACTGTATATCTTTTTTAATTCACCTAACACTTCTTCTTTACGGTTTCTTAATTCGACCAGTTCAGTTTTTATTTCATCCGGAAGCCTGGTTTTATTTCTGTCAATACTTTGGTAAGCTTCTCTTACCAATGATTGCATGGACGAATACAATGAACGCTGATAATGAAGCGAAAAATCTTCAGGCTCAAAATCGTCTTTGCCTGAGGCCAGCGCTGCGTGTAACATTGCGGTTCTTGTTCCTAATAAGCGGCTTTCATCTGTTGCATGCGATCCTAAAAGGGTTTGCAACTCTTGCGATAGCTGATCGTATGACAATGGTTTGGTAAGGGGATGCAGTTGTTCGTCGGGGTCGTAGCCTGCGCCACCTCTTGCTAAAATTCTTTCAATATAATTGTTAAGGCGTTCCAGCATATAGCTCCAGCCATCGCCATGATTTTCTATCATTACCTGCATCATGCCCAATGTAATTGAATCTTTTTCCAGCATCCATTGAATGCTGCCCAAATAAGCAGGCGTATAAGGAAAGGCTGCTTCTTCAGCCAGGTATTTTGATAATTCCACATCCGGATTGACGTCGCGATCTACCTTGCGGTACATTTTCAAAAAAAAGCTGTTATCGTAGGTAATAGAGGTATTGTTCTGCCGGCCAAAATGTATGCGTGGCTTGATGCCACCCTGCTGTAAATGTTTGTTCAGCGATTCGTTGGCTGTGAAATGGAGCACCGATGTATCTGTTGTTACAACTGCATTGGAGGCCAGGTTGTAAAAAAGCCAATGTTGCAATTCAGGCGTGTAAAACGCATCGCATACCACACCGCTTTCATTTGCGATTTTTATTGGAATGAGCACCGCCTGCGCACAGGTTTCCTCTATCGATTTTGCCAACGGCTCTTTTGCAAAGGTTAATGGCAGGCTATAAGTTTCAGGAAGACCGCTTTCATAAACCACTTCAATCAACAATAAATAGGCGTTGCTTATTTTCAACGGAATAGCTGTTTTTTCAATAATAGTAATGCTGCTGACGTTGCGTTTCTTTCCTACAAACCAATCTGTTTTTTGCAGGTATTGTGGCAGAATAGTTGTCTCTAATTCAAACTTTGCAGAATTCTCAAATAGTTCCGAAAGGCTGTTCAATTCCAAAGTTGGAGTAGAAAACTCCTGGTTCTGTTTGTCATGCGCCGATTTCAATGCAAACCATTGAAAGGAGTGCGGCCCCAACGTAAAAAAATACGGTGCATCTTCTTTAATGGAAGGAAAATGATTTTTACTGAAAACTTCTATTGGCACATAACCTTTAAATTGGGGTAAGTGAATTTCTGCAGCCTGGGAATATTTAGATAAATTGACAACAATTAGAAGCGTTTCGTCCTCGTAGGTTCTTGTAAAAGCCAGCACTTTTGGATTTTCAACATTGATGAACTTCATATCGCCGCGGCCGAAAGCTTTGTGTTTTTTGCGCATGGTGATGATGCGTTTCATATACCAGAAAAGCGATGAAGTATTACGCCGCTGCAGCTCCACATTCACTGCTTCATAATTATATTCCGGATCCATAATGACAGGCAAATACAAACTGTGCGGATTGGCAGCAGAGAAACCGGCATTCCTGTCAGGTGACCACTGCATAGGGGTACGTACACCATTGCGGTCACCCAGGTAAAAATTATCGCCCATGCCTATTTCATCTCCGTAGTAAATTACCGGTGTGCCCGGCATGGAAAAAAGCAACGAATTCATTAGTTCGATCTTTCTTCTATCATTATCCATCAACGGCGCCAGCCGGTGACGAATACCCAAATTGATCCTCGCCTTTGGGTCTTTTGCATATACTTTATACATGTAATCACGTTCTTCATCGGTTACCATTTCCAATGTCAGTTCATCGTGATTGCGCAGGAACATAGCCCACTGGCAGGTTTCAGGTATTGGTGGCGTTTGATCAAAAATATCGGTGATGGGGTAGCGGTCTTCTCTTTGCAAAGCCATGAACATGCGGGGCATTACCGGAAAGTGATAGTTCATATGACATTCATCGCCATTGCCAAAATAGGAAGCAGAATCTTCGGGCCACATATTGGCCTCAGCAAGAAAGACGGTACCCGGAAATTTTTCATCAACATGTGCCCGCAGCTTTTTTAGAAACGCATGTGTTTCAGGTAAATTTTCTCCATTGGTACCTTCCCTTTCAAACAGGTAGGGAACAGCGTCCAGCCTAAAACCATCAACGCCCATAGCACACCAGTAGTCCAGTATTTTAAAAATTTCTTCCTGCACCAAAGGATTGTCATAATTCAAATCGGGTTGATGATGAAAGAAGCGGTGCCAGTAATATTGTTCGGCCACAGGGTCCCAAGTCCAGTTAGAAGTTTCAAAGTCCTGGAAGATGATGCGGACGTCTTTGTACTGCGTGGCATCATCGGTCCATACATAAAAAGCTCTTTCGGCGGAATCTTTAGGTGCCTTGCGTGCCCGTTGAAACCAGGGATGCTGATCGGAAGTGTGATTAATAACTAATTCGGTAATTACTTTTAAATTTCGCTTATGTGCTTCATCTAAAAATTGCTTGAACTGATCAATATCTCCGTAAGTAGCATTGATGCTGTAATAATCAGCAATATCATAGCCATCATCTTTTAAAGGCGAAGGATAAAATGGCAGCAACCAAATGGCCGTAATGCCTAATTCCTGCAAGTAATCTAATTTAGTAAGTAAGCCGGAAAAATCGCCAATACCGTCAGCGTTGCTATCGCTGAAAGCCTTAATGTGCAGCTCGTAAATAATGGCATCTTTGTACCAGTGTAACTTATCATTCAACAGGGTGCTTTTGTAATTCATAATTCCTTCCTTAAAGTTTTCCTTTTTAAAATGCATAATTAATATGCCACAGTTCAGCAGCTACAAATCTGGTTTTATATTTATTCAGAAAAAAAATATTCAACAGGTGTGAAGAACTTCCATTGCTTTGTTGAAGCTCATTTTTTATCTTGTCGGCGGATGAAACTTACTGATTTTAATTTACTGGACGAAATCAAGCAGGCAGAAGTGCTGCTGAATTACGGTGTGCTTGTTGCCGAAAGAGTGTATAAAAGTTTTACGATCTTTCTTTACCAGGTCAACCAATTTTACGTAGAAGTTTATTACCACAATGGTTTTTGCATGATACAGGGTTTTAGAGGATTTGAAAGCAATAACAATTCTTTAGAACCATATCTTGAAGAGATCGACATTTCACCACTATACTACTGATGAGGCTGTTTACTTCAAAATTTTTTGAGAAAAAACGCCTGTTTCAACGGCTTAAATGCCCTTTATAGCAATTATTTTTTAATAGTAGTGCCATCCTTCTTTATATTTATCTCTTATATATTTAAGCATGAAGAAAAAAGACTTTATTTATTCCAACAGTTCTGAACCGCATCGCATACGCACTAAGCAAATTTTAAAGCAACATCCTGATGTTCGCAAACTGATAGGGAAAAATCCAACCACGTTTTTATTTATTCTTCTGCTTGTAGGCTTACAGGTAAGCGGTGCTTTTTTGTTAGCCGATAAACCCTGGTGGACCATTTTTGTTGTTGCCTATTTCGTTGGTGCTTTTATAGATCATGCGTTGTTTGTAATGATACATGAATGTGCACATCGTTTGATTTTTAAAAACCAGGTAGCTAACAGACTGGCAGGCATTTTTGCCAATATTCCACAGGTATTTCCAAGTTCTGTTTCTTTCGAACGGTATCATATCAAGCACCATTCATTCCAGGGCGTTCACGAGTTGGATGCTGATCTGCCCAATCGTTGGGAAGCCCGTTTGATCAATAACTATTTTATAGGGAAAGCCATTTGGTTTTTGCTGTATCCTTTCTTCCAGGCATTTCGCGTATCCAGGCTAAAAGAGATCAAACCGTTTGATGGCTGGATCGCTTTGAACTGGGCTGTACAAATTTTATTTGTTGCTGCCATCTGGTATTTTGTTGGCGTGAAAGCGGTTGTGTTTTTAACTGCCAGCTTTTTCTTTTCAGTCGGCTTGCACCCTCTGGGTGGCCGTTGGATACAGGAACATTATCTAACGCATGGCGAACAGGAAACCTATAGTTATTATGGTCCTTTAAATGCTGTAGCATTTAACGTAGGTTATCACAATGAACATCATGACTTTCCTTCTGTACCATGGAATAAATTACCACAAATTAAAAACACAGCTCCGGTGTTTTACGATTCTCTTGCCTCTCATAAATCGTGGACTAAACTGTGGCTACGCTTTTTGTTCGACAGGGAAATTTCTCTTTACTCCCGTATCGTAAGAAAGAACAGGGGTAAAGTGGCTTTGGTGGACAATTCAACTCCCGACGTGGAGATGATAGCTGCAGAAAAAGCAGTTCCCAATCTTGTCAGTTCATAACATTTTCTGAACGCTTTCGATCAGCAATCGCAATGTTTTTTTGGTTTTTCCTGTATGATTCAGGTTTGCTGAAATCAGGTAAATTTTTTCGCCTGCTCTGAATCCTGTGGCACAATATTTTATGTTGTTACAGAAACATTTTACTATGGCAGACGACAAAAATATAAGAGGCGGCCAGGACCGTTCAAGAGTCGCCGGTAACGAAGAATACGAATTGCAGCACATAGCTCAGAAATTAGGTGTTTCCACAGAAGACGTTAGAAGGGCTATAGAACAAGTAGGCAATAGCAGGGAAAAAGTAGAAGAGTTTTTAAGAAGTAAAGGAAATCGCCGGTAATTGTTGACACTACCAAGCCTCATTGCATAATGGGGCTTTTATAATAGTGCGTGGTAACTTCTTATAATGGTTTATTATTTTTTAACTTCAAAATTGAACAATTATGCCTAGAAGTTCAAGTGGCGGCCAGGGCGGCGGCCGCAGCAATTCTGGTGGAAGCGGCAGAAGCGGAAGCCAAGGTGGTGGTAAATCCGAAAGAGGTTTAGCATCAGCAAGCAAAAGCACAAGAGAAAGAGTGAGCAGAGAAGGTGGTAAAGCATCACACGGCGGTGGCCGTAGCAGCGGAAACAGTGGCGGAAGCAGCCGCGGTCGTAGCGAAGACTAATCGATTGGATTTGCAAATAAAAAACGTTCTGTTAACCGCAGAACGTTTTTTATTTGTTGCAACTATTTAAGTGACGTCGGGTATCGTATTTAAAAACTGTAGTCGTAGGCCCATTACATATAAAAGAGAACAAGTCTTCACTGCTGAAGACTTGTTGGTAAATGCCTAAGAGAAATTCTACCGGGCTATTCTTCTTCGCGGCCTGTATTCGTTCTGCCACGGCTACCTTTCGAGTTTTGTCCGCCTTTGCGTCCTGCTTGCCTGGCCTCGTCGGCGCTCCATTCATGCGCCACACCTTGCCTGTGTGCCGCACGGCCACCTTCGCTGGCAATTTGTTTTTGTCTTTCCGGGTCCATTGCAGCAAACCCACGACGGCTTTTTTGCCCCGCTTCTCTTTGTTCTTCCTGGTTTCTATTTTCTGCCATAATCAAACATTTATTAGTGATTAAATTGAGTTGATAAAAAGTAAATGTTAGGAGAGGGAGCGGAGATGTAAAATATCTTGCAAAAAAATAGTGCCTGCAAAAAGCTCAAGCTGGCAAGCGTAAAATAGAGCCCTGCATTTTTAACCTGGAGAAAATGGGTGAGTAAAAAATAAGTTCGGGTAAACACCTCTACATTAAACTTCTTGTTGGAAAAAGATCATGATAATACACATCAGTGAAGCTGTATGGTGCAGGACAGCTGTGTTTTGCAGTGTGCACAACCTCTTGCGTTTTTTACCTGTTTGGCTACCGTGATAAAACGCTTGTCCAGGGGTTTGATCTTTGATATTATTGCTAATCGTTTCTTATTGAGAATTTAAAAGCGGCATTATGGTAAATCGCTTGGTTCGTGGCGCAGAAGAATACCTGAACCTGACGGCCGGAATTGTTGTCGTAATTGATGCAGGCCAAACAGTTCGCTTCATAAATGAAAAAGGTTGTTCTTTATTAGAAGCTTCAAAGGAAGATGTCATTGGCAAAAACTGGTTCGATCACTTTGTGCCCGAAAAACAAAGAGAGAAAATACGCAAGCTTTTTTTACAAATGTTGCAAACAAAAGAAGTCCCTTTTAAAGAATACGAATCTGTTGTTCAAACTAAAAAAAACAATGTCAGGTATATAAGCTGGTATAATTCCATTATCTCTTCAGAGATAAATCAGCCTTCTGGTATGTTAAGCCTTGGCGAAGACATTACAGACAAAACCATGCTGCTTCAGCGGCTTTCCATGCAGGAACAAACAAAAAGGCAGCAATTGGTTTCGGCAGTGGTAGATGCACAGGAAAAAGAAAGAAAGGAAATAGCCGCCGAACTGCACGATAATGTGAACCAGATATTAACCACATGTAAATTATTGCTGGAGCAGGAAATTTATACCGGCA
This sequence comes from Flavisolibacter sp., assembly GCA_051952715.1. Taxonomy (GTDB): domain Bacteria; phylum Bacteroidota; class Bacteroidia; order Chitinophagales; family Chitinophagaceae; genus Flavisolibacter. Next base: position 12,083 of record JBQCJM010000328.1, read on the forward strand.
ACCAATCGCCTTTTATTGCAAATACAGCCCAACACCTGGGTACTGCCATTACCGAAATCAGGAACATTAGCCACCGGTTAAATCCTATGAGTTGGGAACACAAAGACTTTAAGCAGGCTGTTCACGAAATGGCAGACAAGATCAATCTTTCGCTAAAGCTTACAGTAAACATATCAATTGAAGGAAGCGAATATCTCGATTCGTTGCCTGCTTCCACTTTACTTTCTGTTTTTAGAATTTTGCAGGAACAGCTAAGCAACATTATGAAATACGCCGAAGCCACCAGCGTTCAAATAAATATAGAGGCTGATGAAAACTCCACCGACTTTGAAGTGAAAGATAACGGCAAGGGTTTCGACCTGAAAACTGTTGAAAGAGGCCTGGGACTTAGAAGTATTTACAGCAGGGCCGAACTTCACAATGGAAAAGTTTACATCAACACAGCGCCGGGTGAAGGCTGCGTTTTAAGCGTACACATACCTAATGATTTTTAATCGGCCTGCACTGGCTCTCCTTAAAATAAACGACATTTTTCGCACTGTTCAAGATTAGGCAGAGATTAGAAATCGGCCCATCCCGAAGCTTGATGCAATATTTTTTTACATTGCAAGCCAAATCACCCTTTGCATGCGGATATCTTACCTGATCTTCCTGAGCTTTTTATTTATACTGCTTTTATTTGCCATTACCACTTATATCAACTTCAGGCAATCGGAAAAAGTAAGAGAGAACTCAGATTTCGTTGTGTTATCTACCTCTATTGTAAAAAATGGAAACCGCTTTCAACGGAATATTTTAAATATGGGTAGCGGCCTCAGGGGATTTTTATTAACAGGAGATGATTATTTTTTACAGGCTTACGATTCTGCCGCACAGGAAAATGATGTGATCCTAAAAGAATTGTTTACGCAGGTTCACGATACATCTGAACAGACTGTTTTATTGAAAGAGATAAAAGAACTGAACGATCGTTGGCTAACTGACTTTGCAAGACCTTTGCGCCAGGCTAAAATAGGCGCCGAAGCTTCTGACAGAAACCTTCCTTATTTCAACAAGCTATACAGGGAAAAAATGCAGATCAGCGATGAAAGAAAGCTGAACACTGACCTTCAGAAAAAAATAAGGGAATTTATAAACCTTGAATACGAAAGAAGAAGCAAGAGGGAAGACCTGTTGGCTTTTTCAGTTCAAAAAACCAAAAGCGTTTCGTTTACACTTACCACTTTTTCGGTGATAATGGCTTTGTTTGTTGTAAGCTTTTTGATATACCGTATTTCAAACCGCATTACCAAAATGGTAAAGATGGCCGATAGCATAACCGGCGGTAATTATGAAGTGCATACGGAAGAAACAGGTCGGGATGAACTAAGCGGCCTTGCCCGCTCATTGAACTACATGGCCAAAACGCTTTCCTTTACCATTTCAGAATTGAAAAGAAAAAACACAGAACTTGACCAGTTTGCTCATATCGTTTCGCATGATATGAAGGCGCCGCTGCGTGGCATTGACAATGTAGTGTCGTGGATCGAAGAAGACCACAAGCAGGAACTATCGCCAAAAGTGGCCGATTACCTGCAACTGATAAAAGGCCGGGTGGTAAGAGGAGAGAATCTTATACAAGGCCTGCTTTCTTATGCAAGAATTGGAAAAGATGAAAACCACAAAGAAGAACTCAATATTCATTCACTTGTAGAAGAAGTGATGGAGAATTTTGCCGTTAAGCCCGGAACAAACATTAGCATTTCGCCTTTACTGCCTGTAATTTATTCGGAGAAGCTTCCGCTATTGCAGATATTTTCAAACCTTATTGGCAACGCCATAAAGTACAATGACAAAGAGGAAGGTGAAATATCGGTGTATCATAAAGAATACGCCGACCAATGGGAATTTTTTGTGAAAGATAACGGCCCTGGTATTGGTAAAAGCTATCATGAAAAAATATTTCTTATTTTTCAAACCCTGCAGGAAAGAGACAGTTTTGAAAGCACCGGTGTTGGTCTTGCTATTGTAAGAAAGATACTGGATTCAAGAAACGAAAAGATCTTCGTTTCGTCGGAGCCGGGCAAAGGCTCTCTATTTTCTTTTACCTGGAAAAAATAACCGTATGAACAAAGTCAGTACAATTTTATTAGTGGAAGATGACCAGTTGGATGCCATGGACATCAAGCGGTCCTTAGACAAACTGAATGTTTTTTACAAACTGGTAGTGGCAAAGAACGGGGAGGAAGCTCTCTCTATTTTAAAAGGCGCACACGAGACCGTTTTAGATGGCTTACCCGACATTGTTTTAATTGACATCAACATGCCAAGAATGAACGGGTTGGAGTTTTTGCATATTCTAAGAGAAACACCCGAGTGGAAAAACATCAAGTGTTTTATGATCACTACTTCCGATGAAAAAGTAGATAAGGAAACGGCAAAGAACTTAGGCGTGTCGGGCTATATTGTAAAACCGTTTAAGATCAATAACACCTCCTCTCTCGATTCTTTCAACCTGATGATTGACCTGATGAACATGAAAGGATAGGAGGGCTTTGAGTTTGGGGTTTGGTGTTCGATGCTTGGAGTTTAAACTCAAAATTCCAAACCTTTTTTCTAAAACAAATAACTTTTTCATTTTAAAATTTAAACGATTTTTGCGACGTTCGCAGTTGTCATTTTAAACCCCCGCACACACAAGTGGCTATTATCATTATTTTCTTTATTGCGCAGGGGTATTTATCTCTTTTTGCGCAGTCTTTTTTTCATCATCGTTATGCAGCACATGGCGCCTTTAGCATGAGCAAAGGCTGGGAACGATTCTTTTTCATTTACTCTTATATCACGCAGGGTTCTTCTTACATGAGTCCAAGGGTGTACGGTATTATGCACCGCATTCATCATGCTTATACCGATACGGAGCAGGACCCCCATTCGCCTGCCTACGATAAAAGCATTGTGGCCATGATGTGGCGCACCAGTAAAACCTACGTTGGTATTATGTATAACCGAACCAAAGTAGAGCAGCGGTTTACGAAGAATGTTCCGGAGTGGAGTTGGTTTGACCT
>JBQCJM010000329.1:0-2524 GCA_051952715.1 Flavisolibacter sp.
CTGCCCTTACTTCAAAGCCCCGCCTTCGCCTGTCAACCCGATCTATTGGTCAACTTTTCACCTGCCTCCCTAACTTCGCAGCCATGACCATCAACACCCAGCAAAAGATCATCATCATCACGGCACCTTCCGGTGCGGGGAAAACAAGCATCACACGGCATTTATTAGACAAATTTGCAGGCCGGCTTGCTTTTTCGGTTTCGGCAGCTACCCGCCGTCCGCGGGGCAAAGAACAAAACAGCGTAGATTATTATTTTATCAGCCAGGAAGAATTTGTGAACAGGATACAGCACGAGGAATTTATTGAGTGGGAAATGGTATATGAAGGAAAATATTATGGCACTTTAAAATCAGAACTGCACCGCATTTGGAACGAAGACAAAGTTCCTGTACTTGATATTGATGTGAAAGGCGCCATTCATGTGCAAAAACAATTTCCCGAAACCACTTTATCTATTTTTATCGAACCACCCAGCGTTGAAGAACTGAAACGCCGCCTGCAGGGCCGTGGCACAGAAAGCGAAGAGTCGCTGAATGCAAGAGTGAACAAAGCTTCTTATGAACTCTCTTTCAAACATTCTTTCAATCACATTATCGTAAATGATGATCTACAAAAAGCCTGTAAAGAAGCCGAAGACATTGTTAGCGCCTTTATAGGGTAGCTGCCGCCAGTTTTTATATCTTTACTTCAATGATAGCAGTTACTACCTTGATCTGGTTTTTTGTTACCATTATCATGATGGGGTTTTTTGCCGGTGTGGAAATGGCTTTTTACAGCGCCAACCGTTTTGGTATTGAATTAAAAAAGAAGCAGGGGCGCCAAAGCGCCATTTTGCTTGCAAAGCTGATAGAAAATCCGCAGGCATTTCTAAGCACTACTTTACTCGGTTTTACGCTTTTTCTGGTTTGTTTCGCCCTGTTATTTACACAGGTTACCTATCCGCTTTGGAACTTAATAAGATTAAACAACGACATTGCCCGTTTGTTACTCGATATTATACTGGCCACTTTCATTGTAATGATCTTTGCAGAGTTTATTCCACGGGCCATTTTCAGGGCACACAGCAATCGTATTTTATCGGCCATTGCCTGGTTGATCAATTTCTTTTACCAATTATTGCAGCCTATTGCTACTATGTTCCTTAATCTGTCGGATTGGGTTTTGAAATATATTTTTAATGTGCGTATGCGGCAAACTAAAGACAGTTTGTCAAGCGGTACTTTGGAAACGCTTTTCCAGCAAAGCAACGATACAGATTATGAACCTCAGGAGCTGAACACGGAATTGTTTGAAAACGCTTTGGAATTGCCCAAGGTAAAGATCAGGCAGTGCCTTGTGCCCCGAAAAGAAATCATAGGCGTAGAAATAAAATGTACTACCGAACAGGCAAGAGAAAAATTTATTGATACAAAGCTTAGTAAACTGATTGTTTACGAAGGCAATATTGATAACATTGTAGGTTATGTTCACCAGCTGGACATGTTTAAGAATCCACAAGACCTTCAATCAATTTTGCTACCCATTCCGGCGGTGCCTGAAAGCATGAGTGCCACCGATTTGATCGGTAAGTTTACCAAGGAAAGAAAAAGTATTGCCTGGGTGGTGGATTAATTTGGCGGAACAGCAGGCATTGTAACCATGGAAGATCTTTTAGAAGAAATTTTTGGCGAGATACATGACGAATATGACAGCGAGGAATTTGTAGAAAAACGCCTGTCGGAAAACGAATACATTTTTGCCGGCCGTTTAGAACTTGATTACATTTCTGAAAAATATGACCTGGAATTCCCGGGCAATGAATCAGAAACTTTATCGGGTTACATTATCAATCACCACGAAACTATTCCCCACCAAAAAGAAAGGATCATTATCGACGACTACGAGTTTGACATTTTAAGCGTAAGCGACACCCGCATTGAAATGGTAAAACTGAAAGTGCTAAAATAAAGGGAAAGAAGAAAAAGGAACATAAAAACAGACTGCTTGAATTTTTGGGTTTTCGTCTTCAACTCCTTTTCTCTTTTTTCTTCTCTTAGCCTTAGCTTTGCCACACTTTTTACAATATGGCTTTACCTTTTTTTAGAAGAAACCCAAATGAAGAACGTGCCGAAATGTCTTTCATTGATCATTTGGAAGCGCTGAGAGGACATTTGTTTCGAAGTGTAGTAGCCATTGCTATTGGTGCCGTGGTCGCAGGCATTTACAATAAATTTATCATTAAAAATATTTTATTAGGGCCCACACACGACAGCTTTCCTACTTACGGCGTTATTTGTAAAATAGGTAAAAGCCTGAACCTGGGTAATGCTCTTTGCATGCAGGGCATTGCACTTAAAATGCAAAGCACCGATGTTTCGGGACAGTTCAGCATGTGGTTCACAGTAATACTGGTCAGTGGCCTGGTATTGGCTTTTCCGTATGTGTTCTGGCAATTTTGGAAATTTATAAAACCCGCTTTAACCAAAAAAGAATTGCATAGAACAAGGGGCGTTATTTTCTGGGTTTCTTTCCTTTTCTTCACCG
>JBQCJM010000330.1:0-2366 GCA_051952715.1 Flavisolibacter sp.
TGTACCATCACTTCGCCGGCCAAGCTTATGCTGAGCTGGACAAGCGTTCACAAAAAGTGAACTCAATTCATACATTGGCTGAATGGCAGCAAAGACAGCAATGGTTGAAAAAAACCTTGCAGGAAGTGATTGGTCCTTTTCCTGAAAAAACACCATTGAATGCCAATGTTGTAAAAACCTATGATAAGGACTTTTATCGTTTAGAAAATATTATCTACGAATCGCGGCCAGGTTATTATGTTACATCGGCTTTGTTCATACCAAATGGTACAAAGAAAGCGCCAGCCATTGTTTATTGCAGCGGCCATTCTGTAAACGGCTATCGGCCTAAGGGGTATCTGAACGAAATTTTAAATTTTGTAAAGAAGGGGTTCATTGTGTTTGCGTTTGATCCGATGGGACAAGGTGAACGCTTACAGTATTACAATCAAAAGACAAATAAGTCAAGATTCAGATGGCCTTCTTACGAACATTCTTATCCCGGCGCACAACTTTTTATTACTGGTAATACACTGGCGAATTATTTTATCTGGGACGGAATCCGTGCTGTTGATTATCTGCTTACAAGAGAAGAAGTAGATCCAAACCGTTTGGGAATTACCGGACGTTCGGGTGGTGGTACACAAAGTGCCTACATTGCTGCCTTTGATGATCGCATTAAAGCAGCAGCGCCGGAAAATTATATTACCAATATGAGACGCTTGTTTCAGGCCATGGGACCACAGGATGCCGAACAAAATTTTTTCTACGGCATTGAAAAAGGTTTGGACATGGCTGATCTTTTGGAAGTAAGAGCGCCAAAGCCTATGTTGGTAGTTACTACTTCGCAGGATATGTTTCCGATCCAGGGCGCACTTGAAACCTGTGCTGAAGTAGCAAAAATGTATAAAGCTTACGGCAAGCCGGAAAATTTTTCCATGGTTACCGATGATGCGCCTCATGCTTCTACGTTGAAAAACCGTGAAGCTTCCTATGTATTTTTTCAAAAAGCATTGAGCAATCCGGGCAATCCAAAAGAAGAACAAGTGGCCTTGCCAAGCGATGAAGAATTGCAGGTAACAAAAACCGGACAGGTGTCCACTTCGTTGAATGCGGAGACTGCATTTAGCATTAACAGCAAGGACGCAGCAAGACGGATGCAAAAACTGGAAGCAGCACGAAAAAATCTTCCTGCTTATTTGCCAGGTGTAGTGCAATCCGCGGAACAGCTTTCCGGTTACCGTGAACCGAAACAAACGCCGGCTCCCTGGTTTGCAGGACAAATTCAGCGAAACGGATATGTTATTCAAAAATACCTGCTGCAGGGCGAAGGCAACTACATGATCCCTTACATCATATTAAAGCCTGAAGTGCCTACAGGTAAAGCCATGCTTTATCTCAATCCTTCAGGGAAAGCAGCCGATGTTAACGAAGGTGGCGATATGGAATGGTTGGTAAAAAATGGTGTGATGGTGGTGGCGCCTGATCTGGTGGGTATTGGTGAATTGGGCCCCGGCGAGTTTCAGGGCGACTCCTATGTGGACAGTGTTTCTTACAATATTTGGTTTGCAGGCATTCTTACCGGAAGAAGCATCGTGGGTATTCGTGCCAGTGATGTGGTACGCATTGCCAGGGAACTTAAAAAAGAAGGTGTGAAAGAGATTTTTGGTTTAGCTAAAAAGCAAATGGCCCCTGTGTTGTTGCATGCAGCCGCTTTTGATAAGAACATTTCTAAAGTGGCATTGATACAGCCCTATTCTTCTTATCGTGCTATTGTGATGGACAATGATTACGAAGCTGATTTCTTGCACAGCACTGTTGCAGGCTCTATTGGCATTTATGATCTTCCTGATCTGGAAGCAAGCCTGGCCCCGAAAGCATTATTGATTGCCGGAGTTACGGATGCCAATGGTAACATCAGTAATGATGCAGACATTGTCAATGATCTGTCGGTTGTAAAGGCGGCTTATCAACGCGGTGCACCAAACAAATTACAGATTGTTAGTGAAGGAACCATTCCACAATTAGCGGACGAATTAAGGAAGTGGATGGGAACAGAACCAAAACAAATGTGAGGACTGAAGAATTTCAGTGAGTGATAAAAATTTATAAAAGCGACTTGAATGAACTTATAATAGAGAGTTATCGTGTCACGCTGAGGACACAGAGAACGCTGAGAATTTTTCTTCTCTCTCTGCGAACTCCGCGTCTCTTCGTAACATTCTTCTCTCTCAGTTAGCCTTAGTATTAAAAATTACAAAAATGAGAATGAAAAAAACATTGTGGTGCCTGCTCTCGTGTGTATTTGTGCAACAGGTCATGGCCAAAGATTTTCCCATCACCAGCTTTGGTGCCAGATCCGGAATGAACTATTTGAATACAGTTGC
>JBQCJM010000331.1:0-11784 GCA_051952715.1 Flavisolibacter sp.
GGTTGATAATACGCTGCACTTCAGGATCATTATCCTGCACACCATAACTGATGCGGCGAAAACCAACACCATATAGCATTTTCAAATGCTCTATGGTTGTGTTGTTAGGATGCCCTTCAATACTAAACTCATGCTGCGGATGCACAATGCTTCCTTTTAAAATAAAATTCAAAAGGCGCTGCAAATTACGCGGCGAAAAAAATGTAGGTGTGCCGCCACCCAAATGAATTTCCCGGATGACCGGCGTTTGCTTCATTAGTTTGCGATAAAGCGTCCATTCTTTTTCTATGGCAGCGAGATATTCGTCTTCTACTTTATGATTGGTGGTGATTTTCTTATTGCAGCCACAGTAGGTGCACAATGTTTCACAAAATGGAAGATGAATGTACAAGCTGATACCATTAACATGGTTCTGTTCGCTAAATTTAGCAGAGAAGACATCTTTCCACCGCTCTGCATCTATACCTTCGTTCCAAAACGGCACGGTAGGATAACTGGTATATCTTGGAACCGGCTGGTTGTATTTGCGTATCAATATAGAATTAACTACTTCACTTTCCATCTATCAAAAATAGAAAGTGTGGCTGGGGCAGAATATGACCTTTGTTAGATAAAAAAAGGAGTTTGGTCAGGCTGACAAAATAAATTAGATTTTTATATGCTTAGCAAATTGCTACTATCAGCTTCTGTTGTGTCACTCACTTGTACGCTTTGTAATTCTACTATGCAAGAAAAGATCATCAGAACTAATATCCTTTGAACGTAGCGTCGCAAGGAACCCTTAATCAAGGTAAAGGAGCTGATCAATACAACAAATTCTTGAGCTTCTCCACGTTGTTCACAATGATCTTCCCACTCTTAATATCAATCAGCTTTTCTGCTTTAAAATCACTCAGCGTTCTAATTAAGGATTCTGTTGCGGTACCTACGTATTGAGCAATATCTTCTCTTGAAATTTCTATGGGATTGGTTTGTTCCTTAAGGTTAAACTTCTCCACAATTCTTACCAATGCTTTTGCTACCCGTTTGCGCAAAGAACTATAGGCAAGATTTAATAAGCGTTCCTCTTTTTCCTTTACATTTTTTGTGATGATGTGGATGAACTTAGATGCAATGCTTATATCGCTGTACACCATTTGCAAAAAATCATCCTTTGGTATTTGCATAATTTCCGCATCTTCTAAAATGCTGGCGCTGTCATCATAATTGCTACCTTCTATCAGGGCCGTGTAGCCAATAAAATCACCATCGCTATATAAATTGGTGATGTATTCCTTACCATCTTCGTGGGCTTTAAAACATTTTACTTTCCCCTTCATTAGATAATATAAAAAGCGGGGCCGGCGGCCTTCCTGGTAAAGCACTTGTTTCTTATCATAATTTTCAATCTCATACTTTTCTGACAACTCCTGTACTAAACCTGTGCTTTTTATATCTTTCAAAAATTGTGTAAGTCCCTGCGGAGACGAAGTGTATTTGTGATCAAGAATCTCCGATTTTTTCAACCGGATTTCTACTGCATTCAGCAGTTCAATATCTTCGAAGGGTTTGGTAATGTAATCGTCGGCGCCCATTTCCATTCCTTTTCTAAAATCGCTGCGTTCGGTTTTGGCAGTTAAAAAAATGAAAGGAATGTTTTGCGTTTCCGGGTTTTTCCGAAGCAAATGCAGCACACCATAACCATCCAGCTCCGGCATCATAATATCACAAACAATTACAGAAGGCTTTTCTTTCATAGCCAGTTCTACGCCACGCTTACCATTTTCTGCAGTAAAGGTTTTATAGCCCGCCAGCTCCAGTATTTCAGCTGTGTTTTCCCTAATGTCGTTGTTATCGTCAATAACTAAAATTCTTTTTTCCATGCTATGAATATTTTACAGGTATGGCAAATGTAATGGTTGTGCCTTTGCCCAATTCGCTTTTCAATTTTACATCTCCGCCCAGCAAATCTAAATAGCGTTTTACAATATGCAATCCTAAACCGGTTCCCTGGATGTTTAAGGCATTTTTCCCTCGGAAGAAGGAAGAGAATAAATGGTGCTGGTCTTCTTCGGCAATGCCAATGCCTTCGTCGCGTACAGAAATGACGGCTGTATCTTCTTTCACATCACTCACCACGTGCACCGTAGTTCCTTCATCAGAAAATTTAATAGCATTAGAGATAAGGTTGATCAAAATATTTTTGATAAGCTTTTTGTCACTCTCCACTACTTCATCCCCCAAATGACGATATTCAATGTGCTGCTCTCTCTTTACCAGGCCTTTCATTTCGTCAATGGTATCCTGTACCAGTTCGTGTAAATTCAATTCCTGGAATGTTGCGCCTACCTTGCCCTCATCCAGTTTTCCCAGCGAAAGAAAATCTTCCAGCAAATCGTTTAAGTGTTTTACAGAACCTTTTATTTTTTCAATGTGGCGGTTGCGCTTATCCTGTTCTTCAGTGGTTGTGTACTTTGCCAGCAATGAAGCTGATGAAAGTACGGTACTCAGGGGAGTTCTGAATTCGTGAGAAGCCATAGACACAAAGCGACTTTTAATTTCATTGAGTTCCCGCTCCTTATCCAGGGCCTCGCTTAACTCTTGTTGCGATTCTTCCAGCCGCTGTAAGGCTTCTTTTAAAATAACCGTTCTTTCTTCTACTTTGGCTTCCAGCTCGGCATTGAGGCGGCGCATTTCATCGGTTACTTTTTCCAGTTGCTTCTGTTGCCGGATCATGCTTTGCTCAATTTCTTTACGGTGGGTGATGTCAACAATAAACGCAATTACATAGCGTTCGTCGTTGCGTACATAAGTACTCAAACTTACTTCCACCGGAAAAGTCTCGCCACTTTTCTTCTGCCCGTTCAAGTCGCGACCATGACCCATTACACGGTTTTTAGGATCATGATAAAAACCATCTCTTAATTGTACGTGGCCTTTACGATAATGTGATGGAATGAGCACTTCTACTTTTTGTCCAACCAGTTCTTCAGCGTCGTACCCAAACATGCGGCACGCTGAGGGATTGGCCAGAGCAATTTCTCCCTTACCATTAGTAACAACAAAACCCTCCGTTGCATTTTCAAACAAAGAGGTCATGTGCGAGGTATCAAACTGCATTCTTGTAATTAAGTTTTTGATGTATAAAAACTATGAAGGTAGTAAGCAAAATAAAAACAAGAATAAGATAATTGACAACTTACACTTGCAGTAACGCTTGCTCCAACTCAATGGACCTTGGAAAGAGGATGTTATTTTCAAGATGTTTGTGTTGCACCAGGTCATTATCAAATTCGTGAAGTTTTTGAAACACTACACGATGATTTGTGCAGGCATTATTAGGGAAAGTATAATTATTAGTCAACGAACGCAATTGACTCAATAAATTCATGATTTTACTGTGCTCTGTTTCTAAATTACTTAAAGGCTTACGCAGGGTTCGTACAAACAAACTACCATAGCTTTCTTTACGGTTGTAAGCATTGGCAATTTGCTTGATGTAAGGAAAAATGATTTCTTCTTCATGCCGGGTATGCAGATTGACAAGCTCCGCCAGCCTTAAAAATGTTGCTTGTGTGTCAATTAAAACCGGATACTGCTTTTTATGACTATTTACAAAAGAAAGCAGGTTTACTTCTACCGCCGGAATAGTTTGTTTCACATACTCGTGATGTACATTAATGATATAGTCGACCAAAAAATCGATCCGCCATTGATCGTATTGGAGTATGTTGGGTAAACTCACTGTTTTTGTAGCGCTTCTTAATTCCTGCAATAATTTCTTATAATCAATATTTTGAGCGGCGCAGGCCTGAGTAAGGGGAATTTTTCCACCACAACAGTAATTAATACCATTTTTTTTCAAGACATCTGCAGTGCGATAATCGGCACGTACGATCTCCGAAACAGTTATATTAAAATCTTCGAAAGCCTGCATGTAGTTGTTTTAATAGATATTTTTTTCTAAGCTTTTTGAAATAAAATAATCAGCTTCGGAAACAGTGGAAAGGCTTTGAATAAAATCGGGCTTGTTATCCCCTATTAAATCGCCAATGGTAGTGCCTGACAGAATTTTTTTCAACCTTGCATTTACGTCTTCCATTTGATGATGCATAGGACACGGATTGGAAGCATTACATTCTTTAAGGCATAAAACGCAGGTACTAAAAATGCCTACGCTGTCCGTTATGTCAATCAGCCGGATCAATGGTAATTGCAAAGTATCTTCGTTGAGCGTAAAGCCGCCAGTACGGCCTTTAGCCGATGCCAACACATTTTCCTTCACCAGCTTCTTCAATATCTTTCCCACAAAGTGCCGTGGCACAGCCAACCGGGCAGCAATTTCTTCTACCTGCACATAATGCTTTTCATTTTGCATCACTGCTATGTAAAGCACTCCTCTTACTGCATAACCAAACGATTTTGAAAACGTCATAGCATCTTTTTCAAAAATATTTTTAGTAACGGAGCCGTGGCATGACTTTTATCATCTTTCGCCATGATGCTTATCAGTCCTGATGAAAAAACATTAATGTCCGTTTGTCGCTAATACACAATCTGTATCTTTAGCATTACCTTATTAACCATTAAATGGCATACTTTTTTTGCCGCACTCAGATTATGAAACAACTCCTTTTTTATTGCCTCATTCTTACAGCTTTTGCCTGTAATGAAAACAATGAAACGAAATATGATTCGAAAATGGTGCTGGGCGCACCTAAAGCAACAGTAACCAGCCAACCTAGTTCGGAAACGACCAAGGGCCCCTTGGCTTACGGCCCCAACGTTCCTAAATTACAGGACGGTGATACGGTTGTAGTAAAAATAGACGTGGATCATAAACTCTTCCAGGTAGCCAAAGGCGTTTCTTTTACCGGCTGGTTGTTTGGCGATTCGCTTCCAGGGCCTGTGCTGAGAGTAAAAGTGGGGCAAACGATTAAATTTTCGATGACAGACAGGTCGAACGATACCGCCATGATGCATATGAACATGAATATGCAACCGATGCAACACTCGATCGATTTTCACGCTGCTATGGTGAACCCCGAAGACAAATACCGCAGCATTTTCCCCGGCGAAACGATCAACTTTACATGGACAGCCAATTACCCCGGCGTATTTATGTACCATTGCGGCACGCCCATGGTTTTACTGCACATGATCTCGGGCATGGTAGGCATGGTGATCGTTGAGCCAAGAGAAGGTTTTCCTGGTCCTGTGGATCGTGAATTTGCGTTTGTACAAAACGAATATTATTTAAAACAAAAAGGGACAATATTTATTCCTGATACAACGGCCGCTTTGCATAAACAACCAACTTATGTGGCATTTAATGGCAAGGTGGGACAATATGTTGTAAGGCCTATTCACGTGAAGGTAGGAGAACGCATACGTGTTTATTTTTTAAATGCAGGTCCCAATAGTATTTCCAGTTTCCATGTGATAGGAACCATTCTCGACAAAGTTTGGCTTGACGGCAATCCGGCAAATCAATTAGTGGGCATGCAGGCCGCATTGGTTGGCCCTGCGCAAGGGGCCATTATGGAGTTTGTACTTCCGGAAAAAGGAAGATATACTTTTGTTGACCATTCATTTGCCAACGCCGAGATGGGAGCAATGGGTGCTTTCGTTGCAGAATAATGCTACAGCCACATGACGAAAAAAAGAAGCTTCTGGATCAGCTTATGCCTGGTTAATTTATGCATCGTCGCTTTTTTGGGATTAAGCCTGCGTAGCAAGATATTGTTTCCGCTTCATTTAGTTGACTACCGCAATTTTTTAAGTGCTCATTCGCACTTTGCTTTTGCCGGTTGGGCAGGACTTTGCCTGGTAACTTTATTTATTTATGATCTTTTACCGGAATTATCTTCTCAAAAAAAAATTTACCAGTGGATATTGGCCGGGCTAGAGGTCAGTTCACTGGGTATGGCGTTTACTTTTCCATTTTTTGGATACAATGGGTTATCTATTTTCTTTTCTACCTTGTACGTAGTAGTAACGGTTGTGTTTGCCCCGGTTTTCATAAAGGATGTTCTTCAAACGAACGGGCATAAAATTGTAAAGCTTTTAGGCATTTCTGCAGTAGCTTCTCTTATCGTGTCATTTTTAGGAACGTTGGGGCTTGCTTATATTTTATTAGCGAAGTCGGGAAATTCTCTATTATACAGAGATTCGATTTATACCTTCCTGCATTTTCAATACAATGGCTTTTTCACCTGTGCTGTATTTGCACTCTTTTTAAATTATGTCTTTAAGAAAGGAATTGTAATAGATAAGAATGCAGAAAACTTCGCCTTGGCACTTTGTCTTTCTATTGCACCGGCCCTGTTTCTTTCCCTGCTCTGGCATAACAGCGTATGGATTTATGTGGTAGCAGCAATAGGTTGCATTTGCATTCTTCTAAGCCTTTACTATTTCTTTCGTTTTTTACGCAGGGTGCAACCTGCACACCTTTTTTCAACAGGCATTAGCCGTACGCTGTGGCAGTTCTCCGTGTTTTCCTTCGGACTGAAAATGCTGCTGAATGTAGGAACTATTTTTCCGCAGCTTGGCAATGCTGTATATGGCGACAGGCCTGTTATTATTGGATTTCTGCATTTGGTGTTCCTGGGTTTTTTAAGCTTTTACCTACTGGCTACTTTTGTTGAGGATGGTTATTTTAACAGGCAAAACAAAGTCATCAGTTATCCTTTTATTACTTTTTCAACGGGCATTATTGTTAACGAGTTTTTGCTAATGCTGCAAGGATTAGGCATTCTTTTAAAAACCAATAACGATATTTATAAATGGCTGTTATGGGGCGCTGCCATTATTTTATTTGCAGGTGCAATTTTCATTTCTACTGCAAGACTTTCAGTAATAAAGCATAACAATTACAAAATAAAAGAGCCATAGTTCCTCTATGGCTCTTTCTACAATTAATATCAACACAATTATTGTTTACCATCATTTTTGCGCATGAACTCAAGCACGGCTCTTGCATCGGCCTCAGCCAGATTTTGATTAGGCATTTTTACTAAACACACTTCCAGCATATTTTGTGCTGCCGTATCCTTTTCAATCATTTCATCTGTGTTGGTAACAAAGTTCATGATCCATTCCGGTGTTCTTCTGTCTGTAACACCTTTCCAACCCGGACCAACCAGCTTTTCTCCGGTTGTCTTGTGACAAGAAGAACATTTTACATCGTAAATGCTTTTACCCTCAGCGATCATTTTTTCATCCAGCGGGTGTGTAAGCTCAATGTTTGTATGCGGACCAATGCCTTTAGGATTTGTCCCTTCAGAAGCGGTGCTGGTACCGGCAGTATTGGTTCCGGTAGTATCAGTTGCTGTGCTTCCTTTGTTATTGTCGCCCGAATTACATGCTATAAATCCTGCCATGCTTGCAGAAAGAACAATTGCTAAAAGATGTTTACGGTTCATAATAATTGGTTTTAGTTTTTTAAAGTTAATCATCTTACATATCCATGACATAAAAAATGTGCCAGAGACCTTGAATCTTGCACAGCCCGGATATTTAAAAAACACAACTGTGCATTGGGGTTATAAGTGTACATTAAACTAAAGGCATCAGCAAAAAGCTATTTCTACAATAACATTTTCTATGTCTTCGTTAATTAAGATGTGGCAGGATAGACGCAATTCAGTTTCTTGAATATTCATTTTACCAAGTGTAGCCGCTTCGTTTCGTTCTTTGCAAATAGCTGCACCCTTTAATCCAGTTACTCTGACTACGCAAGTACCGCACCTGCCCATGCCCTTACACTCTCCAAAATCTTCTAAATAAAACTTTTCATTCAGCAATACCATAAGGTTTCTGTATTCACCTGTGTAGGTTTGAACGATATTTTCTTCATTAAAATATTTAACCCTAAAAGTGAAAAGCTTTTGTTTTATTTCAGTTGATAACCCCATGAATGCATTTTAGTAAGATCTTTTGAATAAACCTCTTTGCTTCATTTGATTTTTCAGGCACATCATTTTTGCTTTATCCAAAATTCATCCTGGTAATTGTCTTGCAAAAGTGGTTCGTTGTGCAATTGTTCGCCGATCACTTCTAATTGTGCCGGCGTCAATGTTTTTTCCAAATGAGGGAAAAGCTCTCTTTCTTCAAACCGTACATGCGCATCTACCAGACCAGCTAATTGCAATAATTGCTCAGAGACTTTATCGGCAGGTGATTGAAGTACTGTATCAACCTGTCTTTCTATCTTTCTATGGTCATCAATCGCTTTTTGCACCTGGTCATCTTTAACCGGGGCAAATAAAATTTTTTCTTCTTCCAGAAAATGTGGCTTCATGTCATGCTTCCAAAAATGTGCTACGTATTTTTTAATGCGATCCCCATCCACTTCATGTTTTAATCCCTGTCTTATTTTCCAGGAAAACAAAAGCGTAAAATGATGATCTTTTGAAAGCTGCTTTATGTGTTCACTCCGTTTGATAGGCTTTTGTTCCATAATAAATTTATTTTGACTTTTACAAATTCCAATCAAATGATTATACCAAAGGCTTAGCATCAGGTCTTCTATAGAGTTGAATTTTTAATTCAAACATTTGTGCCATTTTTTGTCCACGCCATTTTGCTTCATCTGCTTTTTCCCCAACAAATAGTTCATCAACCGTTTGCTTAAAAAGCTGCAGCCATTTTTCAAAATGCGCATGCTCTACAGCAAGCTTTGCATGCGGCGGAAAAGGTGCACCATAATAAGTATGTTCATCCAGCAAAACAGTTTGCCAAAAGCGGTACATCTTTTCCAAATGCGCTGGCCATCGGTTTTGTATGCGTTCATTAAAAATAGGTGCCAGCATTTCGTTCTCCCGCACTTTTCCATAGAATGTGTCTACCAATTTCTTCACATCATGGAGGTTTAGTATATCGTGTTGCATATTTATTAAGTTAACCAACTAAATAAGCAAGACCATTATTTACCGGTCTGCATAAATCTTCCACTCTTTTGGTTCTGAATATTTTTCCGATAATATCTCTTGCTTCTTTGTATTCGTTATGTATAGGACAAGGATGTGTAGCCGAACACTTGCTCAACCCTAATCCACATCCTTTAAAAATAGCGCCGCCATCAATTGCTTCCACTATATTAATGATGGGTTGCTGCCGTTGTTTTTCAGAAATATAAAAACCACCAGCTGGCCCTTTCAGGCTATTGATGATATTTTGCTTCACTAAAGTTTGCAGCATTTTACCAACAGTATGTTCGCTGGCGCCAATGTGTTCAGAAATTTCTTTTATACCTGCCCTTTCATCGCCTTCGTATTTGGTGGCAAGAAAAATAACGGCCTTTACAGCGGTTTTACAAGTGTGGCTTAACATAGATCATCGGTTTAAAAATTGTTTTCCCTGTTCTGATATCCTTTCCGAATTCCACGGCGGATCAAAAACCAGGTCAATGTGAATTTGATATTCAGGGAAAGCTTGTTGCATGGCTCTTGTAGCACCGTCCCTGATGCTGTCACCCATAGGACAAAACTGTGTTGTTAGTGTCATGGATACAAAAACTTCCTTCATCGCTTCGTCAAAATCTATTTGATAGACCAGGCCGAGATCAACAATATTTAATCCTATTTCAGGATCGATTACATGATGCAATGCAGCCAAAGCCGTAGTGCATAATTGATCGTTATTAGTAATTGTTTGATTCATTTGATCAAAGGTTTGTGCAACAGCATTTTCAATACATTCCAATTATATAAAACGGCCGTTATTAATAATAAAATTGTGGCCGACTGTAAAACAAAAGCATTGGTCAATAAAATTCCGGCTGCAAAAAGTACAAAGCCTGTTAAATAAGCTATGCTCATGCTGTTAAAAATTTTTGAACTAAACAAATCTTTGGGGTTAGGCGTTTTTCCAAGGCCGGCTTTATCGTGATATACTTTATTCCAAACTATGAATGGAAGTGTTTTAAAAGTCATTCCAAAAATAATAGCTGTGATCCAACCAAAAAAAACAGAAAAGCCATAAGCCAGCACCAGCTTTTGATTAGCAAAAGAGAAAACTAATAAAACAATCAAAACAAGCAGAAACAAAACAGGCAGCAACATCATTGCTACAGAAAATAAAGATATTTTCATTTGTTCATCTACCTGCTTTCGAATGCGTAGCCGGTAAGCGTTTCTGCAAAACTTTCCAAAAAGGAAGAGTGCCCAAAATATTACCACCACGGGTAATAAATAAACAGAAGGAGATAAACCAAGAAAGAATGTAATAATAAAAATGATCAGCCCGGCATTGATCAAAAAGTAAATGCGCCAAAGCATTTTTCGATCATCGTATTTTGAAATCAGGAACATAGGAATTAACCTGGAGCCAACACCAATCACTAATAATAAAAACCACCCAACAATGCCAATGTGTGCATGTAAGGATAAATATTGTAAAGAATCTTTTGGTAAAATGCTATTAGTAAAATTGCAAACCAACAATAAGCCAATAACAGTTGTAACAAGCAGCCAGGCAGCTGCAGTAAAAACAAAAACAGCATGTACGTTTTCGGTTTTACTTTTTAAAATACTTGCTGCTACATTTATTAAGTAAGCAACAATGGCAGCGTTAATTAAAACAGCACCTGTTTGGGCCGACCAGTTGAATTGAAAATTAAAAAACGAATATACCAGCAATGGAATGCCTGCACCAGCTAATATAAAAGACAGGTAAGCCAGAAAATTACTGAATAGTTTCGACTCAATTAACACAGGAACCAACTGGTGGCTGGCGCCTAAAATGATCATAGTGCCCCAGCCCAGCGCCACTGTATGTGTAATAGCCAATGTACGTGGATGAAAATAATGCTGTGTAAATGCATTAGTTGAAAAAAATAAAAAAATTGTTGCGACCAAAAACGACAAGGCCGCATACACATAAAAAGGTATCACTACTTTGTGTGTAGTGTTTTTAACAGGATTGGAAGGGGTAGCAGCGGCGAACATTAGTTCTTAAAAATTAAAAGGTGCACTTCTCCATCTGTAATTTCTTTTACCCGGTATTCAAAACCTCTTTGCACCAGTTCCGGTAATAGAAAAACAGGAATGCGTTTGTGATAAACATGCAATGCTTTGTCCTTTGGTAAGTGATCAAGTGCTTCTAAAATAGTAAGCATAGGTTTAGGCATTTCCAAATGCCTTACATCAACTCTTTGAGTTTTTTCTGTAAACTTTCGTTCGATTTCTCCCCAGTCATTCCCAGTTACAGGTTTTGTAAAAACTTCGGGCTTTGATTTAAGAGGTTTATGAAAATAGGTTTCGATATGATTCTGACTAATTTCATCTACATAAGATTCAAAACCTTTCTTTTCCAGCATTACAATTAAAGGTGTGGGCTCGAATGTGTTGATGATCTTCAAAACCTGGCCCGGCCCGATGGCTTTTACTTTCTCCATAATAATATTCAATGGATCGCTGCCTGATGCAATTACTGGTCTTACATCAAGAGCAACCAATTGTTCGCTGGTAAGAGCAGCGACAAATTGTGGAACAGGTTTTTTCTCTTCTTCAACAGCTTTCGCTTGCCTGTCAATTTCAAAACCCAGTGGCTGCAACTTTTGATAAAAATCATCAACAGAACAGCCACCGAATTTAGAAGCTGCCGCCAGCGTCGTTCTTCCCGCCATAACCTTGCGTAACAAAGGATTGCGCAGCTTTTCAAATTTAGGACTGATGCTGATGATAGCTTCTAAAGCATTTGCATTTTGTTTCAGTATAGGGGCAATCTTTGTATTGGCATTAATGGTCATGGCTAATCGAATATTTATCATCAAGTAATTTTTGAAAATAAACGGCAACAGCC
>JBQCJM010000332.1:0-2752 GCA_051952715.1 Flavisolibacter sp.
TTGGTTTGAATGGCGTGGCTGATGTTGCGCATATCATGCCTGAATACGGTAATGATGCCCGTCCTTTTATTATTTCGCTGGATGGATGGGCAGGCACGCAACGCTATGCCACTGTATGGACCGGCGACCAGACAGGTGGCCTGTGGGAGTACATCCGCTTTCATATCCCCACTTATATTGGTTCTGGATTATCGGGGCAACCCAATATCACTTCTGATATGGATGGCATCTTTGGTGGAAAGAATCGGATCGTCAATGCAAGAGATTTTCAATGGAAGACATTTACACCCATGCAGCTGAATATGGACGGATGGGGCGCCAATGAAAAATACCCTCATGCATTGGGAGAACCCACCACATCTATCAATCGTACCTATTTAAAAATAAAATCCCAACTTATTCCTTACACTTACAGTATTGCTCACGAAGCTGTTAGCGGTTTGCCTATGATTCGTGCAATGTTTTTGGAATATCCGAACAGCTTTACACTCGGAAAATCTACGCAATACCAATATTTATATGGCCCTTATTTCTTGATAGCACCCATATATCAGGAAACGAAACAGGATGCAAACGGCAATGATATCCGGAATGGAATTTATTTGCCCAAAGGCCAATGGGTCGATTACTTCTCCGGCGATGTGTATGAAGGTGACCGCATCATCAACAATTTTGATGCACCTATTTGGAAACTGCCGGTGTTTGTAAAAACCGGCGCCATTATTCCAATGACGCATCCTAATAACCATGTTACAGAGCTCAATAAAGGACTTCGTATTTATGAAATATATCCTGCCGGAAAAACTTCTTTTACCGAATATGATGATGACGGCCTTACAGAAGCATATAAAAAAGGAGAAGGTGCTACAACGCTGATTGAATCTTCTCTGGAAAACAGTACGGCAACTATTACTGTGCATCCGGCCAAAGGAAATTTCAATGGTTTTGTAAAAAATAAAACCACTGAATTCCACATTAATCTAACACAACCACCCACAGGTGTAGTAGCCAAAATTGGGAAAAGTCCTGTGAAGCTAACAAAGGCAAGATCCAAAGAAGCTTTTTTAAAAAGCACGAATGTTTATTTCTATGATGCAGCACCCAACCTGAACCAGTTTGCTACGCCGAGAAGCGAGTTTAAAAAAGTGGTCATAACAAAAAACCCGCAGTTGCTGGTAAAACTTGCAGCAACAGACGTTAGTACGAATGCAGTAACACTTGTCGTAAATGGTTTTCGTTTTGCACCTGTCCAACATTTAAGTACATCAACCGGCACTTTGAAGACACCGGCAAATGCGCAGGTATCAGCTTCGAACGCTGAAGCCTACACATTGAAACCAAGTTGGAGCAAAGTGCGCAACGCAGATTATTATGAAATTGAATTTAACGGGCAGCGTTACAGTACCATTAGAGATACTGCTTTATTGTTTGATGATTTAACACCTGAAACAAACTACACATTCAAACTACGTTCAGTGAACAAAGCGGGCACTTCGGGCTGGACAACGTTTACAGCCAAAACAAAAATCAATCCGCTGGAATTTGCCATTAAAAATATTACGGCAACAATAACAGTATCTGACCAGGAAGACAACGAAATATCCAAATTATTTGATTTTGATGAGAGCAGCATGTGGCATACAAAATGGGGCGCAAAAGCTGTTCCTTTTGACATCATCATGGATTTAATGTCGGTAAACCAGCTTGATAAAATACAATACCTGCCACGCAGCAGGGGCAATGGAATTATATTGAAAGGAACTGTTTCGTACAGCATGGATAAAATTAATTGGACAGAAGCGGGTGCTTTTGAATGGGCTAAAAACGGCGATGTGAAAGAACTTATTTTCAGTAATCATCCAACCGCCCGGTATATTAAAATAGCAGTTACTGATGGCGTAGGTGCCTATGGCTCGGGCCGGGAGTTATATGTTTTTAAAGTTCCCGGTTCTGCAAGCTTTATTCCAGGCGATATTAATAATGATCAAAAGATTGACAATAATGATCTCACTTCTTATATCAACTATACCGGTTTAAGAAAAGGTGACAGCGATTTTGAAGGTTACGTGAGCAAAGGAGATGTAAATAGGAATGATTTGATAGACGCTTACGATATTTCTAATGTAGCCACCCGTTTAGATGGTGGTGTGACAACAGACGAAAAGGATAATTTGAATGGAAGCATTGAGATCATCGCAGCTGAAAAATCTTACAATAAGAATGACATTATTGAAGTAAAAGTAAAAGGCATCAACCTGAAGTCAGTAAATGCAGTAAGCTTTGCATTGCCTTACGATGCGCAGGACCTTGAATTTATGAGCATCGCTCCGGTGAACATGAAAGAGATGGAAAACATGAGCAATGACCGCTTGCATAGCGACGGGAAAAAAGCATTGTATCCCACTTTTGTAAATGTAGGTGACCAGGAAACATTAGAAGGAACAATGGACTTATTCATCATTAAATTTAAAGCCAGACGCAAAATAAATTTCACCATGAAACCCGTTGATGGCATACTGGTTGACAAATATTTGAATACAACAAAGTTCTAACCACTTTTATACTAAAAAGATTCACTCCTTTGTGGGGTGAATCTTTTTAGCTATAAATACATTTTGCAACTGCAAACTTGACGCATTCAATTATGTAGTTGTACCTGAGTATGCTGCTTCTGTTCTTATTGACTAATACCGATCAAAGGCTGGGTCATTTCATATCCAAAATGATTAGCTGTTGCAACGTTAAAGCTGTT
>JBQCJM010000333.1:0-2168 GCA_051952715.1 Flavisolibacter sp.
TTGATTATGGGAAAAAAACTTCTCTTCAGCGGGCTGTTTCTGTTCTGCTGTATTTTTCAATCAATGGCGCAACAAAGGACTATAACCGGAAAGGTTACCTCATCGGATGGTACTCCTTTGGTGGGAGCCACTGTGTTGATAGTTGGCCAAAAATCGGGAGTCACCACCAAATCGGATGGCACCTTCTCGATCAATGTTCCCCAAAGTGCAAAACAATTGCAAATAAGTTATGTTGGTTCTGAAACCAAAACGGTTGACATTTCATCTACCTCCGAGGTTTCAGTTTCTCTGGCAAGTACTGCCACCAATCTTACAGACGTGGTGGTAGTGGGTTACGGAACCGTAAAGAAAAAAGACGCAACAGGCTCGGTAGCTCAGCTAACTACAAAAGATTTCAATAAAGGCGTCATTTCTACACCGGATCAATTACTTCAGGGAAGGACAGCGGGTGTAAACGTTACACCTTCGGGTGGCGAACCGGGTTCTGCCTCTACTATCACCATTCGCGGAACCGGATCTATCCGCGATCAAGGTCCATTATATGTTGTGGACGGCGTTCCTATTAGCCCGGGAGGTACGCTGGCTACCCAAAGTGGCGTAGAAGGAAGTTCTACTCCAAGAAACCCACTTTCATTTCTGAATCCGAATGACATAGCCAGTATCACGGTTTTAAAAGATGCCTCCTCAGCAGCCATATATGGCTCGCGCGGTGCGAATGGAGTTGTATTAATTACGACAAAAAGCGGTAAAAGCGGCAGGGGAAATTTCACTTTTGGAGCAAGTACCGGCATTTCAACTGCTGCCAGCAGGTACGACCTTCTGAATGCACAGGATTTTTTACTGGCTGTAAAAAAAGCGAATGTTGATGCAGGTACAAGTCTGGCAGACGCCGCGGCAGCAGTGTTGAATGTAGATAAGGGTTATAACACCAATTGGCAGGACCAGATTTTTAGAACCGGAGTAAGTCAGAATTACAATCTTGGATGGGGCATTTCAAAAAAGTCCACTAATTTGCGTTTAAGTGGCTCTTATGACGACATCCAGGGCATTATTAAAACGAGTGATCTTAAAAGGTATACAGGAAGGCTGAATCTTACCCAAAAATTCATAGACGATAAATTGACTTTTGAAGTCAATGCCACCTATTCACATGTGAAAAATTCTTACGCTCCGCTCACCAATAATGCGGGTTACCAGGGAAGTTTGATGGGAGCAGCAATCACTTTCAATCCCACCTATCCAATTTATAATGCTGATGGCTCCTTCTACGATCCATTGGATGGAAACAGGAACCCTGTTGAAATGCTCACTTATTTTTCAGATAAGGGAGATTACAACAGATTGTTAGGAAATGTTAGTGGCTCCTATATGATCATACCCGGGCTTACTTACAAGGCCACCTTTGGATATGACGATGCTACTGACGACAGGCTTTCATTTGCCGATCCAAGGCTAAGTACTAACGCATTCGGAGGAAATACTAATGTATTCGGTAAAGATCTTCAAAATCCCATTCATGGAAATGGAAGGGGTGTGAAGCAAAACCTTGATCTGAAAACGATTTTGGTGGAACATACTTTAACGTATGATAAATCATTCACTAATCAGGATTTAAATGTCGTAGTTGGCTATTCGTACCAAAGTACTGAATCTACCTATAAAGGAAGAGTAGGCTGGGGATTAGCAACACCGGTTACAGAACCTAAAGACCATTTTTCCAAAAGCTTTGGCCAATTGAAGAATTATTATGATTATCTACCGGATTATACAAAGTATGAATTACAGTCTTACTTTGGAAGGGTAAACTATACCCTTTTTAATAAATATCTTTTAACCGCTACTATGCGTATTGATGGGTCGTCAAAATTTGGTAAAAATAATAAGTACGGATATTTTCCCGCCTTTGCTGCAAAATGGAAAATACTTGAAGAAAACTTTGCGAAGGGCTTGTCAAATGTATTCAGCGAATTGGCTATCAGGGCTAATTACGGAATCCTTGGTAGTTCCGAAGGAATTGGTGCTTATGATGCTATTAACTTAAAGCAAACCTATATCGGAAACTCAGGCAATGAAGAAACTCAATTGGTACATACAGGTAACAAGAATCTTAAATGGGAACAGGCTGCAACCACTGGCGTAGGTCTCGATTTTGCAATTCTTAAAAACAG
>JBQCJM010000334.1:0-9957 GCA_051952715.1 Flavisolibacter sp.
TGTCAAGAACTAAAACTAAATTTAAAACTGATTTCTTATCCAGCTTCTTTTCTGTTTTAAGACCTTCCTTTATTGGCACTATAAGAAAATGTTCACTCTCATTCAATTGCTCAATTTTTGAACTTGAAAAGCCAAGGTTTTCTTTTAGCAAATCAATGTTAGCATTTTTATTTTTTTGCGCAGCAGATTTTTGGTTATCAAGCCAGGAATTTACTTTATCTATAAGTGCTTTGTTTGAGGAACTTTGGAGGGCTTCTTTTTGGCAGGATTAAAAAGTAGTTAGGGAAACTGCAGAAAAGCTGAAGATGAGCATTAATTTTTTCATGATGGCAACAGTTTTGTTTAGAAATAATACTTCTCAAACTTAATATTGCTTTCTACGTCAGTCAGCCGTGTTATCACGGTATTACTACCGTTTTTACACGGGTATATTTCAACAAAAAAGTTATTTAAGATGCAAGCGACATTATTGCACCAGGCCTTTCGTCTTATTTTCCCCTGAACCGGTTAATTGCAAAACCTTTGAAAAGCTCTCAACGTTGTATTTCGATTTGAGCGAAGTGGCAATGTCCAGCTTTTCCCGCCTGGTAAGATGAAAGCTCAAAGCAGCTTTATCTTCTTCTTTCTTGGGTATGTACTGGAAACTTATTTTATGAATGGGAAAACCGCTGTTGGTTACAAAATAATCAGCCATATCGCTTTGAAAATATTCCTGCATTTTATACCAGTTGTTCTGCAATAAAAAGAAAGGCTTTACTGCATTCTCGGAAAGATTATCATATTCATATGGATGCTCCCAACCGCCGTCCATGCGGTCGCGTATTTGTATGATCAAAACGCCTCTGGTATTTTCTTCGATCCATTTTTGCATGTGCGATAAAAAGCGCAATGAGGTAGATACACCATAATTATCTCTCAGGCCGCCATCCATTACATCAATTACAGGGTTGGATGGCAACCATACATTGGGCAACACCACAGGAAAAGTGGCGTTCATGCGCAGCGCTGTAAGTATGCGTAAATTATAAGGGTCCTGGTTGGCAAAAAAGGTAGTAAAGTCAACAGCATCCGGTGTAACATTAACATCAACAGAATCGGCTGGTGGCTGCATCATAAACCGCAAAGGTTGTGTACTGATCAGCATCATCCTTGCATCACGGGTAATAACATTATGGTAAAACATAAGCGGAATGTTGGCCGCTGATTCATCGGCTACATAATCCTTTAATTTTTTGTCCAGCACACCGCCGGTGTTGTCATTCAAAGCCGCTTCAAACGCATAACCCCTGTCACGCAAATAAGTATACGGGCCCATGGTTACTTTTTGCTCTGGTGCAAAAAGATCCCTGGCAATAAAAGAAGTAAAGGTTGGATTCAAAAGATCGCCGGCAATATTATCAACATATGCTTTTGATTGCAAATTAATGGGCTGGTGATGCAGTCTTTCACGATACAACTCCCGGAAATAAGTAGCACCAATCATACCGCCTGAGGCACCTGTTATGAGAAAGGTTTTTTTCATGATCTGCCCGCCGGTAATACTGTCAAGGTGCTGCATCACATTCATGGTAAAGGTGGCGCTGCGGGTGCCGCCGCCACTGGTTGTCATTACGATCAACAAAGGTTTTTCTTCTTCCTGCTTTTGCTTCCACCGATTGAGAATCACCTCCATATTTTTTTTATCCGCTGCATTGGCTTGCGGATTACTCAGGTGTTCAAGACTTTCTCTTGTGTACACAGGTTCCTCTGTCTTGTTATTATAATTTAAACCATAGGCTTTATTGCGTGGATCGATCCATTCAATCCTGTACAATGCATTAATGAAGAAAATAAAAATAATAAGCGCAGGCACACTCCAGCTTTGGAAGAAATACACCAGCGAGCCTATCACACCAATTAAAATTGCACAGAATAAAGTGATGCTGGCGCCGGCCGGCAACTGGAAAAATTTCGAATCGAGAAAATAACCAATAAGGATTAGAAACAGGTAAGCGATCAGCAAGCTTACCACGGCAGCGAAGTGGTGCCGCTTAAAGATTTTTTCCATCAGCTCGTGCGAGTAGTGCGAAACATCGCGGCAGCGGCGGACACGAAAAAAAGAATCCAAAAACCATTCGGAGTGAATCAGCGACAGATTACTGGCCGCAATATTTTCAGGTTGCAAATGCCCAAAATAATTGCGGGCACTATTAAAAGCAGGTTGTAATTTTTTTAATACGGTTTTATCTACCCTGAAAAAATAAAGAAAAGAAATTGCCAGTATCAAAAGCAAGCCTGCTAAGAAGCCTGTTACCAAAAATATAATTTCAACATTTGCGATGAGTTGTTTATAGTGTGCATATTGATAGGCTTTCAATAAATAAAATATTAAAAAAGTAAGCGGGATGGCAGCATTGTTAATGCAATATTTCAAAAACGGATATTGCGTGGCGGCTAAAAAAGTAAAATGGCGGCTGAACAAAATAAAAGTGGTGATGTTCCAGCACATAATAAAAACGGCAATGGCCATTCCCATAATAGCCGCGCCAATGGCATTCACATCGCCTAAATATTCCGGGCCCAGAAATAATGCTTCGGCGCCAAAGCTTTTCATAAAGCTACAATTGACCACAATAAAAAGCAGTATCCAAAAAACCAGCAGCACCTGGTATTTTCTAAAATGCAGGAAAAGGAGCTGAACGGGTAACGAATAAAAAACTCCTCTGGAATAATCGAAAAATGAATATCGGGTTTTCAACACATCCCTAAAATACTACTAAATCGGTTGAGGTTAAACTCCGGGTTCAGAATTAGTAATTTGTTTGCGATTGAAAAGAAATAAAACGGTCACTAATGAAAGCAATAAAAACATGGCCACTACCTGGTGCAGTTGCGCATTCCACTCAAAAACGCCCCAACGCTGCTGCACTCTTTTATAGCTGGTGAGTACAGTGGCAACACCTAAAATTACCTGGGTGATGACCAATAATAACGGAAGCCACTTAACGTTGTTGAACAAAGAACTTGCTTTGATTTTAGAAACCTTAACGCTCCACACAACGATCAAGATAAAAATAAGGTAGGCCAGGTTGCGGTGAATAAAATGAATGACAATAGGATTGTTGACCAAAGCTGATAAAAACGAATACGATCTGCCCGCAAAACTGGTAACATGAGAAGGCCAATAGCTTCCATTAATATCGGGCCAGGTAGGTGCAAAAGTAGCCGCTTTTAAGCCGGCCATAAAAGCTCCGTAGATCAATTGCAAAACCAATAGGATGATGATAGTGACAGCAAAATCTTTAGAAGCAGGTGCATAAACTTTTTGCTGCGGCTTTACCAATAACTTCAGTGCAAACCAAAATGTATACACCAGCAGGCCCAGTGCTGCAATGAAATGAATAGCCAGCCTAATATGACTTACATAAAGGTCTTCGTCATTCAGTCCGCTCCTTACCATGATCCATCCTATCAATCCCTGCAAGCCGCCCAATAAAAAAAGAATAACCATGGGCTGCACCATTTCTTTTGAAAATCGTTTTTGCACCAAAAAAATAATGAAAGGAATAAGGAATACTACACCTATCACCCGGCCCCAAAGCCGGTGCATCCACTCCCAAAAGAAAATAGATTTAAAATCTTCCAGTGTAAAATAGGAGTGTAAATGTTTAAACTGCGCAATCTGTTTGTAATGATCGAAAGCTTCGTTCCACTGTTGTTCATTCAAAGGTGGTATGGTGCCCAAAATGGGTTTCCATTCAGTAATGGAAAGGCCGGAATCGGTGAGTCGTGTAATGCCTCCTAAAATAATCTGGACGATGATCATCCCTACGCCAACAAGCAGCCAGACAGCCACAGGCTTTGATGAGCGATGTAGTTCTTTCATGGCCCGCAAAGGTAAACGTAGATTAACTACAGATCAGGGGTTATGGTTGGATTAACAGGATTTTACCCATTCAAAAATCGTTCATCAATGTAGTGCAAGTACTTTACAATCCTAATGATAACAAACTCCTAATGTGCCGCCTTAATATAGCCCCACCCTTCTTTTTGTTTGGTGATGATCTCGTAAATACCATCGGGTACTATGCCTACGCCGCTTACCAGTTGTGATGCATCAATGTTGTGGTGTTTCATGGCAACTGCACAAACTTTTACCGCAACATTTTTATTTTGTGTTAGCCGCTCAATATCCGGCGCCACTACCGACCTGTCTTTTCTTATCATATCCAGCGACTGGCCATACAGCACTACTTCCAGCCTGGCATCGGGCTTTTCCTGCAATATGCCATTGATCCAACGGATAACAGCTTTGTGATCGTTGGTGTCTTTGCTGGTTAAATCAAATACAACATTATAAGGAACCGTTTGTGCATGCAAAAGAACAGAAGAAATGAATAGACAAATGAGCAAAAGATTTGGTTTCATAACTGTTCGATTTTGGTGTATTAAAGTTTACGATTTTTTCTTCACATTATTGAAGGAAACTTTTACGCAGCACCGGTTTTCAGCTATAATTAAAATTTTTGGCGGTAAATAGATTTCGTATCTTAATAAGTCCTTTCTTTTTCCATTCACCAAAACGTTTTACTATGCGAGACAAAAACTTACAACAAACCTCCCGCCGCAATTTTTTAGGTACCATTGCCACCGGTGCAGTTACCATCAGCGCAGCTTCCTTAGCCCCACTTTCAGCAGGTGCCAAAAAAATTTCTGAAAACTTTTACGACGACACTGACACCGACCCTGATACCTGGTTCAACCAAATAAAAGGCAAACACAGAATTGTTTTTGATGCCACACGCCCCCACGAAGTGATGCCTTTTGCGTGGCCTTTGGTTTTTTTGTTAACCAATGAAGCTACAGGCACACCATCAAAAGATAACAGTGTTGTAGTGGTTTTGCGCCACGAAGCGATCCCTTATGCCTTTGAAGACAGGATATGGGCTAAATATAATTTCGGCGAAGTGTTTAAAGCAGGTGAAATTGGCAACGCTTTTAAAGCAGCCGATTATAAAACCGCAGCTTCCACCCGCAATCCATTCTGGAAACCAAAACCCGGAGATTTTCAGATACCGGGATTTGGCGCCGTAGCGATAGGCATTAATGATCTGCAGGAAAAAGGCGTCATGTTTTGCGTATGCAACGCTGCCATGACCGTTTACAGTACAGCATTAGCACAGGGTATGAATATGAGTCCCGATGATGTAAAAAAAGACTGGATGGCAGGCCTGTTGCCAGGTGTACAGGTTGTTCCCTCTGGTGTGTGGGCCGTAGGCAGGGCGCAGGAACATGGATGCAGCTATTGTTTTGCAGGATGATGAAATCAGCGACGAATAATGAGTAATGAGCGGTTTCAGTAGGTTGAAGTGTTCTTACACTTCAACTTTCGGCTGCTCAGTTCAATAAAGAGACTTCTTGTATTGGAAACGACCGCTCATTACTGATTACTCATTATTCATTTCTTCGCTATCGGAAGAAAAGGTCCATATTTATGCTGTGTGGCGGAAAATGAATCGGCGTAAGGACCGAAGGGATAATCAACGGGCTTTTTAGAAACATCAGGCCAGTCGTCCATAAAGGTTTTGCTGGGTCTTTGTTGAGAACAAATAAAGGCGGCCACATCCCATGCCTGTTCATTGGTTAGCTTCGGGTTTTTCCATGTAGTGCCAAAGGGCATATTATTTTTTACAAAGCCAGCCAATCGCGAAAGTGTGTACATGCCTGCACTGACATTATAGCTATTGTTGCCCCACAATGGGGGATAAATATAGCTGCCTGAATCGGTTGCCAATACGCCTTCGCCACCGGCTCCGTGGCAACGCTGGCAAATATTTATAAAAACCAATTTTCCCTTTTGCGGATCAGCGGCACGATTTAAAAAAGGAAGAACTATTGTTCCTGCGCCTTTAGGCTTTAATCCCTTCGGCACATCTTTGCTTACCCATTTCAAGTATGCTACCATCGCCCTCATTTCGGGGCTTACACTATCGAGGGTTTTTCCATTCAGGCTTCTTTGCAGACAATCGTTCACTCTAAATTCTACAGATTCAACCCTTGCGCTTCTTTCACGGTATTTGGGATAAGTGGAAGAAACGGCTGAAAAAGGATTGGCAAAGTTTTGCGTACCGGCTGCTAAATGACAATTTTGACAATTCATGTTATTAGCCACAGATGCAACGATTCCCCTCGGTCCCAAATATTTTGATGTATTAACAATAAGTTCTTTCCCGTAGCGAATCAAATCCCCTTCCGCATCGGCAGAAATTTCATCTTCTGAAGGGGCCTGCCATAGTTCATCTTCATTGTAAGGTTGGTGAAACGACTGAATGTATATTTTGGGGCTGGGTGCAAGAATCTCACTCAAAATCATTGTCGTTATAATAATTCCGAGAAGAACCGGGAACCACGATGATTGAAAAAACCGCATGGCCGTTAGGTGTACTTAAATTTACCAAATACCCGCTGCTCTATCCTCATCAGTTAAAGAATTTTTATGACGGTTAGTGGCTTTTAAAATTCATTGTCTCTTATTTTTGAAAAAAATCAATTGTTGCAAACCTATTACCAGGACGAACTTGTAGAAGCCGGTTGTGATGAAGCCGGACGTGGTTGCCTGGCTGGTCCCGTATTTGCGGCTGCCGTTATTGTACCTAAAGATTTTTATCATCCTTTGTTAAACGATTCGAAACAGGTTTCGGAGGAACAGCGTTACCAATTGCGGCCCTATATTGAACAACATGCTATTGCTTTTGCTGTAGCCGACTTGTGCAATAAGCAAATTGATAAGATCAACATTCTAAAAGCTTCTTTCAAAAGCATGCATCTTGCCATTAAGCAATTAACGCCTCAACCGCAACTGCTGCTGATCGATGGCAACCGCTTTATACCATTTAAAAAAATTCCGCACAAATGCGTCGTTCAGGGTGATGCCATTTACGCTTCTATTGCCGCCGCCAGTATATTGGCTAAAACATACAGAGATGATTATATGAAAGCGCTGCATAGCAAATTTCCGCAATATAACTGGGCGCAAAACAAAGGCTATGCTACCAAAGAGCATCAGGCGGCCTTAGATAAATATGGGTCTTGCAAATATCATCGTAAGTCATTCCGGCTCGACTATAGCCGGCCCCAATTTTTTGATGAACCTGCTATTTGATTAAACCCATGCAGCGTTTTACTGTCTTAAAGCTGTCTTTTTCATGTGCTGCATCTAAATGATCTGCCGTAAAAGAATGGTTGAAGGTTAACAAACACCGCTAGTAATGGCGGTGTTTCGTTTGTTATCCAGGTTAGTTACATTAATAACAGGTTAACAGGATTTTCAGGTTAATTTTTCCTTTTAGCAATTACCCTTCGATCAGTTTGAGTCATTGTTCTTTAAAACCATGTTCCATTCATTACAATTAGTGTTCCCACACACCTGCGCCTTCTCTTACCACCTCTGGTTCGCCGCCTGTAAAATCAACAATGGTAGAAGGTTCCATTCCACCAATACCACCGTCAATAACTGCATCTACTCTTTTTTGAAATTTATCATGAATAATTTCGGGATCGGTATAATCTTCAACATATTCGCCGGGAAGCGTGGCGCTTAAAATAGGATTTCCCAACTCCTTTACAATACATCTTGCAATAACGTTATCGGGCACACGAATACCCACCGTATCTTTTTTTGTTTTTAAAATTTTAGGCACTTGCTTGCTGGCTTCTAAAATAAAAGTATATGGTCCGGGTAAATGCTGCTTTAATGTTCTGTAAACCGATGTATCTAATTGTTTGGCATATTGGCTTAGATCGCTAAGATCGTAACATACAAAAGACAAATTGGCCTTCTGCGGCTGCACGCCTTTAATGGCACAAATGCGTTCTACGGCCTTGTGCTGGTAAATATCACATCCCAACCCGTAAATGGTATCGGTTGGATAAATGATAATGCCGCCACCTTTCAGCATATCTACAACCTGCCTTATTAATCGTTCCTGTGGATTTTGTGGATGAATATGAATCAGCATAAGATCGGTTTTTCCAAAAACTTCCTTTGTAAGGAATTATATGATGAAGGTACACAACAAAAATGCCGCACATGGCGGCATTAGTAAGTTTACATTGGAATGCGTTTACGCAATCTCCCAAACTTCATTTCCTCTTAACAGCTTATCCAGGTCGGCAGGCTTTCTGTCCTTGGCAGCCTGTATCTGTTGTTTCATCATATCCTCATAAGTGGGCCGTATAGCCTGGTAAAATACGCCAAAAGGTCTTGGCAAATGACCCTGCTGCTTTGGATCATCAAACATGCGGGTAAGTATTTGTGCTTTGTAAATATCGTTTTCGTCATGCACCCACAAATCGTTTACACTATAGCCTTCGTTAAGGCTTACCACCACAGGCGTAAAGCCATCCAGTTTAATTCCCTTATCCTTATTAGCCCCAAAAACCAATGGCTGTCCGTTTTCTAAGAACAAGGCTTCATCTGCCTTTGAACTTTTCTCTGTAAAAATTTCAAAAGCACCATCGTTAAAGATGTTGCAGTTTTGATAGATCTCGAGGAAAGAAGCACCATGATGCGCATAAGACCTTAACAACATGCTTTGCAAATGCTTCGGGTCACGGTCCATGCTGCGGGCAACAAAAGTGGCATCAGCCCCCATAGCCAAAGCCAGCGGATTGAACGGATGATCAATACTGCCAAAAGGTGTTGACTTGGTGATCTTGTTTTCTTCCGATGTAGGAGAATACTGACCTTTGGTTAATCCGTAGATCTGGTTGTTGAACAGCAAAACGTTCACATCAAAATTTCTGCGTAGCAAATGAATGGTATGATTGCCCCCAATGCTTAAACTATCACCGTCGCCGGTAACGATCCACACACTTAACTCAGGCCTTGATGCTTTCAGTCCACTGGCGATAGCTGTTGCCCTGCCATGAATAGAATGCATGCCGTACACGTTCATATAGTAAGGGAAACGCGACGAGCAGCCAATGCCCGAAATGATAGCAATATTCTCACGTGGAATACCCAGCGTAGGCATTACTTTCTGCACTTGTGCCAATATTGAATAATCGCCGCAACCGGGGCACCACCTCACTTCCTGGTCGGTAGCAAAATCTTTTGCAGTAAGAGATATAGGAGGGTTTATCGTTGTTGTTTCCATAATTGAATATCGAACAAGGAACAAGGAATATTGAACTTTGAATTATTTGGATTCGGACATTCCTTCTTTTCCCCGAACATTTATTTTTGTGTTATTATTTTTTTGTGCTGTTTCAATGCTCTTAACAAATATTGAAATCAATTGATTGTTCTCATCAATACAAGCATTTAAAGATTCTTTAGCAAACCACTTTTTTCTTCTGATTAATCTTAAACAGTTAAATGTTTATCTTAATTCTTTTGCTGATATTTTCATCTTGTGAATAAAATCGGCTCTTGATTCTGCACTTTGCGCTTCGCCATATTGTAAGCAGGGCGATGTTCCGCTGCGAATTAATTGACCTGCCAAATGATTACCGGCTACAGAATCAGGCAAGGCTTCTGCAATGTCTATGATCGCTGAAGCAAATTCAATCAGTCTTTCATCCAAATTAAATTTGCGTTCCATTATCTCTAAGTTAAATCAGGAAGCTTCAATATTGCTAAGGCCTCTACTTCATCATTCAACATTCCTTGTTCCTTGTTCATCAGTTCTTCCCAATACTCCGCCGCTCTTCTTGTATGCGGAATCACGATCGTTCCGCCAACAATATTGGCCACTGCAAAGATCTCGTACATCTGCTCGGTAGTGACGCCGAGTTCATGCGGTTTACCTAAATGATATTTAATGCAATCATCACAACGCAACACCATGCTGGCCACCAGCCCAAGCATTTCCTTTGTCTTTTTATCCAATGCGCCGTCCTCGTAAGTGTTGGTATCAAGGTTCCAAAGCCTTTTCATCACCAGGTTATTCTTGCTCAGAATTACCTCGTTCATCT
>JBQCJM010000335.1:0-3387 GCA_051952715.1 Flavisolibacter sp.
TTTGAATTTCCAAACCAGTCTTCCCAGCCAATATTCCAGCCTTCAACCAATACGGCATCAAAGCCGTTTGCGGCTGCAAAATCAATGTATTTCTTAACGTTGGCTGTATTGGCACCATGTCGCCCATTGGGCCTGGCTTTTTTATAATCGGTTATACCCAATTGAACAGAAGGATAATCATCGGTATATGCCCATGTAGATTTACCTGTGATCATTTCCCACCAAACGCCAACATATTTAATAGGCTTGATCCAGGAAACATCTTTTATCTTACAGTGTTCATTTAAATTGTACGTAATTCTGGAAGCCAGAATATCACGGGCATCGTCGCTTACAATTACAGTTCTCCAGGGTGTAGTGCAAGGCGCCTGCATATAACCTTTATCGCCTCGTGCATCAGGCGTTAACCACGATTGAAAAATAAAGTTCTTATCATCTAAGTTCAGGTGCATAGCCGGATAATTGATCAATGCAGCTTCATGCAGGTTGATGTAAAGGCCATCGTCGCTCTTCAACATCAAGGAAGTTTGCACTCCGGTTGGAGAAAAAGATGTTTGCGATAAATTGCTTGTAATGGATTTTGCCATTAGGCTCCTTATCTCCGACAACTTTGACCTTGTATAATCATACTCCTGCGTATCATAGTCGCCTGGTATCCAAAAGGCCGTATGATCTCCTGCCATTGCAAATTCCGTTCGTTCTTCTTTGATCACGAAATAGGTAAGGTTTTTTTGAACAGGAAACTCGTACCTAAATCCAAGGCCATCATCAAACACACGAAAGCGCATGATCATTACACGGCCTGTTTCTTTTTGATTTAATGTTACGGCTAATTCATTATAATGATTGCGGATTGTTTTTACCTCTCCCCACACCGGCATCCAGGTTTCGTCAAAAGATGATGTTTTCGTGTCTGTGATTATAAAATCATTCAACAAAGATTGTTTGTCCTTCAGGTCAAAACCGAGTTTACTTGTCTTAACAACATATTTGCTTTTATAAGTAAGCGTATAGCTGGGCGTTCCGTCACCCTGTAATGTAAATTGCAGAAGCAAATTTTTATTTGGCGAAGCGACTTCCTGCGCCTGAACAAAAAGAGATGATAACAGAACGGCTATAAAAACGATTCTTTTCATACTTGACTATTCTTGAAAATAAATTTACGTTTAAAAAATAAGAAGCCATTTGTAAAGAAATGGCTTTGTGAAGTAAAAGAGGTTACTAAAAAAAGACCTTGAAAATTCAGGTTTGCAAGGTCTTTTCTTTACGCCGGAAGAGATGTCAACTTTATATTTGTTTATACTGGTCGTCACTCACTTTTTCCATCCATTCCACCACTTTACCATTAAGGTTTTCCTGGATAGCAATATGCGTCATACCGGTTGTCGAGGTGGCGCCATGCCAATGCTTTTCATTTGGTTCAAACCACACAACATCACCCGGATGTACTTCTTCAATAGCTGTTCCTTCTTTCTGCACCCAACCGCAACCAGCAGTAATGATCAACGTTTGTCCCAGTGGATGGGTGTGCCATGCTGTTCTTGCACCCGGCTCGAATGTAACGCTGGCGGCAGCACCGCGTCTTGCATCATTGGCATCAAATAATGGATCTATTCGCACGGACCCGGTGAACCAGTCTTCCGGACCTTTAACTGAAGGCTTTGCACCTACTTTTGTTATTTCCATGGCAAATTCTTTTTCTTATGCAGCACTTTACTTTTTCAAAGATGCCATATCAATGACAAAGCGATATTTTACATCGCCTTTCAGCAAGCGTTCATAGGCTTCATTGATCTGCTGGATATTGATCATTTCAATGTCGGAAACGATATTATGCTTGCCGCAAAAATCAAGCATCTCCTGTGTTTCGGCTATACCACCGATCAGCGAGCCTGCAAAGCTTCTGCGGTAAGGAATAAGGCTGAAGGCAGCCACTGGCAACGGATGCTCGGGAGCACCTACCAATGCCAGCGAACCATCTACCCGCAAAAGATTTAGGTAAGCATTAATGTTGTGCTGTGCAGAAACAGCATCTAAAACAAAGTGAAGCTTGCCGGCATAGCGTTTCATTTGATCATCATCTTTTGACAGTACCACATCATCAGCACCTAAACGTTTGGCATCTTCAAACTTGGATGGCGAGGTGGTAAATACAATCACTTCTGCTCCCATTGCTTTTGCAAGTTTCACGGCCATGTGACCCAGCCCGCCAATGCCCACAACACCTACTTTTTTACCGGGGCCTACATTCCAATGTTTGAGTGGAGAATAAGTTGTTATTCCTGCACACAGCAGTGGCGCAGTAGCTGCGAGGTCAAGATTCTCTGGCACCCGTAGAACAAAGGCTTCATCTACAACCACGCTTTCTGAATAACCTCCATAGGTTTGTGCACCCAAATGTTTATCCGGCGAATTATATGTTCCCGTATTACCCTGTTCGCAATACTGTTCCAGGCCTTCTTTGCAATAATCACATTCACGACAACTATCCACCATGCAGCCTACTGCTGCTAAATCGCCTGCTTTAAACTTTGTTACGTGGCCACCAACACTTACTACTCTTCCGACAATTTCGTGGCCCGGTACACAGGGATAAATGGTGCTGTGCCATTCATTTCTTGCAGTGTGTAAATCGGAGTGGCAAACACCGCAGTACAATATTTCAATTTCTACATCATGCGGTGTTGGTTTTCTTCTTTGAATATTCAATTGGTTCAGTGGCGCTGTTGCGGCTTCTGTACCAAATGCCTTTACTTGTTTGGCATTTACCATTTTTGCGCCTTCTGCTGTTGCTTTTACTGCTTCCATGTTGATATTTTTTTGTTGCTGAGTTAGAATAGATTCCCTGTCTTATGGTGTATCGTGTTTCCAACAATAACCATACTACTTATATTATAAGCAAACTTATTTCATATTTTTAGTGATGAAGGGCATTAATTTGTCAGAGAGAATATCTCGCCATATAAAATGGCTTGCACCGACAATATGTATCTGGCTCTACAGTATCCCATACCTCTACTAAAATGTTCTGTATGTACCACAAAATATTTGTTGGAAAAATTTATCACTGTCCGCAGCGAATGTTGATACTTTTCAATAACCATTAAGCTCTTCCCCGAAATTCGACCAACAAGTTAAGAACGTTTCATTAGTCATTACCCCGTAACAATCAACTGCGCAAACGATTTCGCAAACAGCAAGTTGCCAGTCAGTCTTATCTACCTTTATCGGATAATTTTAAAAATCAATTTTTGTTGATGATGAACCGGAAGCCACAGATGGCAATGCCCAGCTTTTTATCTTTACTAGTTTTTGTTTTTTTCACTTTTAATGCAACAGCACAGGAACAAAAAGGTATTGTTCCCCTTTCAAAGTCAGATACCATAC